>JBBRDU010000132.1:0-6936 GCA_038203615.1 Chthoniobacterales bacterium
ACTGGTGGCCTGCTTCCGCAGCCATTGTAGGTCTTCAGAACAAGGAACATCAGAGGTGACGATAACCATCTCGATAACCTCTCCGAGGAACTCTCGCCAGACAAGAAAGATGTTACGCTATTTGCGCCGCACTACACTAGCAAGAGTGTCTTTGTCGATGCCGTGGAAGGCAATGGGGATTCGAAAACGACGAACAACTTTCGCAGTTACGACGGCTCTTATAGCAAGACTAGAACTGCCACTCGTGAACTGGCGATCACCGTGCGCAATATGTCCGCCATCCCCGGCAAATTCACGATCGAGTGGTTCTTTGTCGGCAAGCCGGCGAACGGGACGCGGCGTTTTCTCTACGACCAGGGGACTCGCGAGGTCACGCTGGGGCCGAGTGCTTTCGAGAAGTTTCCCGTGGAGTCCAAGGAACTGTCCAGTCAGACCAGTCGCGACACCTATTATTCCTTCAATTATAGCTATAAATCAGGCGATCGGCCGGACGGCTGGATCATCCGCGCCAAAGTCGGCGATGACGTGGTCCGGGTCAAAGCGTCCAACGCGCAGCTTGAGCAGTTGGAAAGTAACAAGGAAGAGTTCGCCAAGTTCATCAGCAAGAAAAAGGACAAGTAGTCTCGCTGACTAGCTGGCGAAAAGCTGGTCCGTTCGCTCGGCGAGGAATTTCAAGCGCGTGGCGTCGCCGCCGCCGACTTCCAGGATGCCCCATCCTTTGTAGCCGATATCGTCCAGCGCCTTCATTGTGGCCGGCCAATCGTTGTCGCCTTCGCCGAGCTCCACCCCGAAGCCTTTGTACGGGCCTTCAGCATCGCGCTTCTTCCGGCTGTATTCCTTGATGTGCAGATTCAGGATGCGCGGGCCGAGGATGTGCACCCAGTGCTCCGGCCACCCGTAGGTCACGAGATTGCCCAGATCGAGATGCCAGCCCACCCACGGGCTGCCGATCTCGTCCACAAAACGCGCCGCGCTCATCGGGTCCGTGATGAAGTGATTCCACACATTCTCGACGGCAATCCAGCATTTGGCCTTCTCCGCGGCTTCCGTGCAGCGCTTGATGCCTTCGATCGCCCGCTGCCAGCACTGCGCATAGTCTACCTGCTTGTTCACCACCCCGGGCACCAGCAGCACCCGCGTGCAGCCGATCTCGCCGCCTTGTTGCAGCGCCAGTTGCAGCCCGTGCACCGTGCGTTCGCGTTTCGCGGGGTCGGGATCGCTCAGCGGGAACGACCAGTGCGGCGTGCAGATGATCCCCGCGATTTCCATTCCGCTGCCAGCCTTGGCCTGCTGGATGAGGTCCACGGTCAGGTTGTCATCCGGGAGATTGAGCTCCAGCCCGTTGAACCCCGCGTCGCGAGCCATCTTGAAACGATCTGCCACCGTGGCCCCGGGGCCACCCTTGACCATGCCGAGGTTGACCGCTTTTTTCAGCGAGCGCTTTTTCGGAGCCGGCTCCTCAGCTCCGGCCAGCGGGGGGAGCGCGGCGGCCGCGAGGACTCCGCTGGCGGTTTGAAGGAATGTGCGTCGGTTCATGGGGAGTAGGGGGAGACTAGAGGAATTTCGTGCGGCCCGGCATGGCCACTGGCGGGATCGGCAGCTTCATATCCCAGGTGAGGGGCTCCTTGGGTGCGAGCACCTCGGTCGAGTTCAGCGCCTGGTCCCAGGTGATCGTCTTCCCGGTATACGCCGACATCCGGCCCATGATGCCCATCAGCGTGCTGTGCGCCAGCTTCTCGGCATAGTTGAGCGGCTGCCCTTTGCGCAGCGCGGCAAACATTTCCTCGTGCTCCGTCTGGTACATGTCGTTCGCGAGGCCTTCGTATTTCCAGGAGTTCTTGCCCGAGATCGTGTGCAGTTTACGGAAGCCATTGATGCGCGCCGTGCCGTCGGCGCCGATGATCTCATCGGCGTTCTCGTTGTCGCAGCCGGCCTGCTGCCGGCAATAGACGAAGCCCCGCGCGCCTTCCGGGTATTCGTAGGACACCGCGAAATGGTCGTAGATGTGCCCGTATTGCTCCTCGATGCGCTGCTGACGCCCGCCGAGCGCGGTGGCGCTGATCGGATCCACATCCTTGAAGGACCAGCTCATCTTGTCCACCGTATGAATCGCCTGCTCGACCAGGTGATCGCCCGAGAGCCAGGTGAAATAGAGCCAGTTGCGGAGCTGCCACTCGAGATCGGTCCATTCCGGTTTGCGCTCCTTCACCCAGGGGGAGTTCGCGAGATACGTGCCGTAGTACGACCTCACTTCACCGATGGCGCCGCCGTGGATCTTCTCGAACATGGCCCGTTCCGCGTAGTGCGAACGCCAGCAGAATCCCGATTGAATCCCGAGGCCTTTCCTCTTCGCTTCGGCGGCCGTGGCGAGCACGTCTCGAATTCCGGGACCGTCCACGGCCACGGGCTTTTCACAAAAGGTGTGTTTGCCCGCGGCGACCGCCTTCTTCAAGTGCGCCGGGCGGAACCCGGGCGGAGTCGTGAGGATCACGACATCGATGTCCGTGGCCAGCACGTGATCGACCGCATCGAGTCCCACGAACTTGTTGCCTTCCTCCACCTTCACCTGGTCCGGCTTGGTCTTGCTGATGTTTTCGTGGCTGGTGTAGATCCGGTCGCGCACCACGTCACCCATCGCCGTGAGGATCACATTCTTGTCGGCGGAGAGCGCATTGCCGAGCGCGCCCGTGCCGCGTCCTCCGCAGCCCACGATGCCGATTTTGAGGATCTTTTCGTTATCCGCCCGGACGATGGCGGGAAAGCCGGAGATGGACGTCGCGGCCAGCGCGGCGGCGGAACGGGCGAGGAAAGTGCGGCGGGGAAGGGGAGTGTCAGATGTGTTGTTCATGGCGGGATACTTGTCAGAAGTGGCGTTCTAGCACGGGGCGGCTAGTTGTCCAGCGGCAGTTTGAAGGGCTTCCCGGGCGCGCTCCGGTTCCTCGGTCACGGATCTGCGACGAGCCTCCGACGTGAAGCTTCTCATCGAGGATGGTATGCGAGCTTCATCTCCCATCAGCAAGTCGTCGGCCACGGCAGAGAGTGCGGGAGGGCGGTGCTGTAGACCCGGCGCGTCAACGGGTCGGCGCGCTTGATTCTGATCGGCTTGCCACTGACAACCGGCGTCGCCATTCTGCGGACATCACCGATCAAGTCGCGCGTCTGATCTCGTCCGAAACCGTGTTCAGTAATCCGTCGGGCGCGCCGCCGTTGCGCAGGATCGATGCGACACGGTCCGGTGCGCGGGAGACACTACTTGGAGGGGTGCTCGACCGAAAGGCACCGGCAGCCGCGAGCACCTCGACCGGCACCTCGGAGGGATCCTGTACTGGCGCGTTCTGATCCCGCGACTGCGGGACCACGGATGGGCACCGGCCCTATTGCACGGCCTCGTCCCAAGCAAAGCGGAGCATTGAGACGAGGGAGCCTTGCAACCATAGCCCGTCAGGGTGAAACGCCGCGGAGCGATTCATCAACCTCCGAATCGGCACATATCGTTTTCAAGTTGGCACGAGGCACGTGTCCGGCTCTGGTGTTTGCTGTCTATAGCTAGTTGTCAGAGACATATTTATGTCGCGAGCGTGTGGGTGATCAAAGTAGCCACTCGCTATTTGCGCAGAATGCCCTCCTGCCTCACGAGATAAAAGTGACCCGTCGAATCCCGGGCGAACTCCAGAACTCCGGTTTCAGGATGATAGTTATCGTCCTTGGCAGTAACCCAAAACCTCCCCTGGCGCATTCCACCATCCAGTGTTAGGTCAAACGCCCTGACTTTGCGCTTTTCAACGATCAGGACTTTCCGACTTTTCACATCACTGACTGACGCAACAAAGTGGACGGTCTCTGGCCCCTGTGTTCTAGCCACAGCAGCATACAAAATATATTGCGGGTCGCTTTCGCTGGGAAGATTCCGCTGCATGAAATGGACGGCATAAGCCGAGCAACCGGTCAAGCTCACAATTACACAAACGACAATAAGGGCGCGGACCAATAAAGCTCGGGGGGACATTGGTGTGCTGGTAGTCGGGTGACAGGAGGACGGTGGAGATCGGGCGCGTTTGGGGAACAGGCTTTGGAGGAGATGGCTGAAAGCGAGGCATTTTGCTTGGGTCGATGGTCCCCTTCCTGATTCGCTTTGACCCCGCTTCCAGCTTAAGCATGCCATTGACGACGGCTGGTTGGAGAGGAAAAACCATGAAGTGGGTAGACCTTGGCCGGGACGTTCGGACGGATGCAAAAGCTTCGCACAGTCACGCGTGACGGGCTCCGCTCAAGAAGCTGCGACGCGTATCCTTTGGGTGTTGGGCGGCATAGCACTGGTTATGGTTGCACCATCTCGGCATGTGCACGTGACCATCTCTGATGTTCTGTTGTGCATTTACCTTGCGGGCTTCAACTCCACTTTAAGCGCTTCTTCGGTCATCTTGATCGCAGATGTCAGCATTTTCGCGCAGTCTTCGGCTATTTTTCTGCAATTCGCGGACAGGTCATGCTGCGCGACCTCACGGATATCCGGAAGCAATGACGCGGCAATCAACGCCTCGGATGGCCGCTCAGGCTCCTGACACAGACCCAAAACGGACATCAATGCGGCACGCCTAACTTGCTCCGAATTCGCATACAGCAATCGTCGAAGAATCATGACAGCGGCCACTAGGCTTTTCTCGCCTGTAAGGGCGGAACTCAGACTGGCAGCGCCATAGAGATCCACAACGTCTTCAGAATTGGCCATTGATTCGATTTCCGGTCTGAAAAATTGATCTTCCCATGCAAGATAGAAGGGAAAAGGCCGCCGGTAGTATTTGATCCACCTCAGAGTCCTGAGTGCTTCAATCCTTACTGAAGTTCGGTCCCCATCGATGTCCACAGTTTCAGTTCGGTCCCCGCACAAATGGCGAACAGCCTTTTCAAGCTTGCCGGCATCCGCGCAAAGAGAGATGCGCTCAATCTGTGATCGGGCGGTGTGACAGGCTGCCAGACGGACGATCGCGGCGCGGTCGGAGAGGGCCTTTAAAAGCAAATTCGTCAATTCTCGATCGGGTGTGCCGTCGATTACCGTTGGGGCATCGGACTTGTACAATTCGTCCATGGCGCGCTTACGGTGTGCGACATCGCGAGAGGCCATGTACCGTTTCACCTGGGACAGCGACAGGTCATTCATTTCATCCGCTTCACGAGAGGCGCACAACGCTAAACACCCCAATTGCACTGCGACGAAGCTAGCGACCGCCAAACGTTTGACGCGTGTTGTGATCATTCCAAATCCGTACGACGTCCGAGCGGAGAGGGAACGTAAAACCCTTTGCCGGGTTCGCCGTAATAACTCTGTATCTCTTGAGGAATCTTGTTTCCCTCCGCTACGGCCGCCTCTCTTCCGATGATGTTTGAAGCGCGTACGGCTCGCTTCTCCTTGCAATTCCGAACAATTGAATTTCTCATTATCAATGGGTAAAGTTAGCGAGAATGTCGAATTGTTTTGGATCGCCTTTGTAGTTAATCATCAGCGGAGCGCCTCTGGTGACATCTGCCGCGTGTTGGTATTCGAATTTGGCTCCTGATACATTTGCGCAGGAAATGCTGAAATATTCAACGACTTTGCTTGGTTGCCTCCAAGTCCAAAAACTTGCGACCCGTCGCGACTCATGCCGACTACAATCGCAACGTGGCCGCCACCACTGGGAGGCACTGCTCGCCCGAAAGGCACCGGCAACCGCGAGCACCTCGACCGCCGCCTCGGGGATCCTGTACTGGCGCGTTCTGATCCCGCGACTGCGGGACCATGGATGGGCACCGGTCTTAATTGCACGGCCTCGTCCCAAGCAAAGCGGAGCTTTGAGACGAGGGAGCCTTGCGACCCATAGCCCGTCAGGGTGAATCGCCGCGGAGCGATTCATCAACCTCTGAATCGGCACATATCGCTTTCAGGTTGGCGCGCGGCACGTGTCCGGTTCTGGTGTTCGCTGTCTATTCATGCCTGACCCTGTCCCACGCGGGGTCTATCACGGAGCGAATAGGCTCCCTGTGCGATCAGCCACACCTACGGACACTCCTCGTCTGAGCAACACGCACGCGATTGCGTCTCGATATGCGATCCCTCGTTTTCCTTGACGGTGTATATACAACTGCTGAAGGGGTGAGCCCTGTTTGTGAAGCTGAGCAATGAGTTCTTGGCGGGAATACTTCATTAGCACGGGGGAAACCTCTCTTAACTGGTTGGCGGAATAACGCGGTAAAACATTTGCTATGGCCTTTGAGTGAGTGAAGGTAAACTTGCGATCCTTGGCATCTGTCGCTAGACGTTTAGCCTTTCGCTCGGCCGCCACGTCATAAGGGATGTTGTACTCTGTGTGGAGCGCCCCGAGAACAAAGGGAGCAAGGGTGCAAACTTCGTGGAATACCGAGTCTGTGCCTCTTATCGATATTAGAACATACAAAGGAGATGTTCCAGTTTCGGATAAAGCCATAGTAAACATTCTAATATTGTAACATTTCAATTCGGCCCCGCTAGCTAAATAAGTTGTGACAATTAAAAAACCATAGATAATAGCGAAAAGCTGGACTTTCATCGATCTGTTGGGTTAGCAACTTGATTTGTGTGTCCTGCGTGATCGTATCGGAGATCTTCACCTACGTCGCCGAGTGTCGCCATAGCACTGTGATCGCGTGGAGGATGACAAGTTGGTACGCGGCTGGTGTCCGGTTCTGGTGGTTGCTATCTATTATGGTGTTGGTTGTCTATTTCGCGCTTTGAGACGCTCTCCTTCCTTCCGGAAAAACCGCTCGGTAGATTTCGTATCCAACGTGAAGCGGTGTATCCGTCATGCCGGGCCGGTGAGCGCGTGACGAAGCGTTGCGCTGGGAGGGCCCGGCATGACGGATACACTGCGGTTGGACTGAGCCGTTTCGCGGGGGCTGGCGCGTGGCTCCAGGGTAAAGTAT
>JBBRDU010000133.1:0-6790 GCA_038203615.1 Chthoniobacterales bacterium
ACCCATACGGCGAGCGTGATTTCGGAGCGTTTGAACATAACAGTGAGCGCATTTTTTGGAAGATTGATTATTACAACCTTTCCATGACCGCAGGCAGGGAAGACCCTGCCGACCCAAAGCAAACCGTCCGAGTTTTAACTATCATGCAGGCGTCAGAATACTGACCAGCAAGTGCAGTGCGCCGGGACCGGAAACGGTTCCCGGCTTTCTGTCCTTTCGACTTCCGGAGCGGGGAGGCTCTTCCTCCCCCCTTCCCCACCAGCCAGAGGCGCGGCCCCTGGACCCGGCGGCTACGCAGCGCTCGCTGCCCTCGCGACTCCGGCCTTCGCCACGTCGCTCGTTCCAATGCTCGGAAACAAGCCGAAAGCAGGCCGCAGTGAAAATTGACGCGCGAAATCGCACTTTCGAACCAGCTTCGAACCAAGCAGACGGCCTTGCGATCCAACCGCAGATCCTGTTAAACAACTAAAAAAGACACACTCGTTTTGAGGTGAAAAGGGGATGCTTCATACTGTTCGAACCGCCCCAAAATTTCCGATGGGCCGAACTGTCATCACACCTGCAGCTGCGGCCGAAATTCCACCAGAGGAAGTGCTGCGTGCCCTCGATAAGCACGGACGCGGCGAATGGGGAAACCTGGACGAGGCGGACCTAAATGAGAATGAGTTTTCATTAAAGAACGGCTTTCGGCTCCTTTCCGCATACCAGACCGAAAACGGCACAAAATTCTGGATTATCACCGAAGCAGACCGCTCTGTAACAACCATTCTTTTGCCCGGAGATTATTGAGCTGACTGCTCTGGTGGATGACATTTGCCAAAGACTCGGTGTTACCCCTTGCCAACGGGGGCTTTGCGCACAGCTTTGTTTGAGCCTCGTCTCACAGAGACTTCCGAGGTTCGCCGGCCGCCCCGAGTGGGGCGGCCTTTCGATATAAGAGTCCTATCGAGTGGCGATGTTAACAATACTATTCTTTCGGTTTGGCTTCCCATTGAAGAAACGACGGAACACGTCAGCGGATTGGAGAAAGTGTTCGACGCATTCGGCGAGTTGCCGAAACGTAAGACCTGCAAAGCCATGCAAGGATTGCTCGCGGAAGGCAAGGAATTAATCGAAGAGAAAGCGGGGGAAGCGGCTCTCATTTGCGCTGCGCAGAAAGTGGAACACTACGAAATTGCTTCGTATGGTTCGCTCCTCGCTTGGTCAAAACTGCTGGAAGAATCAGATGGTAAGAACCCTTGGAGGAGACGCTTAATGAAGAAAAGGCGGCTAATGATAAACTGACTGAAATCGCCGACACGGCGGCCAATCCAGCTTCCGAGGAATCCGAAGGGGACAAACCCCAGGGAAAGATACACAGATCACGGGGTAAACATTCACGGTGAGATCTGAGTTCCTTGATTTACCTGCCCCTGAAGAGGCAGCGGTTGATGTTTTAAGTTGCGGCGAGAAATTCGTTGCAGGTCAACCAATACAATCGAAACGCGCGAGCAATATCGAGGAGTTGTTCCGCCGTGGGTGGTTTTATGACGTAAGAGCTGGCTCCGAGTCGATAGGCCTTGTTCAAATCGCTCGGTTCGTTCGAGGAGGTGAGGACAATAATGACGCTCGCTGGAAGGTTGTTCTGGCTTTGTCTCCACTCCAAAACCTCCAGCCCGGAAAGATACGGAAGCTTTAAATCTAAAAAACTGGGAAAGGGAAATTCATTTCGGTCCACATAGGAGCCCGTTCCCCTGAGATAATTGACCGCAGACTCCCCATCGTTCACGAGGCGCAGAGGATTTTCAATCCCTGCGGCCTTCAAAGCGCGTTTCATCAGAAAAACGTCATCTTCGTTGTCTTCAACGAGTAAAATAACTTTATCGGCGTTATTCATGACTTATGTTTCCAAGCAAAGTTGCAGCACCCAGAATTTCTGCGAATATCCGGCGTGATGCGTGCTTTGGTTCAAAACGTCGCTGGAAAGTATCTCGCCCATTCAGGTGAATGGACTGAGACCGTTCGCGACGCGGTTCCTTTTAGTTCGGCAAAGCGGGCCAAACAGTTTTGCAGCGACGCGCACCTCGAAGGTGTAACGATAATTCTGGTGAAAGCGAAGGACCTTTCGCCCTTGGACGAGAATCGGACATCATAGGAGAGCGATCGCGCGGGCTGGAAAAGATCACTTTCCCCCCTTGCCATGGGTGGTTTTGCGCACTGATTTGTTTGAACCTCGCCTTGTAGGATCTGCGAGGTTCGCCTGGCCGCTCCGGGTGGGGCGGCCTTTTCGATAAATAAATTGTGTTATTCGTAGCGTTCAGGCGGCAAAGCGCGCTCAGGCCATCGCTTTCGGAGGCTCCGGGGTTTTCCTCGTAGGCACCAGTCCCAAGGTTCAGATTCGGGTGGGTGCTCTCGATTCGATGGATCGCTGGAATTCTGTGAACTTTCGTCGAAGTCAGCGGTGACGGTTCCAGGTCATGGCCAGCGGGGCGATTGCCAGGTCCGCGAGAGGCAGCAGCAGAAAGCCGGTCATCGCGATCTGCGGCCAAAGCGGGGTCTTTCCCAGGGCATAGCAGATCGGAGCGGAATAAGCCGTGAGGAAGATTCCGGCCAGAGCCCATCCACCGACGATCCAGCCGACTGCGCGGCCGGTGATGGCTTTGCGCCGCAGGCCGTGGAAGAAGGCCGCGGACGCGAAGGCGATTTTCAGTGCGAGGCCCGCCACGAGCACGGCGGGCAGGCAGCGCAGCAGCGTTTCCTGGAGATGGGCGTCCAGCGCGGCCAAGAAGGCCAGCACGACGATCCCGCCGTGGAACGCCATTCGCCCGAATCCGGACAGCCCGGTGATCCACCGTCGCCCGGTGAGTCCAACGCCGATTCCGGCGACCAGATTTTTCCAAGTGAACAGGACCAGGAAGAACAGCAGCGGCACACCTCGAATCAAGAAAGCTGTCAGTCCATTCGAAGTTGCCACACCGACTTTCCCAAACGCCGCCCCGCCGCCGAGAACCGCAATCCAAAAGGCGGCGGCTCCCCACATAAACAGACAGGCCAGCGCACTGGCCAGCAGGGCCATAGCTAGCTTCACGACGACAAATCCACCGTTGGTCATCGGGCGCATGGCGATGTAGATCGGCAGCTCTCCCGAAGGCTGCAGCGGATCGAACTTCGCCATGGCTGACGCCACCGCTCCGGAAAGCAGCATCGGTAGAACGAGGGCGACGGTCGGCAGGAGCATTGGCTCTGGAACGCCGCCAGAGCCCGCCTCGCCGAGATGTTTTTGGATCAGGAAAATCATCGGGAAGACGAATAGCGCGAGGCAGCCGGACATGCCGGGTAACAGCACTCCCTGGCGGTGCCACTCGAGCCAGAGTTGGGCGTGGAAAGCTGAGCGAAACTTCTTTCGCCTGGTGTGTGCTCGGCCAGGATGAAGCAAGTTCCAGAGCGAGGCAAAGCGAGCTGGATCATCCCAGACCCCGCGTCGCATCAAGGACAGCCCGAATCCCGCGATCGTCCACGCGGTGAAGAACAGGAGTACCAACACCAGCCAGCGCCAGCCGAGGGGGAGGTCGGGAAACATCTGTGGCATCAGGCCGGGCAGCAGATGGGCGATGCCCGCCAGCAGAATGACGAGCGAGCGGCCCGGCATGGGCGGCAGGCTCCAGCCCAAGGCTTGGAGCCACCAGAAGAACGACAGTTGCACCAGCCCGATCCAAAGCAGATCAGACCCGCCCAACACCCCTATCGGTTGAAGTATCCAATGCGCCCAGGCGAGGAACACGCTGAGCGTGACCATTCCTCCGCAGGCCATAGGCACTGCCACCAGGCGGGACGTGCTGACCGGTTTCAGGAACAGTCTTCCGGGAAAGCCAACCTTCACCGTCCGCACGTCGGCCTCGACGTAACCGAAGGACATCAGCAAGTGCAGGTAGGCCGTGACGAAGCCGCCGAGCGCCGCAAGCGACATGATCTTCCCGCCGATCTCCCACTGGGTGGCCGCTTTCCACCGGACAAAGCGGAGGCACGCGAGAAACGCGACACCTTGCAAGGCGAAACTCCATCGGTGGCGGCCCCAGATTTCCCAGAGCAGGGCTCCGGTCGGCGTGCGCCAGGCGAGTCGTCCCAAGGCCATGCGTCAGCTTCCTTTTCCCCCGGCGCGGGCCACGAGGATTTCGTCGAGGCTCGGCGTCCGCTCATCCAGTACGCTCGCGCCGATACCCGCGGCGGCGGTGGCCAGGGCGGACTGCGATCCACTGAACAGGATGCGCCACTCGGTGCCGAATCCGCTGACCGCGTGCGCGCCTTTCACGACCGGCGTGAACGCTTGCGGCTCGGCAAAGGCCAGCAGGGCGGAGATGTGGTTGCGGCGGACATCATCGGTCCGGCCGTTCAAGACCACGCGCCCGCCTTGCAGCATCACGACCTGGTCGGCGATGCGCTCGACTTCGTCCAAAAGGTGCGACGAAAACAAGACCGTGCGGCCTTCCTCAGCGACAATGCGGATGATCGCTTCGAGAATGTCGCGCCGCACCACCGGATCTAAACCCGAGCTGGGTTCGTCGAGAATCAGCAACTCAGGGCGGTAGGCCAGCGCCGCGAGCAATCCGGCCTTGGCCGTCTGGCCCTGCGAGAGCGTCTTGATCCTCTGCCCCGGATCGAGCTGGAATTGCTCCATCAACTTTTCTTCATACCCCTCGTCCCAGCTTGGATAGAACGCCTGGGTGTAGCGCATGAACTCATCCACGCGCATCCAGCCGGGCAGATCGCGCCGCTCGGAGAGATAGCCCACGCGGCCCAGGACGCCGACCGGATCGGCCACCGGATCGAGACCGAAGAGCCGGACCGTGCCCGCCTGCGGCTTGAGCATGCCGAGAAGATGTTTGATTAGGGTGGTCTTACCCGCGCCATTCTCGCCGACAAGTCCGAGGACGCTCCCGCGCTGGATGAAAACCGAGACCTCATCCAGGGCCGCCTTCTCGCCGAAGCGACGCACCAGTCCGCTTACGGCCACCACCGCTTCGGCCGAAGAAAGGGAGGGGATTTTCATTTGGACTCTTCCGGGTGGAGTGCTTCGGCGCGCTCTAAGATCAGCGCGAGCACATCGTCCAGCGGAATGCCGAGATGGCTCGCATCGGTGAGCAGCAAATCGGCGGAGCGTCCAAGAATCTTCAACTTCTCCTTTCGCGGCATCAACGGCTTCGACTCGGCGACAACGGTGCCGCTGCCTTGCCGGGTCACGATGACTCCCTCGCGTTGAAGTTCAAGGTAGGCCCGGGCCACGGTGTTCGGATTGATCCGCAGTTGTTCGGCCAGGACGCGGATTGGCGGGACATCGGCCCCTGGCTTCAACCGCCCGCTCGCAACCAGGCGTTTCACCTGTTCCACGACCTGCTGGTAAATGGGAACGCCGCTGTCGATGGAGATTCTTAGTTGCATCGAGAGGATTGGAACCTAGGATTGTCTCGATCTGTGACTTGCATTAGTGTATTAACTGTTTAATACACTATGCAAGCGCGTCAAGATTCTTTTGCACGAGATTTCGAAGGGCTTGCTGCTACCGCGGCAAAGGGCAAGCTCAGGAAACGGATGTGACAAAGGGTGCCTTGTTAAAAACACCAGGCTTTATGCCTTTGGCTCGAACCGTTGCACGTCAGGAAATTTGTCCAAGTCCTTGTCAAAGGATACAGCGGCAATGTTTCTGGCAGCAGCCTCCGCGGCCACCAGTGCGTCGGGGAAATCGACCGGATGCGTTCGGTAACGGAGCAGGGCATCGCCCAGCACCCCTGGACTTTGCAAAGTGACGAACGGATTTTGGATGAAGTCCAGGAGCGCATCGGCAATCTGGACCCGGTTGCGCTTAAAGACTCGCTCCATCACGAAGGTCACTTCCGCGACGATGGCGTCTTGGATAAATAGCTCCATGTCCTGGTCTTGGGCTTTCTCGAAAAGCGCCGTGACAGCTGGGCTGTGCTTCGGGTCGTCCTGGAGGAAAAATCGCAGCAAGACGTTGGCATCTAAAACTCCGGCCTTCATTTCTTGCCGTATTTCTTACCGTAGTGCTCGACGCGCGCTTTTTCGATAGCTGCTTTTTCAGCTTCGCGGCTTAAGACCGGCAGGTCGTCGGATTTCAGGCATCCGGCCAACTCGGTGATGCCTCGCACGGGTTTGGCCGTCAGAACACCATCAACGACTTCCCAACGGAGTCGCTGCCCGATTTCCAGCGAGGGAACTTCCTTGCGGATTTCCTCCGGTATGGTGACTTGCCACTTGGATGTGATAATGACCGACGTCATGCACACAAGCATACCATATGTTGACATTCTTACGCAATGCGTACCGTAAGACTCTATTTTCCGCTTGTCCCCTGATGAACGATGAACTTCTGCCAACGCGCGCTTTCGGCCAGACTCAGGCCCGCAAACTCGCCGATTCTTCTCTTCCTACGGCCATCCAGGCCGCGGGTCACGCCTCCGCTTTCGCTTACGAGGAGTTCTTGTTCGGGCAGATTCGCAACAAGCATACCCGCCGGGCCTACACCCACGCCGTGAACCGGTTCCTGGCCTGGGTTCACCAGCACGAGCTCTCCTTGCCGCAGGTCACGCCCAAGGACGTGAGCGACTATTTCGAAACGCTGGTGATCGCCATCCCGTCCAAGAAACTCCATCGGGCGGCGCTGAACCATTTCTTTGATTTCCAGGTGCAGCGCCATGCGGCGCTCCTCAATCCCGTGAGTTCGGTTCGGAACGAACGCTACGAAGTCCATGAGGGAAAGACTCCGGAAATCACCGTGAAGGAGGCCAAAGCGCTTTTT
>JBBRDU010000134.1:0-6427 GCA_038203615.1 Chthoniobacterales bacterium
CACACCGGAAGGACAACTTCGAATTATCAACGCTGTCAATTCACCCTGGCTTGGTGCGCTGATGGACACGGGCAACTTCCTGGAGGAGCCGTATGATAAACTCGCTTTGATCGCGCCCAAAACCGTCTTTGTGCAGGCCAAAACTTACGAAGGCGGTGGTGAGTTCTACACGTTGAATCTGGATTACAAACGGATCGCGGAGATTCTGAACCGCGCAGGATATACCGGCTACATCTCGCTCGAAATGGAAGGAAAGGAAGATGCAGTTACCGCAGTTCCAAAGGGAATGGCGGTGCTACGAGCTGCGTTCAACGCGTCGTGATAATCAGCGGGGCAAGAGCCTGAAGTAAATGCGACCAATGAGTCAGGTTCCTCCCGTGACCGTGTAGCCCTGCGCTCGAAGATCAGCAGTCAGATCCTTCTCCGTTTGAGCTGCGGCTTCGTAGGGCATCGGATTCAGATGCTCAAACAGCTCGGGCATCAGACGAATCCCATACCTCTCCACTGTCCATGCGGACTTGTAGCCGTGCTTGTGATTCTCAAACCGGTGCTCCACTGGCAGACCGGTCATCCCGACGTAAACGGAGGGCTTGGAGGGAATGCGCTTGGGATTCAGACGTAGAACTGAGCGATGCAGCGCCACCGGGTCATCGAGCAGGATCACGTAAGACACTGTGGTGATGATCGTTTGTCTTGCGGGGCTTTCGTGGCATGATTCGGAAAGCGAATTGCGTGTATGAAATGTTTCTATCGAGCCAGCATTGTTTTGCTGGGATTACTGATCGCCTTAGCAACCACTTCCTCTGCCGCCGACGACCGAAAGGCAATTCTTGGTGTTTGGAAGGGGACGCTGCCGGGAGAGCATTTTGGCGATATTGAACTGACGATCACCGCGACCAAGATCACCGGTCGAAATCTCACCAGCGGACGAAGTCTTGGCGAGGGAACTTACGAGATCGATCCGAGCAACGGCACCATTGACGCCCATGGCATCGCTGCGCCTTTCAAGGGAAAGTTGTTCGTCGGACTCTACTCATTGGAGGGGGATACGCTGAAATGGTGCTCCAACGGCAGCACGAAGAAACGACCTGTGGATCTTGTTCATCGCACGGAGAAGGACCAATTCCTCATGTTTCTTGAACGCCAGAAGTAGGGGCCAATCTGAATGTCATCGGCAAGCCTCAGGGAATCGTCAGCGGCTCCCAAGCCAATGAGAGTGTCGGCGGTCGAGGAATCGAACCTCCCTCGGTTTAGTGCCGAGTTCCGCAGAGTCAAACTGCTGCCGCCACCTTCATTGACGGAGGCGAAGCGGGAATGTTCATGCCAGGCGAAACTCGTTCGCTGCGGCCGGTCTATTTCAGCACGACAATTTCGACCTTCGCCGTGCCTGATTGAATCATCTTCAATTGTTCAGCGGCAGCTTTGCTCACGTCGATGATTCTTCCGCCGCCAAAGGGGCCACGATCGGTGATGCGCACAATTGCGGTGCATCCGTTCTTGAGATTCCGCACCTGAACACGGGTGCCAAAGGGCAAGGTCCGATGGGCCGCCGTCATTGCAGAGGGGGTATTCCTTTCGCCGCTGGTCGTTTTGGTGACTTCGCTCCCAAACCAAGCGGCCAATCCAGTTTGCTTGGTCGGTTGAGGCTCCTTCGCGTGCAGGAAAAGACAGCTCAAGGCGAGCGCCACGAAGAAGTAGGGTATTTTCATTTGGCTTGAAGATCATAACCCATTCTCACCATCGTTTGCGAACCTCGTTGTTGGCGAGTAAGCGGAAATGTTCATCCCGTCTAAAACCTGCTGGCACTCCTGATGTTGTTTAGGCGTGGGCGAGCCTAGGAGTCACCAAGTCCCATTTTACCTTATGTTTCATCCCGCAGCTTCGCACCAAGCGCCTTCAGCAATGAGGGCGCTTTTTTATCCCCGTGCTTCGTTCAACGATCGCGGAGGTCGTCGGGTCTCCTTTGGAAAAGAGGATGGGGAACGAACCGAGTTCCAGGCCCTTCGACGGTGAAATCGAATTCCTTGCTGATCGTGCTGCTTTTTCCGCCGATAACTGGGGCACTCACCTCAACCTCTACGTGCCATTCACGGTTGAACTGTATTTGCTCCGGAGGTAAGCGCCAACGCCGTCCAGAATAATCTCGGCGACCCTCAGTCGAATTGTTTCATCCCGTCGGTCCACGGGAACTCCTCGACGCTCGCCCTCCAACCAGCATTCATCGCGAACAATTTTCTCAAGGTCAGGGATTTCGGCCCTGATGATTTCACTCTCACTCATGAATTTGAAAACAGCGCTGCATAACGGATTAACGGCCAGCACCTTGGCTTCCTCTGATTGCCCGTCAAGGGTGAACCTCATCGAGGAACCGCCGGCCGAGTTCCCGGTGGAACCTGCTGTTTCGTCACAGATTTGCTTATTTCAGGACGAGATTCACGGCCCGCTTCGTATGTTTGTCCCTAGTGAACTTTCCGTAGGCAGCGCGCAGGAGCTCATTCACGGATGAAGACTTGGCAGGACGCGTGGATTTCGTCGCACGAATCAATGGACGCAACGGCAGTGTCATGCAGTCGTTTTAGCGGGCGATTGCGATCCTCCAACTACGACTGTGTGAAGATTGCGTGATTCAAGCTGCCCTGCGAATCGACTCGAACGGATCTTCGGCCTCGAAGCTCGGCGCTTCCTGTAAAACCACCACGGGTGCTTCTACCGTCATTCGCAGGATTTGAATGGCCTTCATGCACTGTTCGCGAGTCAATGGTCGGTAAGTGGACGCGAGGATGGCTCCATCTCCGCTCACAAATCTCCAACGAAATCCGCCGTGCTGGCTGAAAAGCTCGTAGCGCATAAGCAGTGTTCTTGTTTCGATAAAAGTCCGCGCATCGAGAGCCGATTGCCAATTACGATTACTTCACGGTTTCTTCATCTGATCATGCAGGGCTGTGTGGGCTGCGAAGTAGAAATCTTCCGCGAGATGAGGCGTGCGATCCAGAATCCACCTACGAGGAGTAATACTAGCGAGGACGGCTCAGGAACCGCCGTGGCGGTGAGCGTGAGGCTATCAATACCCACCGTGGTAGAAGCGTCGTCCTGGTCATCGAAGAAATAGAAGCGGAATTCGACTGGCGTGCTCTGCGCTGGAAATGATTTGAGGGTGGCGGTTCCGCCGCTCGTCGTCAAACCTCCTCCAAGGACCAGCCGCGTCTTTGTGGCGAGAGTCGTGGCGAAGGAGTCCACACTCCAGCGAACCGAAATATTGGACGTGATGTCGCTGCCACCATTGTTCACGTTCAGGGAGATCCGAGGATGATTCATGTTCTCGCCATCATCACCTCGAAGTCAGGTCACCGTGATTCAGTGCTCAAAGCCTTTCGGGCCAATGTGCCCAATGCCACACCCAGGAGATGGAAAATGCCGGGACGTACTACACGTCGCAAATCCGGACGGCTGCTTTGAGCGAAGCGATTGCGTCGGGCTTGGCAGGGATGAACTCCTGCGCGACATGGCCCTTGAACCCTGTCTCGACGATCGCACGCATGATCGCCGCGTAGTTGAGTTCCTGCGTCTCGTCGATCTCGTGTCGTCCAGGAACGCCGCCGGTGTGGTAGTGGGCTAAGTATTTGTGGTGCTCGCGGATGTGGGCGATCACGTCCCCCTCCATAATTTGCATGTGGTAGATGTCGTAGAGCAGCTTGAAATTCTCGCTGCCAATGCGCTTGCAAAGCGCTACGCCCCACGCGGTGTGATCGCACATGTAGTCCTTGTGATTCACCCGGCTGTTGAGCAGTTCCATCGCCAGGGTGACGCCGCGTTTTTCGGCCAGCGGGAGGATGCGTTTGAGTCCGGTGGCGCAATTCGCAAGTCCCGTCTCCTCGTCCATGCCGCTGCGGTTGCCGGAGAAGCAAATGAGGTGTTTGAAGCCCGCGTCGGCGACGGCGTTGATGTAGGGTTCGTAGGCTTGCACGAGCAGGTCGTGATGCTCGGTGCGGTTGAAGGCGTTCTCGATGGTGCCGAGCTTTTTCCCGTCCGGGCCGGCGATGGTCGGAAAGGTGGTCATGGCGCAGGTGAGGTCGTGCTTCTTCAAGGTAGGGAAGTCCTCCGGCGCGACGAGTTCGACGCTCGCGAGGCCGAACGACTTGCCGGCGGCGCAGAGGTCATCAAGCTGGATGGTCGGGTAGCACCATTTGCAGACGGAGTGGTTGATGTTGCCCTTCGTCTCCGCATTGGCCGCACCGAATCTGGCGCCGAGCGAAGCTGTGAACGCGGTCGCGAGGAAGGCTCGGCGGGTAGATTTCATGGAGCAATGCTACGGATGCGGCTGGCGAGTGGCCACGTGATTTTCGCGCCGGATCGGGAATCTCGACGCTGCCCACCAGGTCGGTGACCGGCGCGAAGCTGCCACGGCCCGTAAACTCGACGGTCGCCCCCGCAGCGTCGCCGATGGCGAGGCCGAAGAGGCATGCCAGAGCGCGAGAGGTGCGATTGTCGTTATCCTTTCACCGTGCTACGAGTAGCCGTTGGACGTCTGGGATGGAAGTTTGCGGTCGTGCTGGAGAATTGGAATTCAGACTGAACCCAAAAGTTACGCCTGTGTGCCCGCTTCCCGTGAACGAGAGCTTCGAGTCTTTGGAGGAGGATTTTCATGATGTTGGAATGGTGAAACTGCCGCCCACGGAAATCCGGCGCCGGGATCCCACCCTCTCTGCGCGGGACCGTCGGGCCGCTCCCGGCACCGGATTTCCAACCACGCACCGATTTCAACATGCCATCCCGGACAAAGGCTGTCCGACCCACGAATTCTTTTTTGGCATTGTGCTTGAGCATCCGTCCGCGGCCTCGTAGCCGGTAGCTCATGCGCCGGCCCCCCAAGACCCCCCGGCTGAAATCCCAACTCCACCTCGGCACCCATTCCCGGCCCCCGTTGGAGCGCATGATGCGACTCCATGAAAAGCTCAGGGCGGGTGCCTTCCCCAATTGCCGCAAGCTGGCCGACGAACTGGAGGTTTCCACGAAGACGATCCAGCGCGACATTGACTTCATGCGCGATCGGCTCGGCCTGCCGATCGAATACGACCAGCTTCACTTCGGGTTCGTTTACACGGAGCCGGTGACCAGCTTCCCGAGCATCGAGGTGTCCGAGGGCGAAGTCGTAGCGCTCTTCGTCGCCGAGAAGGCTCTCGCGCAATACCGCGGCACTTCATTCGAACAGTCGCTCAAGACCGCGTTTGAAAAGATCACCCAGGGGCTCAAGGACCGAATCGAGTTTCGCTGGGCGGATGTGGATTCCGCCATTTCCTTCCACGGGCTGGGCACGAGCATCGCCGACCTGGAACTCTTCGAGACGGTGAGCCGGGCAGTGCTCGACTCCCACGAACTCGACTTCGAATACAAGAAGCTCGGCAGCCCGCGTTATGAGGCCCGGCGGCTACAACCCTACCATCTCGGGTGCATCGAAAATCAGTGGTATTTGTTCGGCTTCGATCTCGCCCGCCAGCAACTGCGGACCTTTGCACTGCCCCGGATGCGGACGGTGCGCAACACCCGGGCACGCTTCCGGCGGCCGGCGGATTTTTCGATCACCAAGCATCTCGGCGACAGCTTCGGGGTCTTCACCGGGAAGGGCCGCTACAAGGTGCGCCTGGAGTTCGACGAGTTTGCCGCCCGGTTGGTCGGCGAACGAAGCTGGCACGCCTCGCAGCGGATCAAGCCGCTCGGCGCGGGACGGATCGAGCTAAGCCTGGACCTGGGCAACCTCGAGGAGATCGAGCGTTGGGTGCTGAGCTGGGGCGCGCACGTGCGGGTGCTGGAACCGGTGGAGCTGAGGCGGCGGGTGCGCCGGGCGGCGGAGGCGATCCTGGCGGCGAACTGAACGTCGCGATTGCTTCCGACAAGACCCACGGCTACTCCGGAATGTATTATTGTCATGCGCGCCAATCCCTGCACAACAACGCTGTCTGTCTGGAATTCAACCGCCCGCGACATCCTCCCCAAGGCTAAACGCCTCCATCGGAAGGTCCATACGTCGCGCTTGCAGAACGCGGGCGCTGGAGGTCACCGACGCGGCTCGCGTTTTTTGCCACCATCGGTTTCCCCTGGAGCAGGGTAAGCCTCGGCGCCGGGCTCGGGGATTTCTTCGAGGAGCTTCTTGACGATGTGGAGCGGGGTAAGCCCCTCCGAGTCGGCGGCGAAGTTGGTGAGGATGCGGTGGCGGAGGACGGGCGGCGCGGCGCGGCGGATGTCGGCGCAACTCACGTGGATGCGGCCTTCGAGGATCGCCGTGGCTTTGGCCGCGAGGATCAGGTATTGCCCAGCGCGCGGGCCAGCTCCGGTGGAGACGTAGGTCTTGGTGACTTGCGGGGCGTCGGCATTTCCCGGTCGCGTGGCGCCGACGAGCCGGGTGACGTATTTGATGACGTGATCGGAGACA
>JBBRDU010000135.1:0-6246 GCA_038203615.1 Chthoniobacterales bacterium
CAGGACCCTCTTCTCGAACTCGGCCGCTTCCTGTTCGGTGAAGTATTCTTTGCCCGCGAGCTCCCGCGGCCGTTCAAAAGGAGTAATGGTAGCGTTCGTCCAAATTCCCTGGAGGTCCGGCTGGCCGTCAGGCGCCCGCGACGTAGTCCATTTTTTCGGCGCCGCAGCCTTGGATTGCGCGGCGGCGGGCGCCGCAAACAATCCGGCCGCCAGGGCGAATGCCAGAGGCGCTATCGGAGTGGAGGATCGATGCTTCATTTCCATTACCTCAAGGCCATCGTGGCCAATTATAACTACTCTATTACGCGCGAATCAACAGAGCAAGAGGCTTCGGGCCGGGTGGCGTCGCAGGGGCGCTACGGTTTTCCGGAGGGACGTTTTCGGGCTCCGTCTCTGCTTCGCACCGTTCGATGGCCAAGATCTGAGCATCGGTATCCACGGGTACAGTGGCGCTCCATTATCGCTCCCGATAGCTATATACCGTAATGATGCCAGAACTGTCTCAGAGTATGCAGAAATACGGCCCAAAATGTTGCTGCGGCTTGATTGGATGGCTGCATACATCGTGAGCCTCGGATTCAAGGTTCCGGTCCTGGCGCGCAGCAAAGGAGAGGTGGGGATGGACAACTCCGCCCGCAAGGCGGCGAGGTAACGAGACATCAGAGATGTCCTGTGAACCGAACTGCCCGGGATCCCCTTGGGCGGGAATGAGAGTCGAGTTGTCGTCTCACTCGATTGTAGTGACTGCTTTTTCTTTGTCCGCAGCGTCTGCTGCGGGGATCAAATTCATCGCTCAGTTTGAAGGAACAAGCAAGTTAATTCTGGGCGCGATTATTGCGAGAGGTAAACCGGGGAGTACAAAGCAAACAGCGGCTTACGTCCTTTTTTATAGCCCCGACAAAACGGCTGGCCGAGTTTTCTCTGCGAGCATTCACAAGAGCTACGACGGCACTAAGGTGGTCAATTACGCACAATGGAAGAGCCGCGAGGACTCCGAGGCAATGACGCGCCATCCTGATGCAATTCCGCATATGAAGTCTTCGGCATCCATGGCTCGGTTCGATCCTATTCCTATGCGAAGTGGTGGACTCGATCGGCAACGCCGAGTAGTCTAAGAATTTCCGTGGCTCTATCCAGAAGGCGACGACACTGACCGAGCAGGACGGTAATTCATCTACCTCGGATGGTTCATTCGCTGCGGGGCGACCGTCATTTGCCCACGTATTCTTCCCAAGCGACGTGCCGCTCCGCCGTTAAGCGTGTCAAATTTCTGTCATTGTAAAGAAGCACCAACGTCTGTTGTTTGCCAGTCCAGGCTGGCCGCAAAACGATTTAGGCCTCTTAGATAGCTACACCGACGTTCTAATCGTCGGCGCCGGTCCGACAGGCCTAGTATGGGATCTTTGGCTGACGCGGCTTCGCTTGCGAATGAGAATTATAGACAAAACGGCGGAGGCAGGGACGACGTCGCGCGAAGTGGCCGTGCAGGCGCGCACCGTCCAGGTCACCGTGTTGCCCGCTCCGCTCGCCGTTGAACCGACGGTCTAAGTGGTCACTACCCCGAATGGGCGCGGCCATCGAACGCGCTATCATGATACGCACCGGGCAGCCGGTTTCACTTGTCTTATACTCGACGCCCCGTTCGCGGCGTAACTGTCAAACATGGAATTGAGGCCACGAATATGAAGACTTGGACTTTCTTGAAATTGCGAGAGACCGCCGCTCTCGCGCTCGCCTTTCCTTTGGCTCTGTGCGGAGCGACTCCAGTGCTGACGCGCGCCTATGACGACGGAAGAACGGGATCAAACACTTCAGAAAGCAAGCTAGTGGCGAAAGAAGTCGCCGGCCGCCAAATGAAGATCCTGAAGAGATTGGATATCCCCGACGATCCGCGACTGGAGGCGATGCCATTGTACGTTCCGGGCATCAATATGAAGGACGGCAAACAACATAATGTCGTGTTCGTCTGTTCCATGGCAAATACGGTGTATGCGTTCGACGTGGATGTCCCAGCCCCGCAGGATCTTATCTGGAAAGTGAGTCTAGGTCCCTCCTATCTTCCCCCGGCAGACCCGGCCAACGGGCCCAAGGCCAAGAAGGGCGATCTGTTCGGAATTAATAATCGATGGGGAGTACTCAGCACGCCGGTGGTCGACATGGACGCACCCGGCGGACCGGCGATGTACGTGGTGAACTGGGTAGCCCGAACAACACTCCGTCGTTGCGCTTGAACGCGCTCAGGCTGCGCGACGGGTCCAGTATCAAGAGCACCCCCATTTCGGCATCGGCAACCAATCCTTCCGGCAAGCAAGTCCTGCTTCGACCGAATCAAAAACAGCGCGCAGCGCTGCTTCTGACACCGCTTCGAGGCAACAACAAGAAGCTGTTTGTCGCCACAGCTGGAGGTGAGAATCCCGGCGCTCCGAATGGCTGGGTAGTAGCCTTTGATCCGGCAGGTGCGTTTACACCCGTGCCGTGGAATCCGATTGATGCGTGGGTAGCCACGCCCAACAGTTTCGGCGGGGGGCTCTGGCAGGCGGGACAGGGGCCGGCGGCGGATGACAACGGCAACGTTTACGCTATGACGGGGAATGGCGGCTACGTTGTCGCCAACGGCAAAATCGCCGACTTCATCGGGAAGGGCGATTTCGCGGAATCGTTTGTGAAGCTTTCACTCACGGGTGCGCCAGGCAGCCAAAAGCTGACGCTGATCGACTTTTTCACGCCTTTCCGCGATAGCGAACGGAGCGCCACGCCAGATTACCGCGATCAGGATATCGGCTCGGGAGCACCGGTGGTGCCGCCAGGAACCGGCCTTGTGCTCGGGGCTGGGAAGGACGGAGTGTTGTACGTGATGGATCGCAACAATCTGGGGAAAGTCATTAAGGATTTCAGCAAGTTGAAATCGCCGCCCATCTTCTTCACGTTTTTCCCCGGTCCCCAGTTCCCGCCTACCGGCAACTTGGATTTCACGGGCAATATCAAAACGCACCATTTGCATGGCTCGCCCGTATTCTGGAACAGCCCCGAAGCCGGAGCGATGTTGTTTGACTGGGGTGAGAACGAGTGCTTGCGCGGATGGACGATGGACGGAACGGGTAAGGTCACCTTTGTGGGAAAGAGCGCAGAGATTGCCTCTGCCGCTCTTGCCAACCCCACGGTGAAGGGTGAGGGGCGATGCCGGGCGGAATGCTAACGCTCGCGACGAACGGCACCGTGAAGAATACCGGCGTCGTATGGGCAGTGGCGCCGATAACCGGCAATGCGAATCGAAACGTGGTCGAGGGTATCGTCCGCGCCTATGATGCGACGACGCTGGACACGCAAAATAACACGGACGGAACGCGCCGACTCAAATTGATTTGGGACAGCGCACGAATTCCCAATAATCGGTTCGCGTTCTCCAAATTCGGATCGCCAATGGTCTCCGATGGCATGCTGTTCGTACCGACGTAAGGAAGTTGGCCGGACAAGCCGGGAAACCACGGGCAATTAGACATATACACTTTGAGATAACAGTATGGGTCGGTCAACCGGTCCGTAAGTTCTTTCCGGTGGTCCGACGGCGGCCGGGATTGATCGTTGGAGTTGCGGGCGGGTCATGGCCGCACAATCTCGCCGATTTCTGGCTCGCCTTCACCCATGGGGGGAGCCCGGGACCTGAGTGATGAATGTGATCACCGCAGCAAACGCTGCGGACAAAGGAGAAGCAATGAGCACATTCACAATCGACAACGAAAACAACATCACCGTGTACGCCGGGTGATCGGGGTGGGTCCGGTCTTCAAAGTCACCGGAACATTGCATGACCCAGCCGACCACAGAGCTCTTCTCTGCGGCGGCAAGGGTGGCGAGGGACACCAGTAGAAGTGCCGGGAGTCTGTTTCTCACTGAAGCTTGCCTCAATCTACTATACCGGCGATTTCGATGAATTGTGAAATCGCGCGCGGCCGGTGCATCCGATCGCGATTCCTTTCGCGGATGCCGCTCACCCAAGGTTATCGACCTTCCCGGCCGAGTGCGCGTAAAGTTCGGCTTCCTTGAGAAGTGCCTGGCAGAATAGCGCTTGGATCACGGGCAAACCGGAAGTTGAGACCGTAGCCCGCGGCAGCTTGCCGGGTGAAACGCCGAGGGATAGTGCGGCCGGCCCCCGACGCCTTGAAAATCCCGCCCGCAGGGCAGAATACTCACTAATGTAGTGTACTCGAAATAGCTCGTATTAACAACGGGCGTATGCCATAGTGGGCCATGGCACGACCTGTCACCGTCCTCGAACTGACTCCAGAAGAGCGATCCGAGCTTCGGCGGCGCACTGTGTCCGGGACTGCAAGCCAACGGGATGCTTTACGGGCTCGGATCATCTTACTGCGGTCCCAAGCCAAGAAGGAGGCTGATGTAGCCAAGGCTGTTGGCCCCAGCGTCAATACTGTTTCGCTTTGGTCGAAACGCTTCGAGAATGGCGGCCTGAATGGGTTGAAGGATGAGAAAGGGCGGGGGCGCAAACCGTGGCTTCCGACGGAAAAGGTTCGACAGGTGA
The DNA here is from genome assembly GCA_038203615.1 of Chthoniobacterales bacterium. Taxonomy (GTDB): domain Bacteria; phylum Verrucomicrobiota; class Verrucomicrobiia; order Chthoniobacterales; family UBA10450; genus JBBRDU01. The sequence continues at coordinate 4,538 of JBBRDU010000135.1, forward strand.
TCACGCGGGTGACCCAGCCGCCCAAAGGAAAGAAGAAATGGAGCACGCGTAGCATGGCCGCGGCCGTCGGGGTCTCGCACCATAGTGTGCATCAAATTTGGCGGCGAAATGACCTGAAACCACATCTAGTGCGAACCTTCAAGATTTCCAACGATCCAAATTTCGAGGAGAAGTTCTGGGACGTGATCGGGTTGTACCTGCAACCACCCGACGAGGCGTTGGTGTTGTGCTGCGACGAGAAGAGTCAGTGCCAAGCCTTGGAAAGGACGCAGCCGGGATTGCCGCTGGGGATCGGACATATTCGGACCAAGACGCATGATTATAAGCGGCATGGGACGATCACATTGTTTGCCGCTTTGAACTACCTGGAGGGCAAATTGATTACGCGAACCGAACCCCACCACACCCATGTGGAGTGGCTGAGATTCCTCAAGCAAATCGACCAGGAGGCGCCAACGACGTTGGCTATCCATATCATCGCGGACAACTATGCGACCCACAAGCATGCCAAGGTCAAGGCGTGGCTGAAGAAGCATTCGCGCTTTCACATGCACTTCACGCCAACAGGAAGCTCGTGGATGAACTTGGTGGAGCGGTTCTTTGCAGACTTGACGGGAGATTGCATCCGGGAGGGAAGCTTCCGGAGTGTCCGCGATCTGGTTGAAGCAATCGAAGAATACTTGGCCGACCGCAACGCCAACCCAAAGCGATACGTGTGGCGAGCGAAAGGGGAAGAGATTCTCAAGAAGATAGCGAAGGCGAAGGAAGCTCTACTGGCTCAATTACAACAAGCCAATTAAATTACATGACACTAACGGAGACCCCCCGAGTGGCTCGGTCGCCCGAGCAAAAAAGCACGAGCCTGTCGCTAGTTTGTCAAGATGTCCGCTTTTAATAATTAGTGATCTGTCCGCTTTACAATACAAAGTGCATTCCTTAAGTCCCGTTGCCGTAACGTGCTGCGTGCGCGAGCGGGGGATACACAAGGGGGCGGCAGCCCCTCTTGTGGGGGGAGCCGGCAGCATCGCAGCGTGCCAGCGCTTTTTGCTGGTGCGCGGCGTGCTTCCGGCGTGGGGGGAACCCGCCCGCCCCGGCTTGCCCCCGGAGGGGGAAACGGGAAAGGGGGCGATCAAATTCCTTGCGCCGCAGGCAATTCGCTTCACGCCGCCCGCTCCCCCTTTGGGACGCCTCCCAACGGTTTTCCGGTCGCATCGAATCGGCCCAAAGTATGCGGGCCGAAGCGGATTGACACCGTCTCATCCAGGTGTTCGTGAATAGTCACCGTACATCCGGCCAGCGTGTTCCGGAAACGCGACTTTCCGATCTGCCAGCTGCGATCGCCAATCGCTAACGTATTGTCTTTCGACACCACACGCTGTGTCTGAATCGTAAATATCCAGTTCAGATCAGAGCGTGCCGTCTTCCGAAACGCCGTCCCCTTTTCCTTCGCCGTCACCGTGAACTTGCCGTTGAACTCCGCCATGTATCGCTCGCGTAGGAACTGATTGGCGCCGTCCACGGTGCTGATCCCGGCCAAGCGCAGTTCCTGTGGCAACCGACCCTGCCAAGTGCCAAAGCTGCGCTCCGATCGACCCCGCGCCTGCGGCGAATACGCCGGGATCATCTGCACTCCCAACTCCTTCAAGGCCCGTCCTACTTGGGTCGGGCGGTGTTTGTCCACCTTTTCGCCTGCCTTCACTGTCACGAAA
>JBBRDU010000136.1:0-6237 GCA_038203615.1 Chthoniobacterales bacterium
CGCGCCGGGGTCAGCAAGTCCGAGATCGCCCGCCGGGTTCAGGTCGGCCGTACCTCCGTGCGGCGAATCCTGGCGGGTGATTCCTCCCAGAAATAGGGCTGCCCAACTCCCCTACGCAGGCTCACCGAAAGGACACGAAGCGGCGGCTTGGATGTTCTCTCGGCGCGGTCCGGAAAGAACTTCGCCCCTGGCTCGGCATGCCCTCCTCCGTCTTAGCTACCTTCCCTCCCTTGCACCGGGTCGCGAAGGACCGAATTCGGGTCGAACGTGCCTATGCGCGAATGCAGGCCGCCAGAACTCATCCTTACCTCGAAAACGAACGTGCAATCCCCCGCGAACTCCTCGAAAGCCGTCGATTCGCCGGGCGAATACAGATCGATGCGCGAGGCAACGCGATCTTTCCTCACTTCGATGGGGAGGGCCTTTGCGGCTTTGAGATCAAAAATGATGGCTACACCAGCTATGCCACCGGTGGCGAAAAGGGACTCTGGACTAGCCATATCGAGGACGGTGATCGACGTATCGTCTTTTGCGAGAGTGCGATCGACGCCGTGAGTCATGCAGCGCTCTTTCCGGACGCGATAACACGCCATGCCTCAATTGGCGGCAAGCCGACGATGAAGCAAAAGGAGCTGATCCGGAGTACGGCCGCCGTGATGCCAGCGTCGTGCACGGTGGTCGCGGCCATGGACGCTGACGCCGCCGGGGAGGGTATGGCCGAGATGATCCAGACAGCGGTGCGGCTCACCGGTCGTTCGGACTTGCAATTCGAAAGGCACACGCCGGAAGGACAGAAGGACTGGAATGATGTCCTCCGGGCGCGACCGAAGCCACCCCTGCCCTCCCGGCAAGAAGAGCCTTCCATAGGCTGAGTTGCGAGAACGCAGAACTTCAACTATTGACGGTGAGGAACCGCGCGCGGCATCAGGGAGGCGAGGAAGGGGAGGGCTCACCTGTGCAACCTGGCGGCTGGTAAGGTGCGCTGGTGCGATCCGATTCAGCATGGCAGAAGGCAAGCGGAACAGTAAAGGAGGTTCTGGCGGATTATGGGCGCGATAGGTGAGCGGATCGTAGGAGAAGTTCTGGCGTTGTTGTGGTGTTTTCGTTCGACTGTGGATTCGTATTGGAGTGCGATTCGTTCTCCGTTCGATCAGTACGAGACATGGAGAACAATTCGGCGATTCACGAGATGTGATCGGTGCAAGCAGTGGACCCAGCGGCAGGTGTATATGCACAGGGTTGGATTGTGCGACTGCTGCAGCGATGGCAGTTACGAGGCTCGAAGAAATCGGTGGATCGAGAAGTATGGCCCGCTCGGAGACGATGACGTTTTCTTTTGAATATATGTTCCTCAACCGCACAGCTTTCGATCCGCACACGACGGTGGCGCGACGCGTTCCGAAGAGGCATTCGCGAAAATCATGACGCGGCACACACAGGCGGCAAACAGTAACAACTGTCTCCAAGTCTGCCTTGCGTCGATCTTTGATGTTCCGGCGGAAAGGCCGCCGCACGTCTTTGCGGATGCAAGACGGCGTGAGGGTTGGACGAACCGGAGATGGAAGAGGCTGGCACGGTGGTGTGAGACTCAGGGTCACAGGGCATATGCGCTCAACACTGACGCAGTGCAAGACCTGGAACGCATTAGCATTTTGGAATTCTCGGGAGCATACTACATCGGAATTTTTAACGTGGCAGGGAGATATGACACGCACGCGGTCGTAATAAGACTGAGACAGATAATGCACGATCCGGCCGGGAATTCGGCGATCGTTGGAAGGCCAGTTAGCTTCATTGGTTTTGAGCAGAGGAAGAGTTGGGGTTGGCTCTGGTGGATGATGGCTGCCGTCGCGTGCCTGCTTCTCCTTGCCCATCGGTCCCCTGAAATGCAGCATCCACGTTCCACAGATCGCCCGACGCATCACCAATCTATTCGGCCGGCCCACCGACAGAAAGGTGCCCGCCCTATCAAGAGATAGCGTGGCCAATTGATTTATGTCACTCAATGAAAAGAACGTTCTCAGCGATTACGACAAGACCAAAGCCGCTCTTGAGGAGACGCTGGTGAGTCTCCAGCGCGGCGACGTGGATCTGATTCCGGCGTTGCTGGCGATGGGCAATGTGTATGCGGAGATTGTCGCGTCGAATTTGCCGTACGAGATTGCATTAGAGCTTGTCGCTGGCATCAAGTTGAAGATCGAGAAACTGAATTTGGAGAAGGCCGAGGGGTTGCCGGTCGTTTGATTAGTGGTGAGGACAGTTATGCCAGCCGACGTAAATCCACCAATCGAAGACCTGGGAGATCAGAATGCAGCACTGGCCGCCGTGCCACGCGGAAAGAAAAATTTCGAAATCCGGGAGCTGAAAGGCAAATTTCGGGACAACCCTTATTTTCAGAAGAACGGCACAGTAGCGGGCTCGTTGGGCTGGCTTTTTAAGTGAGAGGGCTTATTTCCTGCTGCCTAATCTATGCCTGCTGCACAACAGAACGGCTTGGACGGTCGCCGGGTGGCGCAGCTCGTCGCGCTGCTGGATTCACCGGTTGATGCGGAAGCAGCATGCGCATTGCATCGCCTCCGGGTCCTGAAAAAAACGCATGGGGATGTTCCGTTTTACGAGCTGATCGAGAGGCCCGATTACAAGGCGGCTGTTTGGCAACAATTCGGGAACCCGGAATGCCTGAAAGAGCAGATGGAAGCCGGGGCGCTGATTGAGATGCTCCGCCAGGATAAAACGCAACTGGAAAGGGACGGCGCGGCGCTCGCCCACGTCATCAGGCGGCAAGAGGGCGAAATCAGCGATTTGCGCAAGCGATCAACGGCACGGCAAGCCGCGCAGATGTGTGGCGTTTCTGGTCCGGCTGGTGAGTATGTTTGCGGGTTATTCGCCTTCGTGACAGTGATGATCGCGGCGGCGTTGTTATTCGTCGCCGCCTGTCATCTCGCGGCGGCAGTGTTCGGTGGTTAGACCGTTTTTGGAAGGAGGTTTTGAAGATGGATTGGAAACAGACATTGCAGATGGACTGGGGACAATATGCGAGGCTCTGGTTCGCCAGGGCGGCGCAATTCTGGTTGATTCAGACGGTGCTGATCTATTTGTGCGCCTGCGCTATTGCCCGAAGGCCGATTGGTCCCACGGATTATGTGCGCTTTAGCTATCACGTGATCCAGTGGCGTCCGGGGCAAGCTGGTGAACCAACAGCAACATCCTATTTGAATCAGAGGTGACACCAACCATGGAAAAGAACTTTGACTTCTCACGGGTCACGCGATCGGCGGAGACGCCTGACATCCCACGGGAACGGGAGCCGCAATTGCGGCCTCAGGCGGAGATCGAGCGAAATCCCCCGACCGTCAGGGGCGGCAGGAACAAGAGGGCAACTCAACCCGGACAGGCGCTGTGTTCGCGGGGCGGGTGGATCGATCGAGGAGATATATGAACGCACTAGAAAGAAGAGGCAGTGCAAATCAGCCGCTCTCGCCTGAGCGGCGCTTGATGAATGAGGCGCTGGCGCGGATCGGGGCGAGCGGGACGCCAGAGGTGCGTCGGGGCCGCCTGGTCTTTATCCTCGATTTGACGAGCAGCCGGAACCGGGGGTTGCACCAGGCCCGGGTCGCAACAGCGGCAATGTTCGATGCGATTAAGCGGCTCGGCTCAATTGCGGTCAAGCTGATCTACTATCGCGGCCATGAATGTAAAGCGAGTGGATGGGAGAGTGATCCCGAGGTGGTCAGCCGTGCAATGGGGCGGTTGTCTTGCGAAGCGGGCGTGACCCAGATTGCGCGCGCGCTGCGGTGCGTACTGGAACAGGAGAAAGAGAGTATTTCCGGCGTCGTGTTCATCGGCGACCATTGCGAAGACAATCCCGAGGAACTGGCGCATCTTGCGGCGGCACTTGGAGAGAAACGCATTCCCGTATTCGTTTTTCACGAGTGCCAGGACAATAACGGCGCAGCGCTCCACGCGAAGCTGGTATTCAAGCTTATGGCTGAGTTCAGCAATGGCATTTATTCGGAGTTTGAACCCGCCAGCGATCTGGCGCTGCGCGAACTTCTGTCATCCGTGGCCGCTTTCAGCACGGCAGGAATCGAGGGCATTCAACAGATAGGACGGGTGGCGACACCGCAGGCGCGCCAGTTGCGGGAGCGCTTGCTGCTGCTCGGACCGCCCACAAAGTAGCGTGACGTGCAAGGACGGGAGGAGCCAAGGACGGCACAGGAGATAGCTGATAGAAAGTTGTGGCCGAAAGCCATTTACGCTTTCGAGATTGTGGAAGCAGCCGAAAAGGTCAGTCATCGGTACCGTGAGGTCCAGCATCAATGCCCCGCGGACCGTCCGTCGCATCAGGAGTCTATTCGACGGGCCCACCGGCAGAAAAGTATCCGATCGATTAAGCGATAACGTTGTGTTTTGATTTTATGTCACTCAATGAAGAGAACGTTTTAAGCGATTACGACAAGACCAAGGCCGCTCTCGCGGAAACGCTCCCAAATCTTCGGCGCGGGGATGTTGATCTGATTCCGGCAATGCTGGCAATGGGAGATGTATACGCGCGGATCGTCACATCGAACTTGCCTCGCGAGATTGCGCTGGAGCTTGTCGCTGGCATCAAGCTGAAGATCGAGAAACTGAATTTGGAGAAGGCCGAGGGGTTGCCCATCGTCTGATTTATGCCCTTCGACGGCAGTTTCGATCTCCTCACGATGGCGGAAGTCGCGAAGCTTCTGCACGTGTCGAAAGCGCACGTGTGCAACATCGCGGCGGGTCGGGTGCAAGGCTGTACGCAGTTGCCCGTGCTTCATCTCGGACGGCGTATGCTTGTGCGCCGGGATAGTTTGGTCACTTGGATTCAGAACAACGAGGTTAACGATGCTTCCCGAAAAAGAGATGCGCGAGATGATCGACGCTTTGCTTAACGGCGGCCATAGGATTTACTTTCAGGTTGGCAAGATCGGGCGTAACAATCGTTTCGTGCTTGCTATGGAGGACGAGGACAAGAGACCCTTGTCGGTTGGCGAAAAACAAATTGACCCAGGGTCAGAGACGATTTTCTGGCTGTGGCTGCTAGACGAAGTTGTGAGAACGGCTGATAGGAATGTCGCCCTCATGTATTCGAACTCACGAAAGCGTGGCTATTGTCTCTGGATGGTGCTGCCTAAAGAACCGTCTTGGCCGCTTTATGCTATCGCGCCCGTGTACGAGGCAAGACTCAAGGAGCAGTGGGCAATCGGCTCTAAGAAATTGAAACGTGGTCACGTGAATTTCGGCTTTCTTCCTTTTGAAGGCCATTCGTAGTAACGTCCTCCCTCGAAAAGATCAGTGTTGGGGTGAAGCATGCGTTACGGATCTGGCGGTGTACGAAGGCAGCGCGGAAAATGGATCGGTTTCTGGCGCGATGCGGGCAAGCAGGTTTCGCAAGTGCTCGGTCACGCCAGCGAGATGACGAAGACGGAAGCCCGCGAAGCCGTTGCCGAAATCGTGAAGCAGCGCAAAAAAGAGACGAATCCCAGACTGTTCGGGCCATTCGTCGAGGGGCCATATTTCGATTTCTATTGCCGGAAGTGGAAGGCCAGCACGGCAGAGAATAACCAACAGCCCATTCGGACACACCTGGTCGAGGCGTTCCGGGACCGGGACATGGCATCGATCAAACGTGCGGAGCTTCAAGAACTTCTCGACGCCAAGAGCAAGACACATTCATTCAGCGTCGTCGATCATTTGCGTTGGGACCTCCGCCAAATATTTTCGATGGCGATCGCCGAAGGTATTTTGCGGCTCAATCCCGCCGCGATGCTTTATACCCCGAATGAAGCCAAGCGTCCAAAGCATCGGAGCATGACGGTTGAGCAGATCAGATCCGCATTCGATGCGTTGGCAATGCGGGAGCGCGTCATATCGAAGCTGGCAATTATCGGAGGGCTGCGGCCGGGAGAAATCTTCGGAATGCCTCTTGGTGGCATGCAAAAAGCTGCCGCCGAAGTGACACAGCGGGTTTACCGAGGGAAGATTGATAGTCCGAAGACGCACCATTCGGTTCGGGAGGCGGCGCTGGCTGATGGCCTGTTCGCCGAACTTGAAGAATGGCGACTGAAATATCATCCAACACCCGATAATCCGACGGCATTCGTCTTCCCGTCAGAGCGCGGTACTGCGCTGAGCAAGGATAACGTCTGGCGGCGGAACATGCTTCCGGCGCTTGCGAAGGTCGGGCTCGGCTGGGCGAATTTTCAAGTGATG
>JBBRDU010000137.1:0-6187 GCA_038203615.1 Chthoniobacterales bacterium
ACCCTGAAAACAGTTCCATACTGGGTAGCGAACGGGTGGCCATTGGCGTCCCCTCCGCCGCCAGTGGTCGTTCCATACAAATTGCCGTCGCTGCCTTGGATCACCCCGGCGTTCGGGTGGGTGCCATTGGGGCCGACGAAATTGACCAGCGTGGTCGCTGTGCCGGTCGGCGTTACCTTAAAAATCGTGCCGAAGTTAGCACTACCGCCGACTGGCGTGGTGCCGTAGAAGTTGCCGTCGCTGGCCAGGATTACCCCAAAATTAGTGCTCGTCCTTCCTTTGTCCTGATTGGGAAGAGTGCCGAGATCGGCGATCGGAGTGACTGTATTAGTCCGGGCGGAGGCGAGCCGCGGGAGGAAGCCGACGCTTGCCGTGAACATCAGAGCGATGATGGCGAAGCGACGGGCAGCCCGGGCTGCGGGATGGGAGCTGGTGTAACTTAGGTGGGTGTTTTTCATTTTTGTTGGGCCTTCACTCAAGCATGTGCAGAAAGGCCGTCGGAACGGACATCGGGGTCAAAGATTTTTCTGCTCTCCTGGCAGATGCTGTGGCAGTTTTGTCGTGAGCGAGCAAAAATCATGGCCGGGAAATCATCTGAAGACGTCACTGCGCTCCTGTTGAATTGGCAGAGTGGAGACGACGAGGAGGCGCCCGCGAAGCTAATGCCCCTTGTTTATGACGAGTTGCGCCGCGTGGCGCGCGCTTACCTGCAGCGAGAACGCGAGGATCACACTCTCCAGGCGACCGCGCTCGTGCATGAAGCGTATTTGCAGTTGGTGGATGACAAGAAGGTGACCTGGAAGGATCGCGCGCATTTTTATGGCATCGCCGCGCGGCTCATGCGGCAAATCCTGATGCAGCACGCGCGAGCCCATCAGGCGGCCAAGCGTGGGGGACCCGCGCAGGTAAAACTGTCGCTCGAGGAGGCTTCCGGGCTCTCCACCGATTGCGCCGTGGAATTGGTGGCGCTCGACGATGCGCTCGAGGGGTTCACGAAAATATATCCGCGGAAAAGCAAAGTGGTGGAGTTAAAGTTCTTTGGCGGAATGGAAGCGAAGCAAATCTCCGAAGTCCTGCAGGTCTCGGAAAAGACGGTGTTGCGCGATTGGAATTTCGCCAGGCTCTGGCTCTCCCGGGAGCTGCGCAAAGATGCAGCCTGACCGGGCCGACAAGCTCGCGGAATTGGTCGAGCACGCCTTTGAGCTGGAGGGCGGGGAACGGGCCGCCTTTGTCGAACGGGCCTGTGGCGATGATGCTGAACTGCGCGCGGAAGTGGAAGCGCTCCTGGGAGAACAGGAGCGCGCCGCCGAACTGATGAAAGCGCCCGCCGCTGAATTCGGTGCAACGCTCCTACCCCAGGACGAAGAGGTCGGTGAGCTGCGTTCCGGTGAAATGCTGGGTGACTACCGAATTGTTTCTTTGCTCGGGGAAGGGGGTATGGGCGAGGTTTATCTTGCGGATGACACTCATTTTGGCCGCCAAGTCGCGATCAAACTCATCAAGCAAGGTTTCGGCACAAGAGAATTCGTCCGACATTTCCGCCAGGAGGAACGTATTCTCGCCGCGCTCAATCATTCCAACATTGCGCGCCTTTACGGCGGCGCGGTTACTCCAAAGGGCTTGCCCTATTTCGTCATGGAATACGTGGAGGGAATTCCACTCGAAACTTACGCGGTCCAGCATTCCTTAAACATCCGAGAACGGCTGGCTCTCTTCCGGAAGGTTTGCGCGGCTGTTTCTTACGCGCACCAAAATCTTGTCATCCATCGCGATCTCAAGCCGGCTAACATCCGTGTCACCGCGGAAGGGGAACCAAAGCTTTTGGATTTTGGCATCGCGCGCCTGCTCGATCCGGAGACCGCCCAGACTGATAACCAAACGATGTCAACGGTGCGCGCGATGACACCCAATTACGCCAGCCCCGAACAGTTGCGTGGCGAGCGCATGACGACGGCCAGTGACGTCTACAGCCTTGGCGTGGTCCTTTACGAATTGCTGGCCGGCCAAAAGCCCGGCATCCGGAAAGATGGCGAAGCCGATTGTAAGAATCTGGCCACCGATCTCGATAATGTTGTCTTCAAGTCGTTGCGGGCGGAACCGGAGCGCCGCTATTCCTCGGTCGGGCAATTCTCCGAGGATATCCGGCGGTACCTGGACGGGTTGCCGGTAACGGCGCGAAAGGACACCGTCGGGTATAGGACATCGAAGTTTGTCCGCCGTCACAAGGTCGGGTTAGCCGCGACCGCGGCCGTAGCCCTTTTCCTGATCGGCGCCACGATCGTCGCCACTTGGGAAGCGCATCGCGCGAACGAGCAGCGCATCCTGGCCGAACGGCGGTTTGGACAAGTTCGCCGCCTGGCCGATTCCTTGATGTTCGAGATTCACGATTCCGTGAAAGATTTGGCCGGTTCCACGCCGACGCGCCGGCTTATCGTGAGTCGTGCTCTCGAATACCTGGACAGCCTTGCCCACGACGCGGGCGGGAATGTTGCGCTGCAACGCGAGCTTGCCACCGCCTATGAAAAGATCGGGGACATTCAAGGCAATCCTTACTCCGCCAACATAGGCGACACAGACGGCGCTCTGACGAGTTATCGGAAAGCACTCCAAATTCGCGAGAGCCTCAGGCCAGCCGCGGTCACCACCGATTCGCAAATGGAGCTTGGCCGCAGCCATCGCGCTCTCGGCGACATCATGGAACAGAAAGGTGATATCGAGCAAATGGTTCGCGAGTACCGGCGCTCGCTCCTGATCTTCGCTCAACTTTCTGAGACGGAGCCAAAGAATCCCGCGGTCCAGGACGAACTCGCCCGCGCCTATGAGACACTGGCCGACGGGCTCGGCCGGACAGCGAACGCCGACGCGGAACGCCTGACCACTTATAAACAGTCGCTGACCATTCGCGAAAAGTTAGTCCGGCAGGATAGCTCGAACCTGAAACTGCGGCGTGGCTTCGCATTGATTTTGATGAAAGTCGGCGACATTTCCGATCCCCACCAACCGGACGCAATCTCGTTCCTTCGGAAAGGAGTGGCCATCCTGGAGTCTCTGGCGGCGGCCGATCCGGATAATGGCCGTGCCCGTCGCGAAGTGGGCTGGGGTTATTTCAAACTCGGTGGCATGCTCATGGCCGCGGAAGATTATGCCGGTGCGGTCGATAGCCTCGAAAAATCGCTGGCGATTCGCGAGAAGTCCGCGGCGGCGGATCCACAAAATGCCCAGGCCAGCTTCGATCTTGCCGGCACGCATATCGATCTCGCGGACGCGCTTTCCGCCACGGGCGATGCGGAGCAGGCGGTAGCCCACGCGCGATCGAGCATCGCGATCATGACCGGGCTCTTCGCGACAGATCCAGGTAACGCGGCGTATTCGCGCAATATCGCGGCCTACCACAACAAGCTTGGCGACATTTTTGCGCGCGCCGGAGCGAACAAGAATGCGCCGGTGACGGAACGCCTGAGCGTTTGGTCGGAGGCGCGGCGTTCTTACGAGAAAGCCCAGCAGTTTTTCTCCGATCTTCAGGCTCGCGGGACCTTACCGCCTGCCGATGCAGCGGAGCAGCCGAAGGAATTCGCCCGGCGCATGTCCGAGTGCCAGGAAGCAATCAAACAACTAACCGTTGCGACTAGTTCGCGCTAGGAGAAGGCGCGCGCCGACCCCACTCCCAGGGGCCGCGCCGTCTCCGATCCGGGAACTGCCTTGTTCGCGTCCGACCGCCTGCCTAGGTTTATGGGATGAAACCGTCGCGACGCGGGTTCGACCGCAAGTTTGAGCTCGGCCTTGGCGCCGATGCGGCCGCCGAACCATCGGGGAGCGGCTCGCGGGAATGAGCCCTGCCGAGCTTGCGAAGACGGCTCTCCATCGGCGGTTGCGCCAGCCGATTTCCGTCGTCGACCTTGTTACTTCGTCGCCGAGCACGACGATCATCACCTCCCAACTATGAACGAACTTAGATCGCTCTTCGGAGAACACTGAGATTCGTCTTCCTCTGCCATCCCGAGTCCCGCGGTCGCGGGATCGGAATTCCAAATTCTGACCATGCGCTCCCTCATCACCGCCCTCGGGCTGAACGCCGTTCCAGCCGCGGGTTGGTTTCTGGGCGAGTGGTCCGCGGCCACGATGTTGGTTCTCTACTGGCTCGAAACGCTGATCGGCACGCTGCTCGTCGGAGTGAGGATAGTCCTTCATCGGCGGTATCATCCAAGCAAAGGACATTGGAACTACAGGGCGCCGCAAGGCCAGCAGCAGCAACAGCAGACTAGTAACCGCTCCACGTATCTCCAGGCCTTCCTTGTTCCGGCCCTCGTCTTCACCTTCGCCCACGGAGCTTTTCTTTCTATTTTCGGTGGCATGCTGATCGCCAGGAACAAGCTGAGCCCCGAAATCCGAATCGACAGCCACAATCTGCTCGCCGGGTTCATCGGTGTCCTGAGTTTTCAGATGATCGATTTCCTGTTCGATTTGATCTGGCTCCGGACGCGGCCCTTCGCCTGGATTGAGCGCCTGGGTAACCAAAGCCTCAGCCGCGTCATCGTCGTCCACCTCACCATCATTGGCGGCATGGCTGCCGTCATGTTCACCGGCGCCAACCGGCATTTCTTCGGCGTCTTCATCTTCCTCAAGACCATGCTCAACCTCAGCCTCGTTATCCCCCAGTGGCAGCCCAAAACTCCACCCGCGTGGCTCTCGAACGTGATGGACCGGATTGGCTCGCCCAAGGACAAGAACAGCAATTTCTCGGAGTTCTGGAAGCAAACCGACGACGAGGAAGCGGCCCGCGTCGCCCGCAACGAAAAGCCGATGGATGAGAAACGCTAGGAATTATTTGCCGCTTCTGATAAGACTGCTTTGACGATGAACAGTCCGGGTTCGATGACAAAAAGGCGCAATCCGTCAAAGTCGACCTCCCGGAAAGCAACCTCTGCTCGTGAGGCCATGATGCTGGAGGCAATCCCCAACATCGGCGCATCGATCGCCCGCGACTTGCGATCCATCGGGATCAAGCACCCGCAAGATTTGATCGGCCGGAACCCGCTCTCCCTTTATCAGGCCTTGTGCGATCGAACCCGGACCCGCCAGGATCCCTGCGTTCTGGACACCTTCATTTCCGCGGTTCGCTTCATGGAAGGAGCGCCCGCGCGGCCGTGGTGGCACCATACCGCTGAGCGGAAAAAGAAATTTTCTGCATCATCACTTGGGCCTCACGTTGAGCTGTAGTCGCGGCGCCTTGAAAGAGCGGGCGGCACCTGCGTGGTTGGTGAATCGGGCGCTCCGCCGCGCGATGTTAACTAGTCGCAGCCAGGCCGCTAAAGATGTCATCGAGCGACGGAGCGCTCGATCCACCTTCTTGAGTTGTCATCCTGAGCGAAGCGAAGGACCTCTACTTTCGCGAGCGCAGCGAGGATCCCAGTGTGGACTCGGGCTCTCGCGGGATGTTACGGGCGGGTACTACAAAAAGAGCATTGGAACTCGTGAATGCGACCGATTCAGAGTCCCTCAATCACGTTGCCGAACTACCAAGTAATCCAACCATAGCCATTCATCGAACTCCGGGGCGACAAGCAGGTATTTGTCATGACCGCGGGATTTACCAGAATAGGCAACCCCGCGGCTCGCCCCAACACGATGGTCGGTCCGAGCGGAGGAGCCCGAGCCGACAAAACGTCCTGTCTGCGACGGGTTAGCGCGAGTCCGAGGGGGCATGGGTCGTGCTAATAGGCGGAGCAACTTCGATGAACCAGCGCTATAATTTCTGGAAATGTCTCTGGCCGTTGTTTGCCGCTGTCCTCCTGGCGATCCCCATCCAGACGGCTAACGCAACCCTGGTGGTTTTCCCGAACAACAGCTGGACGGCTGGGGCACCCGGTCCAGGCCAAACCGTGAGCCAGACCTTTCCAACCATCAGTCCTTCCCTGACCATTAGCATCAATAACAATGGGGCTTCCGCGCAAGGCGCGGCCTGGTCGGCGGGTTATCCCACGATAAACAGCACGGAGACCACTGGCGGCTTTTCCGGTCAAAATGGATTGCAGCTCTTCGCCACCTCCAGTTCATCAACCGCGGGTTTTGTTTTGACCACGGTCGCGTTCGCCTCCCCGGTAACCAACGTTTCCTTTCAAATCTGGGACGTGGATAAATCCGCGGGCCAATTTGTCGATTCTATCTCTGCCATCCAGGCGCTGAGCTC
>JBBRDU010000138.1:0-6065 GCA_038203615.1 Chthoniobacterales bacterium
GGTGTAAAATTGCGAGCTGAGTTCCGTCATTCCGTACTCGTTGAACACGGCATCGGGCTCGAGGTCTAGGAATTCACGGAATTGCTGGTAGAGCTCCGGTTTGGAAATCTCGCGGTCGCTGCCTTTGAACCCGCCCGTCTCCATGGCGAAACTTCCCGCGGGCAGTCGAATGCGTCGCGCGCCGAGGTGCGCAAAGGCGTGAAGAAACGCGAGTGCGGTGCCGAGCAGCGCGATGGGCGCGCCACTGCGGGTCGCACGCTCGAGGGTCTCGGAAAAATCCTGGCGCAAGCGGCCATCGCTCTCGATCAGCCAGCACGTCTCCGGCGCGAGCGGGGCGAGGGCGGCCATCATGTGCGCGAGTGAGGAATGAGGTGCATCGGCGGGATTCCGCACGAGGACAAAGTGCGCGAGCTTGGGCAATCCCAGCCGCTGCCAGCCTGCTCGCGCGGCTTCGTCATAAAGTCGCGTCGAGACGAAATGGTGGCGCCCGAATCCCTCCCCGGTGGTGCCGCTGGTGTGGAACGTCCTGTCCACCAGATCCGCACGCGCCACCGACAGCGTGAAGTGCTTGAATGCGCTCTGCGGCACGGCGGGAATCTCGCGCCAGTCGCGCGGCTCGGGACGGGTGGCGCAAAAATTTGCAAACGGCTGATTCCAGCGGAGCTGAAAGCGATGCACCTCCAGCGCGAGCGCGTCAAAGTCGCGACCCGCGCCCTCCGCTTGAATGAAGTCGAACAGTTGCGCTTCGAGTTGGTGATATTCGTCGAGCATGCGCCAGCGAACCTACCCGCGCGGTGGGCGCCGATGCAAACTGTCCGGCGCGACCGTTCACTCGCCGATGATTTTTACCAGCACGCGCTTGCGCCGCAGTCCGTCGAATTCGCCGTAGAAAATCTGCTCCCACGGCCCGAGATCCAGTGCGCCGTCGGTGATCGCGACCACCACCTCCCGACCCATGATCGCGCGTTTGAGATGCGCGTCGGCATTGTCCTCGGCACCGTTGTGCCGGTATTGCGCGTGCGGCTTTTCTGGCGCGAGTTTTTCCAGCCACACCTCGAAGTCGTGGTGCAACCCGCTTTCATCATCGTTGATGAAGACGCTCGCGGTAATGTGCATGGCATTGACCAGGCATAGCCCCTCACGCACGCCACTCGCGCGAAGGCATTCCGCGATCTGCGAGGTGATGTTGACCAGTTGCCGGCGGCAGGGGGTTTCAAACCAGAGCTCTTTGCGAGACGTTTTCACGCGGGGAAATCACGGGAGACAAGGGGGAAAGGCAAGTCTTGAGGGGGATGAAAGATCATGATTCTTTCGCCGATAAATAGTTTGCTATGTAAACACAATGTAAGTATCGGTTCCGCTGTGATTCCCTCCAAATCCAAAGCAACGGGCTTCTCGCTCGTTGAGGTCGCACTCGCCATCGGCATTATTGCGTTCGCCTTCGTGGCGCTCATGTCTCTCCTTCCCGCCGGGCTCACCACCTTCCGGCGCGCGCTCGATATTTCCATCTGCACCCAGATCGCCCAACGACTCGTCAGCGAGTCGCAATTGGTCGATTTCGATGTGGTGACCGATAAGGAATTCCTCCCGGCTTCGTCAGATAAGAAAGAGTTTTCGTTTCGGATGCATCGGCCGGGAACGACCTCGATTTGGGTCCGTTATTTTGACGAACAGGGCAATGAGATCATTCCGGCGTCCCCTCCCAATCTGACCGCCGAGGAAAACCTGCGCGTCATCTATGCTGTGAACACGCGAATCATCCCCCGCGTGAATCTGCCCACGGGAGATTCCGCTGCCGCGGAGGGATTTCCGGTATCGCGCGCCGCGAAGGAGCCGGGCAACCTCGCCCTCATCACCGTGCAGGTGGCGCGCAATCCCAGCGGGGTCCCGTTAAAGGTGAATCCTTCGGGCGTGGACGACCCGCAGGCCCCGGAGCGGAACCTTTGGATGCCCAAGGGTGGCGTCGATATTTTCACCTACTCATCCTACATCGGTAAAAACCAATGAGCACTTCCGCCCCCCTCGCTTCGTCCCGTCGTAGTGCCTTTACGTTGGTTGAACTGATGGCGGCGACGGCCGTGTTCATCGGCTTGATGTTGTTGCTGGTCACCGCGACCAGCCAGACGGGCGAGATGTGGCGGCGGAGTTCCTCCAAGATCGAGCAGTTCCAGCAGGCGCGCCGGGGATTTGAGTCGATGACCCGCCGGATCTCGCAGGCGACGCTGAATACTTATTGGGACTACCATTACCCCGCTGGAAAGGGCGGGCTGCCCGATCATTCCAAGGTTCCCGATGGCTATATGCGCCAGTCGGAGCTTCGTTTCCGCTCGGGAAAGTCAATGACGCTGCTGGGTCAAGGGACCAGCCTCGGGCGGCCGACTCATTGCGTGTTCTTTCAGGCGCCGCTCGGGTTTGTCGATGACGATCTCGTGGTGAAGACGAATGCGGCCCAAACCCACAAGCCGCTCAATAATCTGCTCAACACCTGGGGCTACTTTGTCGAAGTTAATAACGACGCCACCCTCGTTCCTACCTTCCTGCAAAGTGTGGTCCCATCGCGGGTGCGCTCCCGCTTGATGGAAATGATGGAGCCATCGGAATCCCTGAAGATCGACAACCCGAGTTTGGATTCGGCGAATCCGACCTCGCTTACTGCTCTGGATCCGAACTGGGATAACCCCGCCTACCTCGGCTGGTTTAAGGACCCGGTAAACCTTGCCACCCCGAGCCGCGTGCGGGTTCTCGCCGAAAACATTATTGCCCTGGTCGTTCTTCCTCGCCTCACCCCGCAGGACGAAGCCTCTCGCGCCAAGGCCTCGCCCGCGAAAACCGACGTGCTTTGCCCGCTCTACGACTACGACTCGAAGCGGCTCTCCAACTCCGCAGAGGGAATCTTGAATCCCAAAAAGAAGGCGACCGATCCGGACCTTAACCCCAAGGATCAGCTCCCTCCGGTGGTGACCGTGGCCATGGTGGCGATCGATGAGACCTCGGCTCAGCGCCTCGGAGATCCATCGGTCAACCTCGACTTCAAGAACTTGTTTAAAGAGTCGAAGTTTTTGGAGAGCAAAGACCCTGAGAGCAACGATCTCGGTAAGCTCGAAAAGTTGTTGGTGGAGAAGAAGATGAATTACCGAATCTTTATCTCCAACGTGGCCATCCGTGGGGCCAAGTGGAGCCGTTGGCAGGATAACTAGACTGTTAGCTAAGTAGTAACTCACGCTCATGAAAACACATTCCCTCCAAACGAATCGAAAAGGCATCGCGCTGGTCGTCGTCCTCGTCTTCCTCGTCTTGCTGTCGATCTTCATCATCGGGTTCTTCTCGAATTCCCAGGATGAACTCACCGCCGCCCAAAGTTTCACCGGCGAAGTCAGCGCCAATCACCTCGCGGAGTCCGCGGTCTCCGTCGTCATGGGACAGATCCGGGAAGCGACCGGACGGCCCAATGGAGCGTGGGGCTCGCAGCCAGGCATGATTCGCGTCTACCGCGAAGGCAACAAGGCGTCGGACAAGGCAGATGCCTTCTTCAAGCTTTATTCTTCCAATGACATGATTGTCAGTGGCGCCGAGATCGCGGCCTTCGACCCGACCAACGATGTGGCGGAAGGTCCGGGAAAAGGCTGGGAGCATGTGCCGGCCCTTTGGACTGACCTGAACGAGAAAGTGCAAGTGCCCGTCGCGAGTGGGAAGGGCAGCAGCAATGTCGATCGCTACCCCATTCTGGACCCCAGCCTCGATCGCTTGGTGGAGGGCCTCGAGTTCCTCGACAACGTGCCCACGGCCGAAGCAAGCAGCAAGCTGAAGAAAGCCCGCATGCCGGTGCGTTGGCTCTATGTGCTTAAGGACGGCACTTTGACGGCGCCCTCACAGTCCGGTGCCAACGGCACTAAGGCGACGTGGGCGGCGGGAAAGCGCGAGCCGACTGCGGCGAATCCGATCGTGGGCCGAGTGGCCTTTTGGACGGACGACGAGAGTTGCAAGGTCAACGTCAACACCGCCGGTGGCTATACGACGATGCCCGAGACCACGAAGAACGATGGTGGCATGCCGAAGCAGGATGCCCGCGGAGTTCTCATTGGCGAAGATGACTATCCCGGATCGTTTTGGGACACGCCTCGCGCCTTCACTGTCTTCGATCGCGGCCTGACTAACAATGACGGAAGAAAAGTAGGGACCGTTTACCCCACAGGTGCACTGGAGCGGGGCGGTCTGGGCTTGTCGCAGCCGGTGCGCGGGGAGTTTCAACGTTACCCCGGGCATCCATCCACGACCTCGCTGGGCATTATCTTTCGCGGCAATCCGGTTAGTGGCGGGACGTCCATGCAGGATGCTCCTTACCTGCTAAGGTCCGGCCAGATCGCCCTGCTCGCCCCCCGGTTGATGTATAGCCTCACGGATAAGAACCAGCGGGCCTCAAACTATGGCACCGACCGCCTGCTCTCCGCTGATTATCGCTCCGACCCCGACGTGCAGAGCAACGACCAACCGGTGAGCGCCCGAATCAAGCGGCTCTATTCGTCGGTGGACGAACTGTTCTACGCGCAGCCGGACAAGGATACGCTGGGCAAGCGGAAGCAGAACGACTGGGAATTAGCGGTCACAGGTGTCACACAGAACGACGCGGCGAAAGTCCTGACCGCCAGTTACCTCGAAAAACTGCGTTTCTTCCTCACCGCTCACAGCCGCTCCCCGGAGGTGAACTTATTCGGCCAGCCCCGCGTGACGATCTGGCCGGTGTGGCGGGTGAAGGCTCCCGCTGATGAAGCAGACGTGTGGAATGCTTCCGACCGCTTGCTGGCCTACTGCTCGACGATCGGGCCGGATGCCACCAAATTGAGCAACCAGGAAGATCAAGTCCGGCGCTATATTTTCCAACGGGAAAATGCCTACAGCCCCACCGCTGATTTCACCCTTCAGCGCAATCAGGCGATCCTGACCTACCTGCGCCAGATCACCGGCAAACCATTCCCAGGTTACGGCGGCGAAAGCTTCAAGGAGAAATATGCGGGAGCGAAGTTTGGCAGCGACAAATTTGGACGGGAACAGATTCTCACCGAGATCTTCGATTACATCCGGACGGTCAACATGCGGGACTCCACCCGGGACAAAGACTTCAACACCAAGTATCCAAAGCCGACTCCTACCTCCGGATGGCCAAAGGTTAACATTGTCCAAAAGGAAAAGTATAAGTTTGCTCCCCGTGGAATCGTGGTTCCGACCGTAAGCACCGCCAATGGAAATGGTGCGAATGCGCGCCACGGTTTCGGACGCTTCCCCACAATTTCCGAAGCATCTCTAGTTCTCTATGTATCCGGATATGTCGGGACTAATGGAAAACGCTACAAGGATTCTCGAACCGTGAGCTGGGATCGCTATTCAACGAGGTATGTATTGGATCGGAATGGCAATTATGTACCTCCCAGTGGCCCGATCACCAGTCGAGTAAAGGTTAAAGAAACGCTCGTCCGCGCCTTCATGATCGTGGAGACCTTTAACCCAATGCAGGGATACGCACCTACAACGACGCCCGATGGAAACTCGCCCGAGAGGCGCTCGGTCATTATCGAGATCGAGAACCTCGACCAATTCAAACTCGACGGGAAATCGCTCGCGATGCCGCAAAAAGCGGAGACTCCAGTGACTTATACCTCCGGCTATTGCTGGGGTGGACGGAATTCCGGCGGCTCGGAAGGGTTCCAGCATACTATGTGGGCGTGGCCCAATTCGCGTCCAAAGGGGGCTCTCTCGCCCGACGCTAAGGATTCGGTCGCGGGTCAATCGCTTGGTGACACTGTGGCAAACCCAGTCCAGTGGTATCCCTTTCAAACGAATACGCTTGCCCCGTCCGTGGTCGACCCCAACCCGGCGACAAGCATTCCCGGGATTCCTTTCCCTTATGAGTTGTCAGCAGGGGTATTTAAGACCACGGCCAAGCTGGAAGGTCCGACTCAGCTCAAAGTGCGAATGTATTACGGGACTTCGAATGTTCAGCCTCCACTTCGCGACATCACCCTCGACTTCGGAGGCGAGGCGACGATCCCGATGCCAACGGATGCGCTGTG
>JBBRDU010000139.1:0-6054 GCA_038203615.1 Chthoniobacterales bacterium
CCGCGACCTCTTGCCGGAGCGCCCGGGTCGCGTCGAACCCAGAGCTAAGAAGCGGCGCCCAAAAAATTACCACCTTCTCACCAAACCAAGACGCAAAATGAAGGTTTCGCCCCACCGCAACAGCCGAATCTCACGACCCCATACTTCTCCTTAAGTTCGCGCCATTCGCGCCTGACTGCGTATTTCGTAGAGCGCTTGCGAGGACGTGCACGCGAATCATTCAGCGCCCACCTGGCCGCTGAATTTGGCGAACTCGAATCCAGTGCCATTTATCAGTTGCGCGCCTCGCTGCTCGAAAGCGCGGTACTCAAAATTGCGCCTCAAATTTCTCACAGTGAGAAATTTGATTTACTGCAGGCGCGGAAACCACACTGAAGTCGCTCTACGTTTGCTACGCACACATTCTGCACCTCCGTTATGGACGGAACGTAACAAAATCGGAAAAAACTCCCAAAGCCGGGTTTGCCGAGGTTTTCGAATCGCCATTACTGACACCCGGCAAGGTAGCAAACGCGGCTCGTGCGCCCAGCTTGTTCGGTCGGATGCGAATCGACAAACCGTGGTTGGATTATCTTCCAACAATTATTTTCGTTTCTGATATGGGAGATTCACTCGGAGCGAGTACTCCCTTCGAGTACCTCCACCGCGAGGTTGTCGAAGTTGCCTCAACATCACCGGGCTTGAGGCACATCTGGTTGTGGTTCACCAAGCAGCCGCGGCGCTGTCTTGAATTTGCGAGATGGCTCGACGAGCACGGAGTCAAGTGGCCGGACAATCTGGTTCCCGTCGTGAGCGTCACCTCGAGAAAGACGACAAGTCGAATCAGCCTATTACGCGACATGCCTTCCCGTTGGCGCGGAATTAGCGCCGAGCCACTTTGGGAAGAAATCAGCCCCGGACTCGACGGTATTCACTGGTGCGTCACAGGCGGGCAGTCCGGTCACTATCGGAATCATCCACTCGATTTGGGTTGGGCTCGGACTCTCCGGAATTGCTGCCACGATTTCGGCACGGCATTCTTCCTCAAGCAACTCGGGAATCATCCAATCGAAAACGGTCGAAATGTTGCTTTGCGAGATGCCACAGGTGGCGACTGGGGTGAATTCCCGCCTGATCTTCGCGTTCGCGAGATGCCGAAGCAGTTTCATCAATGGGGATTTGAACAATGGGAACGTGCGCGGACGAGCGCGGTCTAAGCCCCGTGGCGGTGCCCCCTGTGGTGCGCCTGGCGGGCCTGAGGCGGGCGGCGGCGCTCCCGATCCCAGCCAGATGGCCCCCGATGTCCCGCCCGAGGCGGCGGCCACGGCCAAGAGCGCGCATGCGCTGATCTTCGGCGTGAGGTAATCCCGCACCATGGACCCCACCACCACCTTTTCGAGCGCAGAAGTCCAGCCGCTGATGGCCGAGATGCTGACCCATCTCAATACGACCCTCGGCGCGCTGAAGCAGGCTTGCGCCGAGCGCGATCAAGCGCGTCAGATGCTCGCCGAGAAGGATCGGGTGATGCTCGAGAAGATCGCATCGGCGAGGGTCGATCCATTCACCTTCAGCGAGGTGGCAATTACGGCTACGGTTAACGCCATGGTCGGTGGCGGTTTCTGCCCGCCCGAATTTGCGACCAAGCTCGCCAGCGACCTGCGCCAGTCTCCCGGGAAGGCCCTGGAGTGCCTGGAGCATGTCGCATCACTTTCAGCCAGCACGCTCTCTACGGGGCGAGGCTTGTCGAAATCCGCGTCGACGACTGTCGCGCCCAAGGAATCCACCGGTGATGAGCCGGAGGAGGATTGGGGCGAGATGGTTCGTAACGGCGCGCAGTAACCAAACCATCAATCAGGAGCATATCGATACCATATGTTGAAAAACTACGGAACCGAACAGCGGACGCTTCCGCGTCTGCGCGTGCTTCGTGGCTGGGACCCAAACAATCCCTCCACGCGCACGGCAAAAGCTCCGATCGCGGATGGCGTCACCATCAAATCCGGACAGGTCATCTCCCTTCAGTGGGGCGGTGGCGGATATGAAGAATGGAACTTGGGCGTTGTCGCCACGAGTGACATTCCTCACTTCGCTGTGCAGGATTCCGATGACTTTGACGTCGTTGGCAGCGGTCTGTTGACCGGGCTCTCCAGCCTCGACAACATCGAACTCCAAACCCCGTACTTCCACGCCTCCCCATCGCCCGCATACGGCAATCACGGGATGCTCAAAGCGGATGGCGTCACCGGCAGTGTCACCTCGGCCAGCGCTGGGGACACGATCCTCGGCTTCCAGTCGCGGTTCAACGCTCCGAACGACATCGTCGCGGAAGATTCCTCGTCAGTGCCAGACGTCAGCACCGGTAAGGTGCTCGTCCTCACCCTTCAGACCGCGTTCCAGCGCGCCGTCGTATAATCATTCACGACCATGGGAAACAATACTCAAGACCCTGAATTGCAGCAGCCCGAGGTTCTCAACGAGGATCTCGTCGCCGCCTACAACGACGCGCCCGAAGGCCGGCTCAAAACGGCAGCGTCCCTCACCGGGCGTTATGTGCGCCGCAAGATCCGTGAAAACGGATTCCAGCGCCGCATCCAGCCGTTCGAAGATATCAAGCAGAGCGACCTCTCGCCCAGCCTGGTGTCCGAGCTGCCACACGTGATCGAGGAGATGGAAGCCGAACAGCCCGGCGCCGTTTCCGCGAACTACGACGATACGCCTGACACGGCGTTCTTCCGCGGCGACAAGTTCGCCGTGTATCTGCACCTCGTGCAGACGCCGGAGTTCACGAAGAACGTCTTCGCGCTCATGACCTACAAGTCCGACATTCGCGAAATCACCACCGCGAACATGCTCAAGGACATCCACACCCAGGAGGACACGAAGTATCTCAAGCTCGTCGACAAAATCGTCGGCTCCCCAACAGGAGTCGGTGCATCCGGCGTGCAGCAGAACTTCGAGATCGCCGGGCGGATTTCGCGCGAGTCGTATGTCGAAAACTACAACCATCTCGAGGACTTGGACCTTAACAATGGTGTGTTTGCCCGGCTTGCTGCCCTAAATGCAATGCGAGCGATTTCGTCAAATTGCGCAAAAGCCAACGCACCCCGAAATCGACGGACGCCACGCGACGAGAACCTGGCCTGCTGGTGCAGGCCCGGTGAGCGCTGTCACGCCGACGTTTTACTGCGACTCGTCAACGGTTGAAGTCGGGGCTTCCTCTCCGCTGGACGAACTGCCTCTTCGGCTGCCGCCAATACAGAACTCAATTTGATGCCCAATGCGTCGGCGATGCGAAGCAGAGTATCGACCGTCGGCAGTCGCTCGCGTTTTTCCACTCGCATGATCATGGTGCGATCAAGCCCGGCCCGGGATGCGATTTCACTGAACGAGAGATTCTGCTGCAGACGCTCTTCGCGAATGGCCGTGACCAAGTGGGTGATGATGGCTTCGCGTTCGGTGGTCTTCGACACGCCGCGGATTTACGCGCACCGAGGCTTGACAAGGAATGTGACTATAGGCACATGTCCCAGTTGCCCCTTCACAGATGGACATTTACATCGCCAGAGCAGATCAGCAATCGGGACCATTCTCGGAAGAGCAAATCAAATCCATGCTGAAAACCGGCATGGTGGGTTTGGGCGATCACGCGTGGCATGACGAATTGGAGGACTGGAAGCCCCTGCACACGGTCCTCAAGTTGCCTCCACCAACAAAACCGCAATTCGCACCGGCATCCCCCGTTGGCGACCAAATTCATTTTGCGGCACCGGTGGTGCGCGCGTCTCTGGCTCACTCCGGTCAACCGGCCTCGTTCCTCTCCCGGCTGGCTGCCCACGTGATTGACTACCTGCTCACGGCGTTCGCCGGCACGATTGCGAGTATCACGGTATGGTTATTGTTTCTCAGTACAGGTCCCGACGATACTGCGGGCGATCACCCGAACTTTCTGTCATTGGCTTTTAGCATAACCGGTTGGCTGTATTTCGCGTTGATGGAGAGTTCCCCGAAGCAGGCGACATTGGGTAAAATGGCTCTGAGATTGATCGTGACGGATCTGAATGGTGAGCGCGTCACGTTTGGTCGGGCAAGCGGGCGCTATTGGGGAATGATACTTTCCGCATTCACGCTGGGCATCGGCTTTTTTATGTGTGGTTGGACGCAAAAGCGTCAGTGCCTGCACGACATCCTTTCTGGCTGCCTTGTGCTGAAAAAGTCATGAGCAGCCAGCAAATCAACGCCGTCGAAATCGGCCGATCACCGAAATCTTAGAAAAGCGGCCTATGCAGTTCGAATTCTCATGCCCGGAGTGCGGTCAGTCTATCGCAGCCACTACGGATCAGATTGGCGTGCAGGCTCTATGCCCGACCTGCTCTCATGCTTTTGATGTGCCTGCGCCACAAGGATTCAAGCCTCAGCGCAAGACCCCTCCTCCACCTCCGCGGAGTGCGACCGTCGAATCGCAAAGTCCACCGTCCCAAAATGCGACTCCGCCGCCCCAGCAAAAGCAGCAAGGCAAAAACCCGCTGTCTTTTGTCGGAGCAATTTTCGTGATACTGGTCGTCTTGGGAATTCGCGGCTGCTTTAGCGGTGCCTCAAAGGAGGACAAACTCAAGGATTATGTGGGACAGGGCTTAAACACCAATCGCCAGAGGCTCTTCCAGCAATTTCATCCGGTTGGTACTGCAAAATACGTGAAGGTTAATTCAATCGAGTTGAATCCAACCGCTGTCACTGTGGTATGTACTATTCATTGGGAAAGTCCTTTTATTTCGGATGGCTACACGAAGGTCGCGCTACGCTATGACCGGGAGGTGGAACGTTGGACACGGCATACGATCCTCGAGACCAACGGCATGAGCAACGAACAAGCGGACGAAATTGCTTTCGATGTTGGCTTCTTGATCGGCCGCGGTGTATCTGACAATCGATAGTCGCCCCGGTAATCGTCCGTCGCACGTCGTAGGTAACTCCGTCCGCTTCGACACCACGCCCTCGAAGAGGGCCGGATCGGCGCGATCCGTGTGTGGCTGCGGAAGTCGGTGAGCGCCTGAAATGTATCCGTCTGACCCAGCACGCCCGCTTTGGCGCCAAACCCGAGACCTTACACCGTGCTTACGGTGCATGGCGCGCGTGCCGACAACGGAAATTCGATGCAGCAGCGACAATCGCTCCCGCTCGCATAATTCGTGAGGCGCAGGCAAGCCCGTTACTGTGCTCGCACGTGCTCACTTCTTCCCAGTCGACTGGTATGCGTCGTTCCAGAATTCCTCGGCGTTGTCGGGTTTTCTTGCCTTCGCAGTAAGCGACACCTACAAACGGGCTCTTCGCGGAAAAGTGTGGGATTTTGGTGAGGGTTTGAGCGATGGGAGGGATGAAAGACACCGATCTGTATGAGAAATTGCTGGGGGTGGGGTGGCCGTGGCGTGTGAAAGAAGTGGAGATGAATGTGGAGGAACAAAGGGTGAGAGTGGAGATCGAATGTGTGGAGAAAGTGGCGTGGGCGGTGGACAGGCAAAGGGTGCATGTTCATGGATGGGAGCGGCGCCGGTCGCCAGCATCTTCTTGTAGTCGAAAGCGGCCGGGGCCAGCGCGGGAATCACGGGCGCACCGTAGTTCGCGGCCGTGATCGCGCCGAAGATGTCCTGGAGGACGTCCTGCGCGAGCTGCTTCACCGCGGCGGACACGAGCGCATCGAGCACGTTGAACGCCGTCTCCGCCGCCTCGCGCGCGGTGACGTGGACCTCCAACCGCCGTCGCGAGCCGTTGCATGGCATCTCTCTGCGTGCCACTGTTCCCCTCCTCTCAAACTCATGAATCTCCCTTTCGCCCGGCTCGTCGCTTGCGCCCTCGTCATTTTCCTGCCCGCAGCGGATGGCTTCGGCGCCGAGCCGCCGGCGGCCACTCCGGAGGCCCGGGAGAAGCAGATGCAAGCAATGATCGCCAGCGTCAACGACGAGCACTCCACCCCGGAGGTGCTTTGGCGGAACATCAGCGACCTCGCGCAGTTGTACAAGGAAAGCCATCCGCTCTTTGCCGGCTTTTATGGCCAGGTGAAATCGGCGCGGGAGAGATCGC
>JBBRDU010000140.1:0-6040 GCA_038203615.1 Chthoniobacterales bacterium
CAACCGGCGGTTCGCGCAGATTGCCCGGCGTCGCCGCCGCGTCGGCACGCTCGGCCAAACCAATCGGGGGCGGCGTTGCCTGATCCCTGGCTTTACTCTCAATCGCAAGGACATGACGGCGCTGATCAAGCCGCTGCTCAAATGGGCCTGGCTGGAGTTGACCGAAGGCTGGCGTTCCTGGGGCGAGCGTAAGCAGCCGGCGCCTCAACCCGAGCCGGATGTCGCGGCGGAGCCGACGATTGGGTCAATCGCCCCGACCTAAGCGCTTTATGCCCTTTGTCTGTATCAAGCCAAGGCAGGACAACAGGGGAAAGAAGCAGGTGGTGAGGGAAAAATGCGAGCACGTCCTTGGGCTGGGGAGCGCCCCGCTCAGCGGGGCTGGTTTGGGCGCCTCGCCCAAACGAACTTGGCCTGCGCTCAGCCTCCGGTCAGAAGGCAGCGCGCGTCGGAGAAAGTGCCTCGCTGGCGAGGGCGCCAGCGCCAGCACGCGGGGGCGCGTGCGCTCCCCGACCACGGACCTCGCCAGGAGTGGATCCAGGCCAAAATCAACAGCCACGCGACCCCTCCCTATTTTTAGACGCCCTCTAAGCCGAGAAATTCCTGAGCGGTTCCGGCGAGCAGTTGGTGCCTCTCATTCGCGGACAACGTCGGAATCGATTCGATCAACTTGCCAGGGTGCGCTTCGCCCAGGGGGAAAGGATAATCCGAGCCGAGGGCGACGCGCTCTGCGCCGAAGAGCTTGAGCAGGAGTTTAAACGCATCGATGTCGTGGACTAACGAGTCCACGTAAAAGCGTGCGGGGGTGGATCCGTGGGCCAGGTATTCGCGTGGATTGATCTTGTGATCGATCGCCACCAAGTCCGGGCGAGCGCGAAATCCATGTTCAATCCGTCCGATCGTAAAAGGAAAGGCTCCGCCGCCATGGGCGAAAGCGACCCGCAACTTGGAAAACTTTTGAAAGACGCCGCCGAAGATCATGGAGCAGATCGCGAGCGAAGTCTCGGCCGGCATCCCGACGAGCCAGGGCAGCCAGTATTTCGGCATGCGCTTCTTGCCGACCATGTCCCAGGGGTGGACGAAAATGGCGGCGCCCAACTGCTCGGCGGCGCTCCAGACCGGGTGGAGTGCGGCGTCGTCGAGATTGCGGCATTCCTTCTGATGACAATGCAAATTGGCATCAACGTGGCTACCGATCTCGGCGCCACGCAGGCCCAGGTCTCGCACGCAACGCTCCAGTTCGCGCGCGGCCATCTCCGGATCCTGCATCGGAATGGTGGCAAGGCCGGCAAAACGGGTCGGGTGTGCGCGCACGACTTCGGCAATGTGGTCGTTGAGACGGCGGGAAAGATCCAGGGAGTCTTCCGGTTTGGCCCAGTAACTGAACATGACCGGCACGGTCGAAAGAACCTGCATGGACACGCCCGCCTGGTCGCACTCTTCGATGCGACGTTTCGGGTCCCACACGTTGTCGGTGATTTCCCGAAAAACGCGGTCGCCCATCATCATGCGGGCGCAGCATGGCTGGTAATGATTTAGCCTAACGAATCCGCCGTAGCCGTATTTCTGGTCGAGATCGGGCCAGTCGTGCGGGAGGATGTGGGTGTGCAGGTCGATCTTCATGCGCGGACTTCCCATAACGAACGGGAAGCTAGCAGCCTCCCCTACAGTTCGAACGGTTCTACCGGCTCCGGTTTTTCGACCTTGTGGCCGCACTTTTTGCAGGTGCGCCGCGTGTCATCGTTCCAGAAATCCAGCATGGCCTGGCTGAAATGCTCGACGATGTCGGCGCAATCGAAGTGGATGTCTTCCACCAGCGCCTCACAGTTCGCGCAATAAAAGATGACGTGTTCGGCCACGCCCGTGGGCCGGCGTTTCTCCACCACCATCCCGAGTGTGTCCGGAGGCCGGACCGGCGCATGCGGCACATTCGGGGGGATGAAAAAAGTTTCCCCCTCGCGCACGAGATGATCGACGATGTGATCACCCTCCCGGATGCGCACTTTGATGTCGCCTTTCAGCTGATAAAAAAATTCCTCGGAATCGACCTGATGAAAATCGTTCCGCGCGTTCGGTCCCTTGATGACCATGACGAAGAAGTCGCGCCCGTCATAAACGTAGCGGTTGCTGACCGGCGGTTTGAAAAGGTGACTGTTCTCTTCGATCCAACCCATGAGGTCGAGCGGCGGCTGCACGCTGGAAGTGGCCGGGGCTGGCGGCGAGACTGGCTTGGGATCGGTGACGGTGGCGATGAGGGAGAATATTAGTTACGGGGGGCGCGGTCAACATTTGTGGGAAGGAGGGCGGGAGAGTGGACGAAGTCGCAGAAACCGCTCAACGTTGAACTCCGAAAGCTTCGCGAGCAGGCGTCCAAGTCAGAAAGAAAATTCTCCTGATCCTGCTCGTGATCCAAGGCCGATCGGGCCTGGGCGGGACGAGACTCCCCAAGTCCAGTGAAATCCTATTTGAGTTCGCTTCTCAGCAAACGGGCGACAATTTATGACTAAATTGTCATCATTGATTTCTGGCGTCGGTCCTTCCGTCTTTTACAGTCGGGTTGCGCGAAAGATGATCCCTTCGCCGAATTACTTCCGCAAACATCCATGAAAAATACTTCTAACTCTGCGTCTGCATTCTCGATCCCGCGTCTGTTTGTCGGCCTTCTCTTGTGCTCGGTCGGTGTCGCTCTGGCGCTGGCGGCTCTGGGCCTCTTTTCGAGTGGCTCGCTCGTGGCCCAAGGGCCCAGCGAAGTTCAACAGATGGACTCGCCGAAATTCGATCAGTCCTACCAGAACGACGTTTCGCGTCCTCTCCGCGACATGCCGCTCGACCTGAGCAGGAGAGGCGAGCATGAAGCGAACGAGAATCCGAAGGTGCCGCAGCGTCACAAGGACGAGATCGATCCGGTTGTGCAAAGTAGTCAGAGCGGGAAGCTCAGTGCAATCGCGGCGAATGTTGCGGCGACCATCAAGAATTTCGATGGCATTCCCTTTCCGGGCGTCGGTTGTAATTGCGCGCCACCTGACACGAACGGCGCCGTCGGCTTAACCCAGTACGTGCAGATCGTGAATGAGGGGTACCAGGTTTTCGATAAGAGCACCGGTTTGTCCGTGCTCGGTCCCAACAGCATTTCCTCTGTCTGGAGTGGGTTCGGTGGGGCCTGCGCAACGGGTGGCAGCGGCGATCCCGTGGTTCTTTATGATCACCTGGCTAACCGCTGGGTCATCACGCAGTTCGCGAGGGCCACTTCGACCGGCCCTATTACGGATGAGTGTGTGGCCGTTTCCACCAGCTCGGACGCGACGGGCACGTATTCCCGCTACGGATTTCATCTCGGCTCAAACTTCTACGATTATCCTCACCTGAGCGTTTGGCCGGACGGCTATTACATGAGTATGAACGTCTTCAACGCGCAGGGCACATCCTACCTCGGACCGCAGGCGTTCGCGTTTGATCGGAGCAAGATGCTCGCGGGTCAGGCCTCCACCTTTGTCAGCCCGCTGGGACCGCTCGGCGGATCAGTGGATCCGTTCTTGCCGGCCGATCTCGATGGCGCGACGCTGCCGCCCAGTGGCGCCCCGGAAACGTTCGTCGGATTCCCCGGTCAATCGACGAGCCCGAACTATACGACTTACCATTTCCACGCCGACTTCGTTACTCCGGCCAATTCCACGTTTACGACTTTCGCCAACCCGCCCGCCGCCGGATTTACCTCGCTGTGTCCGAGCACGCGCGCCTGCGTCCCGCAACTCGGCGTATCCAGCTCGAGCAACCTGGATGGCATCGGCGATCGTCTGATGTTTCGACTGGCTTATCGCAAATTCGCCGACCATGAAGCAGTCGTCGGCACCTATAGTGTGAGCGCTGGCGGAGTCGCTGGTGTCCGCTGGTTCGAGCTGCGCAATGTAACGGCCGGGCCTGTTTCTGTTTATCAGGAGAGCACCTACCAACCGGATGCAACCTGGCGGTGGATGGGTAGCGCCGCCATGGATGGCCAGGGGAATCTGGCACTGGGGTTCAGTGCTTCGGGTTCCGGCATTAATCCGCAGATTCGCTACGCCGCGCGTTTGGCGACCGATCCATTGAACACCCTCTCGCAAGGGGAAGCTCATCTTTTCGACGGCACTGGCAGCCAGAGCGGAACGGGAAACCGCTGGGGCGATTACGCCGCCGTCGTGGTGGATCCGGTCGATGACACGACGTTCTGGTTTACGACCGAATACTATTCGACCACCGGCACCTTTAACTGGCGCACACGCATCGGCAGCTTCCAGATCACAACGGCGAGCCCCACGCCAACGCCTCCACCCACGCCAACGCCGACTGCGACGCCCACGCCGCCACCGACACCAACCCCGACAGCCACGCCGACCCCGGCGGGTGACTTCTCGTTGTCGATCTCGCCCTCGTCGAACACCGTTGGCCGCAATGGCGGCAACGCCGTGTATGCCGTCACGATCAATCCGATCAATGGATTCAGTTCCAGCGTCACCCTGTCGCTGACGGGTTCTCCCGCGGGCTCGGCGGTGAGCTTTGTGCCGAATCCAGCGACGACTTCATCGACCTTGACGGTCAACGTTCCCGCGTCAGCCGCGAAAACCACCTACAACATGGTCGTGACCGGAACCAGCGGAGCGTTGAACCACACGGTGGGCGCCTCGCTGACCAAGAGTAACGGCAAGTAAGAGCTTTATCCCTGGATCGCTTCGTTCAGTTCAACCCTGAGCGAGCAATCAAGCTCCGCCCCGATTTTAACAGGACCCTAAATCCAGAAAATCTCGGCGCGGGGGGGTGCGTCCTTTGGCGGACCAATGAATCCTGTCCAGTCGTCGTTTGACGAGGGGACCATGCCCCCGATATTCTGCCCGATCATTTGGTGAGGTGGCTGAGTGGTCGAAAGCAGCGCTTTGCTAAAGCGCCGTACCCCAAAAGGGTACCGAGGGTTCGAATCCCTCCCTCACCGGCTCCCTCGTAGAAGCCGCCTGTTATCCAAAAACTACAACTTAACCTACAACAAATCATTGTTGTCATTGGTGTCTCGGAGTTACGCACTGGGACTGAAATTGCCAGGCGTTGATTGAGCGCGGAAACGGAGGATGCAAGCCCTTTGCTCCATCGCTTAGTCAGGGTTTTCAGCGACGCACGGAGCCTGTTAGTTGAGGGAAGCATTTTGCCGCTTTCACTCGTTCCGGGGGGAACTCTATGAAAAGAGTGAAAGAAACATTCCATCTTCCTGCCCGCTTTGTCATCTTCGGCCTTTCTCCATTGCATAATGGCTCGGCCGCCACACTTCACTTTCTAAATGAGGACCAACGCCGACGCAGAATTCACTCCGACTAATTGGAGCGTGGTCTTGCATGCGCGCAGCGATTCGGCGCAGCGGGAACAAGCGCTCGAACGGCTCTGCAAGACCTACTGGCTGCCGCTTTATGGGTATCTGCGGCGGCGGGGACGGTCGCCAGAAGATGCCGAAGACCTCACGCAAGGCTTTTTCGCCTACCTGCTCGAAAGCGATTTTCTCGACCGGCCGGACCCGGCGAAAGGACGGTTCCGCGGATATCTGCTGGGCGCGCTGCGGCATTATGTCGGCAAAGTTTTCGAGCGCGACTCAGCGCAGAAACGCGGTGGCGGCGCGCGATTCACCGGCTGCGTGAGCCTCGATGCGGAGCGCGAATTCCTGGCGCTCGACCACCCACAGCTCGACCCGAGTGAAGCCTTCGAGAAAAGCTGGGCGCTCACGCTTCTCGCGCGATCGTTACAGCGCTTGGAGACGGAACAAGCGACGCCGGAAAAGGCGCGCCAATTTACATCGCTGAAAACATTCCTGAGCGCGACACCAACCGCGGGCGAATACGACGAAGCTGCGCGCGCCCTCGGCACCACGCGGACGACGGTCGCGGTTTGGGTGCATCGGCTGAATCAACGCTATGCCGAGATCGTGAAGATGGAAGTTGCGGCGACGGTCGAAGATCCCGCCGAGGTGAAGGAAGAGATGCAGCACCTTCTGCGGGCGCTGCGTTTGTGAGGGGTAGCGAAGAATCTC
>JBBRDU010000141.1:0-6019 GCA_038203615.1 Chthoniobacterales bacterium
TTGGTCCCGGGGTCGAGATCGACGACATAACGCGGTTGGGGCGAACCGCCGGGCAAACCTTTTCGCTGCCCGATCGTGAACATCTCGAGACCTTCATGTGCGCCGAGAAAATTCCCCTCGAGATCATAGATGCCGCCGGGATGAAATTCATCACCCCCAAGATGGGAGCGAAGAAAAGCTTTGTAGTCGTTCCCGGGCACGAAGCAGATCTCCTGGCTGTCGGCCTTGTCGGCAACCCTGAGGCCTAACGAGCGCGCGATCTCACGGATGGCCGGCTTCGCCATTCCGCCCAGCGGGGTCAACGCGCGCCGCAATTGCTCCTGGCGTAAACTGAACATGAAATACGACTGGTCCTTGCGCGGATCGATCCCTTTGCGCAGGACCGCGCGGCCGGGATGATGTTCGATGATCGCGTAATGACCGGTAGCGATGTAATCGCACCCGAGCGCTTCGGCCTTGTTCCAAAGATTGCCGAACTTCAGTTTCTCGTTGCACATCACACACGGATTGGGGGTTCGGCCCGCCTGGTATTCGCTGGAAAAATAATCGATCACCAAACGCTCGAACTGGTCGGCCTCGTCCACGACGTAATGCGGAATACCTAACGAGTGAGCGACGCTGCGGGCATCAGCCACGGCCTGCGGCCCGCAGCACTTATCCTCCGCCCGCGAGATGCAATCCTGCGGCCAGACCTTCATCGTGACGCCCACGACGTCATACCCCTGCTGGCGCAGAAGATAGCCCGCCACGCTGGAATCGACGCCGCCGCTCATCCCGAGAAGGACGCGTGTTTTGCCGTTGTTCATCGCGCGGGCAAGGTCATGGCACTGTGACGCCGGGTCAACGGTGGTCGAACCGGCACGCTGACAAACGGGCTGCCCGCCAGGGTGAACCGCCAGGGCAAATCCCTGGAGCGGCTGATCCCGATGCGCGGGGCGGCGATAACGCGAACGTCCGGTTCCGTTCGTGGCAAAAGACAATGGCGCGAATCAGCGCAGATGTTCGTCTCGTGATGGCGCTTTGTGATGTCGAGCGCCCGCGCGAGTTTTCCCGGGCCGGAACAAAGCTGGCGAGATTCCTCCACTTCCCGGCGCGCCTTCATCAGGGAGAGGCCGCGGCGCGGTTCGAGGGCGCGAATCAAAATCAGGCCGCTGCGCTTCCCGCCCTTCACGAGAAAATTCAGCATCCAGTGGACGCCGTAGTTCAAGTAAATGTAAACAGCGCCGGCGACGTTCCGCTCGACGAACGCGCGGGTGCTCGGCCGCGTAAAGGTATGGCTCGCTTCGTCCTTCAACGTGAGATACGCCTCGACCTCCACCACGACGCCGGAACATTTTCCCCAGACGAGCTCGGTGCCGATGAGTTCTCGCGCGCAGACGAGCGGGTCGCGCTCGAAAAACGTGCAGGGCAAAAAACGATCTTTCGCCACGGCAATGAAGCGATGAGTCCGCGTCGAAGCTACGGTTCGTAATAAACCGGGATCGTCACACTGCACTCGACCGGTTTTCCGTCGCGAAACGCCGGAATGAATGACGCCACCCGGAAATCCTCTGCCGCCGCCCGCTCAAATCCCACCAGCGGCGGATATTCCGAAACGACGCGCAACTCTTTCATGGCCCCGGTCGCATCGACCTTCATGGACAACTCCACCAGGCCGCTCAGCGCGTTAGTCACCGTGTCGCTCGGATAATGGAGACCCTCGAACTTGGAGCCCTTTCCGATAAATGGCTGGGGACCGATGAAGTCGCTTTCCTTTTTCAATTCTTCCGCTTCCTGATTGGCGAAAATGCGGAGTCGGGGCTTTCCATTCACGATCTTGAAGGTAATCGTTCCAAAAAAAAGCGCGTAAACCGGTTCATGCTCATAAACCGCGGGGACAAAGAGGGCGCTGTCGAGGCAACGCACCAACTCTCTCTCGAGTAATTTCGAGTCCGGTGATTGCCGATAGGTCCAGGTATTAGCGATCTCCCCGGTCTTGCCGACGGAACAACAAAAAAAGAGCGAGCCATCCTTTTGCCCGTCCCTGATCAAACCCGCGGTGTCGATCCGATTGATGACGGAGGTCGGACCTGTTCCAAGAAGAGCCGGGCGATATTGAGGCAACTTCGCGGACGCCGGCGCCGCAGACGGAGTGCCGGCGGGGCGCGATGGAGCGGGCGTGGCCGAGGAAGTTCCCGTCGACCGCGACGCGGCGGGCGTGGGAGAAGGTTTCGTCTGCACTTGCACTTCAGCTGCAAAAAGAGTCCCGCCCGCAGCCAGGGCCGCGGTAATAGATAACCAAAATCTCACCATGAATGCCTACGCAACGCAGTGCTCGCGCTTTCGCAACCTCAATTCTCGCCCGAACGAAAACGATGGGCAGGCCGTTGGCGCCGATCCCGACCGCAGGCGAGAAATATAAGCGCCCGTGAGGAGAGATTATTTCCTGGGGGACTTGGCGCCGTGCGAGTTGCCCCGGCCCGCCGATTTGGAGGACGGGCGGTGCGGCGTCTGCGATCGATTCGATTTCAATTTGGGTTGCGTGACGTCCCTCGCTGCCGGCGGTAGGGCCTCCGGTCGCGCCTGCGCCGCAGCCATGTTTGCGTTGGCCCGCGACAGCTGGAGCGATGTCGGCATGCTGCTGTCAATTGGAAGGTCGTTGTTCTGGCCCTTGGCTTGAGAATGCAGGGCCGCCGCGTAATTAGAGGAGGGCAGATGATAAATCACCTGCGGCTGAGGGCGCGAGGTCGCGCTCTTCCTGGACGGAGTCTCGGATGGCTCTCCCCGGGCCGTGCTGGAAAACGCCAGCAGAACAAGACAACCAAACCAAGCCAATTTGAGGTTGAATCCGGGGTTTTTCATTCGCTCGCGGCCGCGCAGCCACGCAGAGAGAAAGACAAACTACCTCATTCCTGGCTCTACGCATATAAGAATTGCGTGGGGGCTACCCAGGAAAAGCTTGTCCCAGGGAGGTGCGCCTCCGCGGAAGCAGTCTCCCTTGCGTAACATCCAGCGCGCGTGCCAGAAGGAGGCACCGTAGGAACAATAGATCCTGCGAAACGGATTTTCGCGAGTTTGCGCCCCTTGTGCGACGACTCGGTGGATGCGCAAAGGCTCCCTCCCGGATTCGCTCGCGACGCCCCGCGGCGACGGCTAGACGACTTCGCAAGTGCGCGATAGGTTAGCGGAACGCAGCTTTTTTTGCATGCCACAATTCTCTTATCGGGCGCGGAACGCGCAGGGCGGTCTCGTTGAAGGCGTGCTGGATTGTCCGGACCGCGCCGTCGCTATTCGGCAGATCGAACAGTTGCATTACATGCCGGTCCGGATCGAGCTGATCGGCGCCACACCAGCGGTTTCGGCCAGGAACACCAAAAACGGCGCCGTTGCGCCGGCTCCGGCCAGCGTGAAGTCGGCTGCACCCGCCACGCCCCCCCAAAAGCTAAAGATCCCACATAATCAGTTGCTCATTTTCACCGAGCAGCTCGGCCATTTGCTTAAAGCGGGCATGACCCTGGACGAAGGCCTGTCAGTCCTCGAGAAGCGGCTCAAGCAACCGCGCGTGCAACAAATGACGCACGCTCTCCATCAGGCGCTGGTGGATGGCCGCAGTTTTTCGCAGGCCCTGCGCGATTTTCCCCGCGTCTTTCCGCCGATCTATGTGAACCTGGTCGCCGCCGGTGAGGCGAGTGGGGCGCTGCCGGATATTTTGGCGCGCCTGGTCGAACACCTGATGCAGGCGAAGAATCTCCGCGACCGCGTCCAACAAGCGCTGATTTATCCGGCGTTCCTCGCGCTGGCCGGCATCGGGCTCATCACGCTTTTCATCACCTTTATGGTGCCGCAATTAGTCGGCTTCATGTCGCAGAACGGCGGGGCGCTGCCGTTGCCGACCCAAATCCTCCTGGGCGTGAATCATCTGATCACCACCTACTGGTGGCTCGGCCTCGTCATCGCATTGGGAATCGCCGTCGCCTTTCGCGCCTTTGTCCGCACCGACGAAGGCCGGATCGGCTGGGACCGTTTCCGGCTTCTGATCCCGGGGTACGGCCGGGTGATGCGACATCGTTACTACGCGCAATTTTCGCGAACACTCGGGACCCTGATGGAGAACGGAGTTCCGTTGCTCCGCGCGATCGATTTGGTGGCGGAAATCGCTGGGAATCGTTACCTTGAGGTGAAGATGGCGGAAGTGCGGCGGTCCGTCATTGATGGCGCTACGCTCTCAACGGCTCTCTCGGCGCAGAAACTCTTCCCGGATTTGTTTACCGACATGATGGCGGTGGGCGAACAAACCGGGCATTTCTCTCAAACGATGCAAACGATTGCCGACGTCTACGAGCGGGAGTTGGACCGAACCGTGCAGACGATCTCGGCCCTCATCCCACCAGTGATCATTGTTCTGATTGCATTGGTCGTGGGTTTTGTAGTTTACAGCATTCTCTCGGCGGTCTTCGAAATGACGCATAGTTTGCAGGTACGGCCGACTTGAGGTAACCTCAGGCCGAAAATGCTTTCACGGGTCGCCGCGCTTTTCCTCCTGGTCCTCGCGGTTTCGTCGAGTCGCGGTCAGGAAGTTTTTGACGACTCCCTGGCAAAGCCTTCGCCGAAAAGTCCGGCGCACGTCGATAGCGCGTGGATCGATCTGCGACAAATTCCCGCTGCGAACTCCAAACCGCAGGCTAGTCCGGACTGGGTGGAAGCGATCTCGACGGTGGCCGCGGAAAAAACCCCGGGAGTTGCCGAGAAAACCGTTTTCCGGATTCGCCTCGTTCGTCCCACCGCAGATTCCCAGGTTCTTTTTTTCCGGCTTTTTTTTGACGATAACGCGGAACAGCATCCACAGCTGATCGCTTGGGATGAATCGGGCACCGTGGTGATGCAGTCCGGCCCTCTCGGCGCCGGCATCGGCCTGCCAACTTCGGAAAGCGTCATGGTTCCCATGCTCGGAACGTCCACGATCGATGTCGAAGTGCCGGGCGATGGAACGACCGTGCGCGGCGCCTATCTCGATTGGATGGCCAGTGCGGAAGTGCTTCACCCGCTCAGCGCCGAGCATCGCGATTTGATTCCCGAGCCGTTCACCGCGATGGCGCCCCTCCACTCCGCGACGCAGGACACAGAGCGTTTCGGCACCGTCACGGCCTCCCTCGCAGACGAAACGATTCGAATCGGCGCGAGCGTCTCGCAGGGAGCGGCCTTTCAGTTCGGGCTCGAATCGCAGCCGCTCGTCGCGCTAATTACGTTCGAGGTGGCCAGCCCGAACATCACTTCGCCGCCGGAAGTTTTTGTCAACGGCGCGAGCCTCGGGGCGGTTTCCGTGACCTTGCCGGACCTGGCCGATCCAGCCTACCGCGGGCAGACGGCGTCGCTCCTGCGAGGGATGCGATTTCAATACACCGGCTGGCTCCGCGCCCAGAAAGTGGTGCCCGCCGACAGTCTTAAAGCGGGAACCAATGACATCCTGATCATTGGCGGAGCTGGCACCGCTGCCTCGGCCATTCGCGCCACCCAGATTCAATTGAAATATCTCTGGGATAAAACAGATTACCAACTGCAAACGGACCGCTAAACGAGAATGAAAAAACGACAAAGCGCCTTCACTCTTTTGGAAATCATGCTGGTCATCAGCATCATCGTTATTTTGCTTGGGGTGGCCGTCAGCAAGCTCGGGAACACCACTGGCGTAGCAAAGGGCGTGGCGGTTCGCGCCGATATCCAGGCGATCGGGACGCAGCTTAAGCTTTACGAAAGCATCAACGGTTTCCTGCCCACGACCGAGCAAGGCCTTGGCGCTTTGGTCACCCAGCCTTCGAGCGAACCGCGGCCGACCCATTGGTACCAGCTCTTCAAGGAGACTCCGAAAGATCCCTGGGGCAGCAACTACATTTACCTCTCCCCGGGCCGCAAGAATCCCACCAGCTACGATCTCTATTCGGCCGGCCCGGATCGCAAAGCCGACACTGCAGACGACGACTGGGGCCAGTAGTTCTCCTGGTAGGGCGGGACTCGGTCGACCCGTCCGGACGGATAGTCATCC
>JBBRDU010000142.1:0-5961 GCA_038203615.1 Chthoniobacterales bacterium
CGACGCTGAAGCCCTTGTGCGGCGACCGGTGCATGCCGGAGCAAAAGCCCTCGACCACCTGCCGGGCGACGACTTGCAAATTGCTGATCTTTTGCAGATCAGCCGGCGTAAGAAAATCCGAGACGTGAGCCATCTAAAATAGAAATTTTGAATTCTGAATTTTGAATTTTGAATTCAACTTTCGCCGGTGCTTTTTACGATTGAGACGAGGATTCGGACAAGTTCATCGACAGAATCCAAATGAGGCTGGAAATCGATTTTGGGGAATTCTCCGCTGTCGCGGAGCAGGCGGAGCCAGTAGCGCGATTCGCGAGATTCTTTGGCCGCCGTGCACATCTTGGAGAGAAAATCGGCCCGACTTTGGCCAGCCTGAACTTCTTCGACATTGGCGCCGATGCTCGTTCCGGACTTGAGCAATTGCCGGCTCAGCACGTACTCACGTTCATCCTGCAATCGCCGGCAAACAGGCACCACCGCCAACGCAAACGCATACGACTTTTCCAGGATGACGTTGTCCTTCACGCGCAGCGTCCCAATTCAGAATTCAAAATTCAAAATTCAAAATTGTTTCCCTGCTTCTCCCCTGGGCACCGACTTGATGATCCGCGTGATGATGTCGTCCACCTTGATTCCCTCGGCTTCGGCGTTAAACGTGGGCACCACGCGGTGGCGCAAGACCGGAAGCGCCAGCGCCTCCACATCATCGTCGGTGACGTGAAACCGCCCACGCAACACGGCGCGGACCTTGGCGGTGAGGACGATGTTCTGGCAGGCCCGCGGACCCGCGCCCCATTCGACGAGATCCTTCACCCAAGCCGGGGAATCGGGATTGTTGGGCCGCGTGGACCGCACCACATCGAGAACGAAATCCATGACGTGCTCCGGCACGGGCACTTTGCGCACCACCTTCTGGAGCTCCTGGATCTGCGCGCCGGTGATCACCGGTTGAAGTTCGGCGGCGAATGTTCCCGTCGTGCGCGCCACGATCTGCCGCTCGTGCTCCCGATCGGGATAGTCGACTTTCACCAGGAAAATGAAGCGATCCTTTTGCGCCTCGGGCAGCGGGTAGGTGCCCTCCTGTTCGATCGGGTTTTGCGTCGCGAGCACGAAGAACGGCTCTTCGAGCTTCAGCGTGTGCCCGCCCACCGTCACGGAATGCTCCTGCATCGCCTCCAGCAACGCCGCCTGCGTCTTCGGAGGGGTGCGGTTGATTTCGTCCGCGAGCAGCATTTGCGTGAAGATCGGCCCCTTCTGGAAAACGAAACGGCGATGACCGGTCGTCGGGTCTTCCTGGATGATGTCCGTTCCGGTGATATCGGCGGGCATCAGGTCCGGCGTGAACTGGATGCGCCGAAATGACAGATCCATGGTCCGCGAAAGCGAGCGGATCATGGCGGTCTTGGCCAGACCAGGCACGCCCTCGAGCAGGCAATGGCCACCGGCCAGCACCGCGATCACGAGTTGTTCGATGACCTCATTCTGGCCGACGATGAATTTGCCCATTTCCTCCGCGATTCGCGCATAGGAATCGACCAGGAGCTTGGCGGCTGCCTTGTCGTCTGAGGTGGTGGCGGTGGGAGTGGAGGTTTCGGGACTGGAGTCGGCGCGGGTAGGCATGGCAGGAAAGGAGAGTTGTAGAAATTAAAACGCCGTCCGGCAAAAGATGCTGCGAACGGCGTCGAAACGAAAGCGCGGAAGGAACACGCGCCGTAAAACTACGGCATTAAGTCCAAACCCGCGTGAGGCGCAACTTCAATGTTGAGAGAAGGCACCGTCCCGAAGACCGAGGAGCCACCTGGCGGCTGAGTCGGAAGCCATTTGGCAGGATCTTCCGTCAGCTTGCGAAACGCGGCCAACTGATTGACGAAATCTTCACCCTCGGCTGCGGAAACGGCTTGCACGACGTAATTGCTCACGGTGTGCGTAACCTTCGTCACGCGATCAGCCTGTCCCTTGGGCAACCATTGCTCTCTCGAGACGAGGGCGAACGCCACTGTCGCCGCCGCGGCCAAAACGGCTGCGGTGCGACGCAAAAAGGGATTCGCCACGCGCACATTGAGCAGGGCCTCACGCTGGACCGGCGTGAGGGCGAGCGACGACGGCTGCCCGTCTTCGCGCTCAAAGCATTCCTCGAGCAGCATCGCCGTATCGATCATCTCGTAGACGTCATTACGGCACTCTTCGGAAACGGCGAGCATCGATTCGACATAGAGACGCTCATTCGGATCGAGCGCATCGAGCGCATAATCCGTGAGGTCCTGGTCGGAAATCTTGCTTCTCACTTCAGGCAACTCCCTTCTTCAGATAAACGATCTTCTCGTCCTTTTCGTCCCGATCCATCTTGCCCCGGAGATTGCGCATCGCGGCGTTCAGCAGGAAACCCACATTGCCCACGCTGAGCCCCGTGATCTCGCTGATCTCCTGATAGGAGTGATGGTGGTGAAAACGGAGCCGGACGACCTCGTACTGGTTCTTCGGCAGTTCCTTGACCAGTTCCATGAGGCGCTCGACCCGCTCCTTGCGCTCCAATTCCATGAACGGCGTGAGCCCTTCACAGCGCTTTTGCTCGAATTCCTGCGCTTCCACGTAAATGTAACGGTCTTCCTTCTTCAGGGATTTCAGGGAGCAATTGCGGCAAACCGTGAACAGCCACTGGGAAAGATGCCCCTCGATGTTCTCCTGTTCCTGATTGTGCAGGCGCATAAAAGTCTCCTGGACCACATCGCGCGCCCGTTCGATCTCGCCGACGATACTCATCGAGTATTGCAGGAGGGGACGCTCGTAGCGTTCCAGTGCACTTTGGACCCAGGCGGCTTTCTTTTTCTGCTTATTGCCAAACATGTGTTTTTTAGAGGGGGGGAAGGATGTTCCTGCCGTAGATAACCCAACTCCGGCAATTTTGCTTTGAAAAACTTTCGCGATTTTTGCGCCCCGGGCTTTGGCAGGGGGCAAAAGGCAGTTGCCCTGGGGCTCCCCCTGCCCCACCTTGGGGCCGGTTGGGCAGACGATCGCTGCCGGTTTTAGACCGGCAGAGGAAAGTCCGAACACCCACAGGCAGCATGCCATGTAGAATACGTGGAGGTACGGGGCGAAAGCCCTGTGCGATGGAAAGTGTCACAGAAAACAAACCGCCGGTGTCCTGCCGCAAGGCCGGGCACGGGTCAGGGTGAAAAGGCGGGGTAAGAGCCCACCGCCCGGCGCGCAAGCGCCGGGGCACGACAAACCCCATGCGGTGCAAGACAAAACAGGGAGCCCGGGCCGCCTGTCCCGCCGGCGCAAGTTGGCAGTTCCCGGGTAATAGTCGCATCAGCGCTCCGCAAGGAGCGCGGCAGTCCGCTCCGGCGGGCTGAGAGAAATGATCGTCACCGGCGCGGGCAACCGCGCCGGAACAGAATTCGGCTTATCGCCCATCCAATGAAGGCGCTCTCCGCAAGGAGGGCGCCTTCACCTCTTTTACCACAGTCCCGGCACGAGCCTCCGCCGCACCCGCCGGGTATAATCCTCGTAACCCGCCAGCTCCCGACGCAGGAAACCCTCCTCGACGAAGATGCGCACGATCAGCAACCCGATCGGCACTGCGGAGAGCAGCGCGCCGGCCGTCGATTCCAGCCACAGCGCCATACCAGGCAGGAGCAGCACGATGCCGGTATACATCGGATGCCGGGCCACACCGTAGACTCCCGTGTCGATCACCCGATGCCCCCGCTCCTTTTGATGCCTCACCACGGGAGCGGCAAACGCGTTTTCCCGAAACGCCAGCGTCATGAGAACCCAGCCCGCGACGAACATCCCCAGCCCGATCGCCGACACCAGCGGCCCGGGCCGCGGCAGAAGATGCCAATGAAACACATCCAACGGAATGCACAGGATTTGGCCGTAAAACGAAATCTCGAAGGGCGCGAGGACAAGCTTGTCGGCCAGCGGCTGATCCTTCTGAAACATCCCGCGTTTCCGCTCTTGATAGAGACCCTCATTGTCTCGAAAGGCGGCCACCATCGTGACGACCGTTCCGATGGCGACCAGTCCCAGGAGCACCCACGCCCGCACCCATTTCCACGTCCATGCCGGCAACAGCAGCAACACCGAGAACATCGCCGCAGTGAAGAGCACGCTACCGGCGACGCGGAGAAAAAACTTCATGCCGGCAATATCGACTCCTTCCTCGGCTGGGCAAATGGCCCGCTTTCCGGAGATTGGAGCCTGTCATCAACTTTGGACACCGGAGGTGTCTTGGAAATTTTGCCCCGGGTCTCCAGTTCCGGCCGCCAATCATCGCAAAAACTTCCAGGCTCCAGAGAAAAACCTTCACATGGCGCCGACCCCAGCTCACGCTACCCCCGTTCACGCCCCTTCCGAACATCCGGCGGCCCAAATGAATCTCCCCCCAAGCCCTGCGTTTTCAGAGGAATGAGGATTCCTTCCCGACATAGTCTGTTGGTATATCACGCCAAACGGCGTGATATGCAGACTGGTATAATCACGTTAGGCGACTGAACCATGCAACCCGCTGAAATCGCTGACAGCTACGATTCCATTGCTCATCAGTGGCTGGAACCACATCTTGATAAGAATGGCGTTCGCCAACATGAGCATGCGCTGAGATTTCGTCCGACTGGTGGGCTAGCTCTCGATGTCGGCTCAGGATGCAATGGGCGATTCATTCGATTGCTGGCGAGTCACGGATACCAAGTCGAAGGGCTAGACGTCTCTGCGCGAATGATCGCGCTCGCGAAGGCGCGTGATCCGAACGTGACGTTTCACCATGCGGACGTGTGCGAATGGAGTCCAGCCAAGCAGTATGATTTCATCACAGCGTGGGACAGCATTTGGCATCTGCCGCTGGATCGCAGCGAAAGCGTCTTAAGGAAGCTATGTGGGGCCTTGACGCCGGGCGGCGTTTTCATTTGGACGACTGGAGGGCTAGACGGACCGGGAGAGAAGCGGGATTCCGCTATGGGGCCACCTATGTATTATAGCGTTCTCGGCATTCCAAATACCCTCGAGACAATTTCTGAAGCTGGATGTGTCTGTAGGCACCTTGAGTATGATCAGTTTCCCGAAAAGCATGTTTTCCTCATCGCACAAAAGGCCTAACCCTGAAGTTTCGTTCCGGCGAAGCCCGGAATGAAACTTCAGAGTTAGGCGTTGCTACGCGCATCCTGTGAACTAACGCGAAGAAGACCGAAATGCAGACCGCGATGCCTTCCACAAATGAATATTGGTCCGCAGCAATTTCCATCCTTCGAGCGTTTCCTTGTTATTGCCGCGTCAAGTGGCTGCACGACGACGTTACGGATTGGCAGCACCCGGTATCTTCTCCGGTGCCGGGCTACATCGAGGTTGGCAGCCTTGGACCAGTTCCCATGCGCGAGGTCGAGTGGGTCGAGGTTCAGTCCACGGAGACTCAGTATCGCGGACGCCTTGTGGGCGATAGACTCGTTGACCATTCATCAGCCTTGCGTGCTCGTTTCGCCGACAGCTCGTTGCGCTACGAGAGCATTGCGCAGGGCTTCCGCATCTATCGAGCAACACCAACTCCGAATGACCGCAACGCCTAACCCTGAA
Organism: Chthoniobacterales bacterium; assembly: GCA_038203615.1. Lineage (GTDB taxonomy): Bacteria > Verrucomicrobiota > Verrucomicrobiia > Chthoniobacterales > UBA10450 > JBBRDU01. The sequence continues at coordinate 5,566 of JBBRDU010000142.1, forward strand.
GTTTCGTTCCGGCGAAGCCCGGAATGAAACTGCTGGTTGAGCAAGCCCGCTGTGGAGGAAAAGGCGCGTGGGACCGAAGCTATGGAATTTGCTTTGGCGCCACGGGGAGGACGTTTGCGGGAAGTGGAAGGGTGTTAGTCACTGCTACGGTGGCCCGGGGGCCTCGCGATTGACCGGCGGAGCCGGTCGAACGCGAGCGGCGTTCGCCAAGGGAGTCGTTGATGACCGTGCAAGCGCGCGGGAGATCCTGCGGGACGGGGTGTGACGCCCATCGGATGTAAGAACTAGGAATATATGTAAAAACTATAACTGTACTTTTGTGTACCGGTGCTTCAAGACTAACGCATGGAACCCCAAGTCCAAGCCAATGACGACGGAACGCTCACCATCAGCATT
>JBBRDU010000143.1:0-5776 GCA_038203615.1 Chthoniobacterales bacterium
GATGCCGTTCGCGTCGATATCAAACGTGACTTCAATCTGCGGCGTCCCACGCGCGGCCGGCGGAATGCCGTCGAGATGGAACTTGCCAAGATTTTTGTTGTCGCGGGTGAGCGGGCGCTCGCCTTGGAGCACGACGATTTCCACGCCGGGTTGATTGTCGCTGTAGGTCGAAAAGATCTGCGACTTGCGGGTCGGGATGGTCGTGTTGCGCGGAATCATCGGCGTGGCGACTCCACCCGCGGTTTCAATCGCGAGCGTCAGCGGCGTGACGTCAAGAAGGAGCACGTCCTTGACGTCGCCCTTGAGCACTCCACCCTGGATGGCGGCGCCGACGGCGACGACTTCGTCCGGGTTCACACCTTTGTGCGGCTCCTTGCCGACGAGCTTGCGCGCGGTCTCGATGACGCGCGGCATGCGGGTCATACCGCCGACGAGCACGAGCTCATCGATCTGGTTGGCCTTGATGTCCGCGTCCTTGAGGCAATCGGCGACCGGCTTGAGCGTGCGCTCGAAGAGATCGTCGGTGAGCTGCTCGAGCTTGGCGCGCGTGAGCTTCTTGGCGATGTGCTTCGGGCCGGTCTGGTCGGCCGTGATGAACGGGAGATTGATTTCGTATTCCTGCGCGGACGAGAGAGCGATCTTGGCTTTCTCGGCCTCTTCCTTGATGCGCTGGATGGCGTCGGCCTGGCCGGTGAGATCGATGCCGGAATCCGTCTTGAACTCCTTCACGATCCAATCGACGAGGCGGTTGTCCCAGTCGTCACCACCAAGGTGCGTGTCGCCATTCGTGGCCTTCACCTCGAAGACGCCGTCGCCGATTTCGAGCACGGAGATATCGAACGTGCCGCCACCGAGGTCGTACACGGCGATCTTTTCGTCCTTCTTCTTGTCGAGACCGTAGGCGAGCGACGCGGCGGTCGGCTCGTTGATGATGCGGAGCACCTCGAGACCGGCGATCTTGCCGGCGTCCTTGGTGGCATTGCGCTGGGAATCGTTGAAGTAGGCGGGGACGGTGATGACCGCCTGCGTGATCTTTTCGCCAAGCTTCGCTTCCGCGTCGGCCTTGAGCTTCGCGAGGATCATCGCGCTGATTTCGGGCGGGGAGAACTTCTTCTTTTCGCCGTTGATCTCCACTTGGATGTGCGCGTCGCCGTTGGCGGCCTTCACCATCTTGTAAGGCATGCGCTTGGTGTCGCCGGCCTTTTCGATTTCGTCGAACTTGCGTCCCATGAAACGCTTCACCGAGAAAATGGTGTTGGTGGCGTTGGTCACGGCCTGGCGCTTGGCGGCTTGGCCGACGAGGCGTTCGCCCGTCTTGGAGAATGCCACGATGGAGGGCGTGGTGCGGGCGCCTTCAGAATTTTCGAGGACCACTGGTTCGCCGTTTTCCATGACCGCCATACAGGAGTTGGTCGTGCCGAGGTCGATGCCGAGGATTTTAGCCATAATAGATAGTGAGGAGGTGTCCACGCCCTTTTAGTACGGTGGACGGGCCGTATCCTTTAGCAGGGGGTGTTCCAGTTATGGGACATCGCTGTAAGTCATTGTTTTCGAATAATTTGTCATGATTAATGAAATCGGGACGTCGGCAACAACGCGACGGAGTGTCACACTATTTTGTCTCATCTTCAGCCGGGTGCGACAGGAAGGCACAGTTCAGCCAAACCAGATCCGGGAAACTCGAATCTCTCAATCCGAAGCTCGAAGGAAACTCGAAGCGTCAAATTCAAAGGGGGAAAGGCCGAACATGCCAGTTGGTTCGGTGGGATCTCAGTCATTGCACCCTGGGCAGGGACGAGGGTCCCAGCTCGCCCGAACCATTCGACCTGCGTCTTTCCACGTTTCTCCGTTGTCCCCTCCGTGACCTTCGTGTTCTCCGTGGTGAATTTTTGAGGGGAATACGAGTAGCGACCCCACACTGACGCCGGAACCTTAAAAATTACTTCGCAAACGGCCCGTTTCTCGCTCTTATTCCGTCTCTGCGCCTATGTCCACGACGGAGCCCGAACAAATTGTAGCGAACCAAGGTTCCGATTCCGCGATCGTCCAGGTCCATGACCGCGACATCGTGTTCAACTGCCCGCATTGCGAAGGGGAGTTGGTGGTGGACCGGGATGGGGCGGGGATGACTTTCAATTGCCCCCACTGCGGCGGCCGGATTGCAGTGCCGTTTTATCGCGGGCCGGATGCGACCGAGAGCCAGATGGGCGGGAGCCGGAGCGACGGGGGAAGCTCGAGTGCGTCGTCGATCGGCGGCCTGCCCGGGGCAGCGCGACTTTCCGGGAAGCAACTGGAGGTTAAGACCGTGGACTATACCACCTTGACCAAGGAGGAAGTGGCCCAGCGGATCGAGGATTTGAAACTGCAATTAAAGGAGCACCAATCGCAGACCACGGAGATGCGGGGTCACTTGAACCGGGCGGTGATCGAGATGAACCGGTTGCAGTTGAAGCTGCAGAAGCTACGGGAACGGGGCACGACCATTGAGGGAGAGCTGGCCGCGGCGAAGTCGGTGGCGGAAAAGTCCGCGGGTGGCGCGGGATGAACGAAAGTGAGGAGAGGGGGAGTCAGAGGAGAGGGGCCGGAGGGACTCAGAATGGCCATGACTTCAGGCTTTGAAGTTTACCTCTCAAAGCCCACCATCCGACCGAAATTGCTTTCGAACGTAGACTCTTTTGCGCGGCGCGGAGATTGACGCGCGAGGAGTCGTCCAAAGACCGTCCAATCATCTGCAGGAAAATTTACACTGGTCTTAGCGTCGCCGCAGCAGGCCGAGCACGAAACCGATTCCCAGCGCCGTGGCCATCGCGGCAATGGGATTCGCGCGCGCGTAGTTTGTCGCCTGTTTCTCCCAGCCGGTGATTCGGTCTTGAATGCCAGCGACATACTGCTGTCCCTGCTCTGTTACCGCGTCCTTGAATTCCTGAACCTTGGCCGTGCCGGCCGCCGCGAGGTCATCCGCAGCCTTCTTGAGGTTGGTCTTGCTGCTTTCCAAATGTTGCGATGATTCATCGCTCGAACTGCCACCTTGCGAAGGTTGTGTATTCATGACGAGTGTTTCGTTCGGGGCGGCATCTCCGAGTGTTAAATTCGTGATTTAAGACATAAGGTTGATGTTCGTCGGCGTGGACATTGCTTCCCCGGTCGAGCCGAGTTCGTGGGCTTCCAGAAGAACCAACATCCGAGCTTTCAACCGGACGACCTCTAGTCGGGCCGAACCGCGGATAAGTAGGAGTCCAATGCAGGCTTTGGCAGCAAAGAACTGTGTCGATAAAAAGCGGTATCCGTTGCGAGCGTGCAGAGATACCGTTCGCCGTCGACGTCATAGGTCGCCGGTTGTCCGCGAAGAATGAGCTCCTCACCGTGAGCCGGGCCGCCCATGAGGAGGTAAGCCGAGGCCTGGTTGATTTGCATGTTGATCACAGCTCAGACGCCACCGTTACATCCGCGCAGCAGAAGCAGCAGAATGGCGGTGCCAATGAGTGAAATGATCAATGAACCCATGCAGCCGGTCCGATTTGAGAAAAAAGCGAACATCAAAGGCAAATCGAAGAGACCCGCCAGTTCGCGTCCAACATTCGGCAACAATTTTGGAATCAGTCGAGCTAGTTCCTTCCCGACTCGGAAAGCGAGCAGCCGCGGAATCGAGAGTCCACCCGCGCGCTTTCCTACGACGAACCCGTGCGGTCAGGCGCAGAGGGACGAACAGCTGGTGTAAAGATCTCACGCCCGACCGAAATGCGGTGGGCATTGACCGCCTCACTTTGATCGGTCGCTCGCTGCGTCAGCTGGCCAAAATCCAAAGCTTCGAGCGCCGGATACGCTGACCTGAGCGGCTCCAGGACCTGCCAAAGGCCTCGCTTCCCCGTGATCCCAAGAACCAAGGTTTCGAGCGCTTCGAGCAACCCCAAACCGCTCATCCCTGAGATCTCGAACTTGAGCCAGCTGATTTTCTCAGCGCCCCATGACGCCACTTTTTTTGCTCCGCTTTCGGTGTGTCCGACATCGACAATAATTTGCTTCAGAACATTTTGATCTGACTCGATCTCCGGCCCCAATGACTTCAGGAAATTCGTCAACTCTGGTTTGTCGGCCGTGGCAGAAATGAGGTGATCAATGGTTTCAAGCGCGACGATAGAGCCCGCGAGATGGTCATTGAGATACGATGCGAGTTCGTCAGACATGATTTTTCTTTTCAAGCTTGGCTGCCCTCTTGCCGCATTTTTTCACGCGAGTCCACGCAGCCTAGGTCGCGGGCCAGGCGAACGTTGCCTTGGATGCCTCGTAATCTCTCTTCAATTCGGCTTCCGCATCCTCAAACTTTTGCTTCGAAGGTCCGTCTTTCCCATGCTCGTCGTAGCCGATCCGGTATGCGTTCGCGTCATTCTCGTAGGCATGCGCGCTCGGATACGGCTGCTGGACGGGGTTCTGGCGCAAATAGGCTGCTTCAACCGAGGGATGGATGGTTTCGCCGATGCCCTTTCCCGCAATACCCGCCACGACAACACCTACCGCAGCTCCGGCCACCGCCCCAAGGGGACCCTCCAACGAGCCCACCGCCGCGCCTCCGAGACCGTCCCCGGCGGCGTCCTCCGCCGTCACGACGGGATTCGAGCCGTGCTCGTTCGTTATTTCGCAAGGTGTCACCTTTCGTTCGTGCCCAAGGGAGAAATTGTCAGGGAATCTTTCCATGCCGGGTAATCTCCTCCTCCAGCCACCCCGCGCGTTAAATTTTGCGATCCGATGGAAGTTCGCAAAAGCCGTTTTCGATCCCTCGCTGATTTGGTTGAAGCATTACATTTGGCCAGAGGGCGAGCGTGGCGACCCATTCGGTGACGGTTTCCTCGGTTCCCCTTCCGAGTTGCCATTTTCGGTTGTATACCCGGCCGTTCCTTCGAAACGCTCGAAACCGGCGATTTGGCCTCATCGGCCCTGCCGGACGGGGCGTTTTCTTTAGTTGGCGAGCGCGCGCGTCCAACGCTGGCGCGACCCACCGCGCGGATTATTGGTGGGAAAGCGATGCTAAATGCAAGTGCAGGATCCGTTTCAGCTCGGCAATCGACTCGGGATAATCGTAGCAACTGTGCGGACCCGGCGCGATGACCTCGGACTTTGAGTACGAGAGATGTGAGCTCCAGTATGGCACGATGCCATCCGAGCTTTCCGAGAGCGGTCCCGGCAGCCCGCGGTTTCCAATGATGGAATGACACGGGGGCACCACCCGGGTGGTCGCCATGGTGATCAACAAAGGGTTGCCGGGAGCGAGGCCGTTGACACCATCGGGAAGCGTTTTGGCGTCGCCGGTGATCTGTCCGATCAATCCGCCCATCGTGTCCTGGATGCTGAGTGCGACCGACCCGGGAAGCGCGATGAGGCGTTCCGCCACTTCGGCCAGTCGACCCACGGCCATTTCAGCGCCGCGATGTGGGGTGGAGATGAAGACAACCCGCTTGATCATCGGATTCGGCTTAATCAGGAACATCTTTTCGACCAAACTGCCCGGCTTCATTTTCGCCAGGACCTGTTTCGTCAAATCGGCCTCCGCTTTTTCCCACGTTGAGCGATCCAGCTTTGTCACTTGCATTTGGGCGATCAAACCGCCGAGGCTGTGGCTAATCACGAGGTAGCCACGCGGCAGCCGGTGCGCTTTTTCAAATTTCGCCAGCCAGTGCCGGAACTCAAAAGCAGAATACGCCACGGGATTTCCCGTCGGATAGGCGTAAACCAGGCATTGATATTTTTTCCGCAAGACCGGATCCATCTGGAGCTTGTTAAT
>JBBRDU010000144.1:0-5678 GCA_038203615.1 Chthoniobacterales bacterium
GAAGAACGAAACTCGAAACTCGAAGAAAGCTCCAAACTTAAAGAGTCGAAAGTTTCAGCGCCGCGCACGTTTCTGGTTGTCTCCGGTGGCTTTCAACCTGTTGAAATTTCGGACCTCCGGAGAGCAATCGGCCGGAAAGGTCGGTTTGTGGGATTTGACCTCCGGACTTTGACTTCTGTCCTTTTCGCCCTTGCAACTTTCCACCCTTTCTTCGAGTTTCGAATTTCGAGTTTATCCGCTCGGCATCCGTGATTGATGAACCTGTTCAATGCCAACTCCTCCGCGAAACTTCTCATTGGCGTGATCCATCTTCAGCCCCTGCCGGGGTCGCCGCGCTGGGATGGGGATTTCGGATCGGTGGTGGCCTCGGCCCGACTCGACGCCGCCGCTTATCGCGAGGGCGGGGCCGACGCGGTCATCCTGGAAAATTTTGGGGATGTCCCTTTTCGCAAGGGCAGCGTGGCGCCCGTCACCGTCGCCGCCTTGAGCGCGGCCGCGGTGGCCGTTCGTGATGAACTGCGCGGCCTGCCGCTCGGATTCAATGTGCTGCGCAACGACGCGGCCGCGGGACTCGCGCTGTGCGCCGTGCACGGCGGCAGCTTTATCCGCGTTAACGTCCACACCGGTGCGATGGTCACGGATCAGGGCGTCGTGGAAGGCGCGGCGCATGAGACGCTGAGGCAGCGCGCGGCGTTGTGTCCGCGGGCGTGGATTTTTGCGGATGTGCACGTCAAGCACGCGCGCCCACTCGCGGATTTCAGCATCGAGGAGACGGCGCGCGACACGGTGGAGCGCGGGCTCGCGGATGCGCTGATTGTCACGGGGGTCAGCACCGGCAAATCAGCCGATCCCAGTGACCTCAGCCGCGTGCGGCGGGCCTGTCCGGACGCGACCATTTTTCTGGGGAGCGGCGTCTCCGCCGACACGCTCGAACCGTATCTCAAGCTGGCCGACGGCTTCATCGTGGGCACCTCGCTGAAGCGGGACGGGCTGGTCTCAAATCCAGTGGATGCCGGTCGCGTGGCCGCGCTGCGGCAGGCGCTGGGGTGATGAGAGCATCGCCGCAGATACTGTCAGTGCCCCCATTTTCCAATATCTTCCATCCCTTGTTGCCGCGCCCGTCAACCATACCTCAAGGCGTCGACCGGCTTGCTGCCATCCTCGGGATCGTACTTTCGCCCAAACATGACTTGCCGCGCTGCGTGCCACGCAAAGCGCGGGCTTAGCACGAGGTAGCGGTGCCAAAGCCGGCGCGGTTCGACGCTCAGGCGGAAAAGCCATTCGAGTCCGCGTGCCTGCATCCACGCCGGTGCCATGGGCTGCGCCCCGGACAGAAAATCAAAGGCCGCGCCGACGGCGAGCACGGGTATCGCCAATCGGTCACGCATCTCGTACGCCCAGACTTCTTGCCTGGGACAGCCAATTCCACATAGGCAGATCTTGGCGCCGCTGGCGCGGATCGCCGCCTCGTCCTCATCGACCTCCGCGGGGCTCGCCTGCCGGAATCGCGAGGGGCGCAGGCCGGATAGGACGAGTGCTGGATAGCGCTGTTGCAAGCTTGCCGCAAGCGCCGCGAGGCATTCGGCCGTGCCACCGAACAGGAAAATGCCGATTCCCTCTCGCATCGCGGCCTCGCAAACGCGCAGCGTCAGGCACGGACCGTAAACACGGTCGGTGAGCGCTGCGCCATGCGCTGAATTCAACATCCAGCGCACCGGTTGCCCGTCCGGGCAGACCAGGTCGAAATGATTCAGGCGGTAAAGGTGTTCGCGATCGTCCACGCCCGTCATCACGCCGTGCACCGCCAGCGCGGAAACGCTGAAGCCTCGGCCCTCGCGCGCGGCCGCGATAATCTGCGCCACGGCGGATTCGTAGTCGATGGCGTCGACCTGGATGCCGAGGACGTTGCGCTTGCCGAGGTGGATCATGAATTGACCGTTCGAATGACAGGTTTCGTCTCGGTCCGGGAGTTAATCCAAGAAATTATCGTTTTCTGCGATCGACTCTTCGCGAAGTCTCGACTCTACAGCTTTGCCATGCATGGTTCGATGGCGGCGTGCAAACTTAGGACAGTCGTTGAGCGTTTGGATTTGCAACTAACTACACCAAAAAATCGAGTGTGCTTGGCGACTGCTCTTGGCTGACCGAAGTGGCACCCCTACCTTTGCTCAACTGTCATTGGCCGATGCGCATCGCTTTTTATCTCGCCGACCAAAATCCCGAACGTGATCGAAGCCTTGGAATCACGGCCTACACGCTGGGTCTATTGCGAGGGCTGGCCAGAGATTTTCCAGCCATAGAATTGATGGCATTGATGGGCGCGTCGGCGGGCGTTCCGGTGTTGCCGAAGAGCGTGTCGGCGCGTACGCTTAGCTGGCGAACGACCAACGCGCCCGCCCGGCTTCTGACCGACCAATTGGTCGCCCCGTTTTGGCCGGGCGCTTCGAAAAACGCTCTGGCATTTTTTCCGAAGGGCTATCTGCCGGCTGTCTTGCGGCCGAGGCGGCCATGTGTAGCGACCATACATGATACGATCGTCCAGCATTATAGCGATTTTTATTCTGGGACACGCCGGCCGCTTGAGGCCAGCTACCTTGCCTGGACGATGCGGCAATCGCTTAACCGCGCTGACCTCCTGATCACGGATTCCCAATTTACCAAGGGTACCATCGAACAAGTCGCGCAGCGCTTTCGCCTTCGTCCCCCCAGCATTGTCGTAACGGGGGTGGGCTCTGATTTTGAGGAGGAGCGCATGCGTTCACCTGCTCAGAAGATCCAACAGGTGGTGCACCTGGCGAGCCCTCTCCCGCACAAGAGAACGAAGACTCTTCTTCAATTCTGGGCGGCTCTGGTCCAGAGCGGGAAGGACCTGCCGCGCCTGAAACTGATCGGACGCCTCGAATCGACGGCGGTTGAATATCTGAACCAAATACCGCACGCGACTATTGAGCCGCACTGTACTCGGACAGAGCTGGTTGATATTCTGCGCGAATCGAGCGCGCTGATAGTTCCCTCGGAGATTGAGGGATTTGGGTTACCGAGTTTGGAAAGTTACTATTGCGGAACCCCCGTCGTCTTCGTCCGAGAAACGGTGGCGGAGGAGCTGATCGCGATCGCGGACGCACGTCGGTGCGGCTTTGAACTGGATTCTGTGGAGAGCTTCGGGGCCGCCCTCGATGTGGCATTGGGATTGTCGAAGGAGACGATCCAGAAGGTCTCCGAAGATATGTTTCGGCGCTTTAATTGGAGGGATGTAACCAAGAGGACCGTGGACGCGTTTCTGGGTGTAAACCCGTAGGACTCTGATCTCTGCCCTTCTTTCGACCGTGGTGCTTCAAGAATCCTTAAGAAAGCATCACGCGCTGAACGACAATTCGTGTAACCGATTTTCCAACCCGCGGTATCACCGGAAGTTTGCCGCGTCGTTCGAATGAACGGATAGACTCATCATATGGAATCGTCTCCGACGTCCGCCTCCGCGTTTGTCGTTGCCGTGATCGCTTCGTTCCGCCGAGCGCCGGAACTAACGCGATTGCTTGCAGGACTAAGCGTTTCCTCTGGAGCTCCGGCCGCTGTTGTTGTGATCGACAACGGCGACGACACCCCAACCCGTCAGGCGGTCGAATCGTTTGGATCCCGTGGACATTGTCTGACGCCAGGTACGAATCTTGGCTGCGGCGGCGGGTTACGGCAAGGCATCAAGTTCGCCTTGGCGAAGTTTGGCGAGCACCTGACCCACATCTGGATTCTGGACGATGATGCAGTCGTTGAAGCTGACACTTTGTCCCGCCTCCTCGACCGTAGTCTGGCGGCGGGTGTCGAGGTGGCTTCGCCAATGGTGGTTGACGCGTTCGGTCGAATCGGTTGGTTTCCCGGGCTGCTCCGGTCAACACCTTGGAAGGCGATTCGACAGGCACGAACTCCCGCGGAATATGTCGAGCGATGCGGTCCGGGGCCGGTACCTTTTTCTTGGAGTCCGGGGGTCAGTTTGCTGGTGACAGCGCGAGCTTTGAAGGTGGCCGGTCTCCCACGTGGGGATTTTTGGGTACGCGGAGAAGACCTGGAGTTCGCCCTTCGGCTCACGGCGGACTTCGCCTCCGCCTTTCTGCCGGATGTGGTGGTGCGCCATTTGCAGCCAGCTGGTTTGGGGGCCACCGACAAATTGACGGAGCGGCTTAAGGTCTTGGCTATGCTTCAAAACCTCGCGTACATGAGTTTTCATCTGCCGCACGGACGCCGGATGCTGCGCACGTTGCCTGGCAATTCGTTTCGCTTCCTGCGTTCTCACGGGTGGACGGCCAGCAACGTCAGTTTACTTGCCCGCGCGCTCTGGGTTGGCGCCGTGCGTGGATATCCGGCGGGTGACCCGCGCGGAAACGAGCTGCAGCGCGCCGCCGAGCAATAACGATCAGAACGCGACGGGCTCTTGTCTGGCCAGGGGGATGGTTGGCGCTGGGAAAACGGTTCGCGCGGCGGGCCATGGGTCCTTCCTCATGTCTTCCACCAATCCTTTCGCTAGGATGCCGAGGAAAATCTCGAAACTGGGATAACTTCCAAAAAGCCAGCACGTCATGAAGGATCCAACGATCCAGATGGACGCCCAGGCAACTACGACGAAATCGGGCCCCTTGAGGCGTCCCCTTCGAAGGGCAGGCAGAATAGCGCGCAACAGTTCCAGTAAAAGCCACGCGTAAAGCATGAGGCCAAGGAGTCCGAGCACGCCCAAGAGCGTCCAGAGCGCGGTTTCATAGGCCCCGACGTCGGCGGAGCTCTGGATCAGCAGCGTAAACGGGTCCAGCTCAAAGCGGGATGCGGCGGCGAAAAAATTATCGTCAAAACGCCGGATCCCGGCGCCGAAGAGCAACGTCTGTGGACTTTCGGTCCACCGCTTTTGCCCTTCCTGACTAATCACCCTCCGAAACTCGTTGCTGCTTTTCAAATCTTGCTGCACTTCGATTTCGACGGTCGGACCAATCAACAAGACGCTCAGTCCCCGCTGAATCCGATAGGGCATTGATTCAAGCGTCTGCGGGCTCAGGTTGACGGCGACCATGAGCAGGCCCACCAATGCCATCGAAACGATCAGCTGGGTCCACCGGCGAAAGATCACACTAAGAATGAGCGGATAGAGAAGAATGGCGGCAATCTGGGCGCGCGCGCCGCCCACCAGGCAGGCGTAGATCGAAATCATGGCGACCACGAAATGGGCGACCCGCGCGATCGGCCCGCGGGAGGAAATCACCATCAAGGTGGAAAGGATCAGCAAATTCGTGCCGGAGGTTCGGAGATCCTGCGGGTCGATCGAATAATTGATCAGGGGCACCGCATAATTTTCATCGAGGAAATAATTTACGAAGCCAAACGCCATCCGGATGAGCAGGGCGAGGTACATCGCGCGAAGGGCTCCACCGATGACTTTGGAGGAGCCATACAGATAAAAGGCGAAGCCAAAGATGAATGGCCAAAGCGCGTTGAGGTAGGCACGCGAGATATTCCCCAATCCCCCCGAGTCCCAGTCGCGCCACGCGGAATAGGCAAAGTGAGCGGCGAGGTAGGCGAAGAGCACAAAGAAGACGGTCGGGAGACGCGGCCGGTGTTTCTTCAGGCCGGTGGGCTTGAAGGGAATCCGGGGCAGGATCGCGAGTCCGCAGAGTGCGAGTGCGATCTCATGGGGGTAA
>JBBRDU010000145.1:0-5670 GCA_038203615.1 Chthoniobacterales bacterium
TCGTTTCGGTGTTCCCGGTCAGATTATCACCGATTCCTCCCGTGGCCCAGGCCAGGGCAGTCACGCCACGCTGAGTGAATTCGACGTTCACAATACACTGATCGCAGCCGGCCCGGACTTTCGAGAACACCTCACCAGCAGTCTTCCGAGTGGCAACATCGATATTGCACCAACCGTTCTCCATATTCTTGGCGTCACGCCACCGCAAAAATTCGACGGCCGCGTCCTGGTAGAAGCCATGGACGAAAAGGCCGCGCGGATCGATTCACTTAGTAAAACGATCCAGGCGGCCCGCCAGTTTCCCTCCGGCGAATGGCGCCAGCACCTCCGCGTCTCTCTCGTCGGCGAAACGCTCTACATCGATGAAGGGAACGGTGCCTTTTCTCCCTCGAACGATTCCTCTCCCCGCTAGCATACGCTGGAGCCGCCCCCCTCTCTCCGGGAGTTAACTTGCGGCGACAGAGCGCCGCTGCTCCAGAAACGCTGGCAAGTGGAAGCTCGAAGGTCATCCAAACCGCACAGACGTTGAATTCACGCGCCAGAATTCTATCGCCTCTCTTGCAGATCTCATGGCAAACTGCCGGTCCGTGAAGCTGCGCGTTACCGGCCTTCTCCTCGCTCTCGATGCCGCCGTGCTGTTTCTCCTGGGAACGCTGCTTCTCGTCCTTCCCCAATATCTCCTGCTTGCCTTCGGTTTCGCGGACCTGCCCATCGGCGTCACTTACATCATCGCCCTCTGGGGCTGTGCGTTGCTCACCATGGCGATCGGTTACTGGAAGGCATCGGCGGATCCGGTCCGCCACCTCGTCTGGGCCCAGGTGGGAATCGCGCGCGGCGCGCTCGAATTCGGGTTGGGCCTTATTTACCTCGTCCGCGGGATCGTGACGTTTCGCCAGGCCGGTCTCGGAATTATCCTCGCTGGTCTTTTCGCGCTCGCTTATCTTATTTTTTACCCACGCGCGGAAACATGATGCTCGGGCTCTCAGTGGTCGGATTTGTCATCGCGCTTTGTTTCGCGGCCGGCTTTCTTTTCGCGACGCGCGCCGGCAAAACTCCCCTCCAGGTTTTCTTCCTCGGGATTCTTTTCGGAATCGTTTTTCTCATCGCCCTAAGCGGGTTGGCCGTGGCGGGGTGCATTGCCGTGCTTGCGACCAGTCACTAAAACGGTGGAAACCTCCGCCTGCTCCCCGCCCATCGACCAACTGCTCAAACGCACCACCAGCCGTTGTCCGGTCTGTCGCACGGCCTGTCCCGCCGAGGTCTGGCGTTCGGACGCCCCCACCGCAAAAGTGTTCCTGCGCCGCAGATGCCCTGTCCATGGCAAGGCCGAGAGCTGCATCAGCTCCGACGCGCGTTTCTACTGGCTGGCAAAGGGTGATCCGTGCAACGCCGAAGAGGGCGACTGCTGCGGTAACGCCTCCCGCGCCAGCGACGGCGCGGTCCGCGGCACTCTCGGCCGCAATGCGCACGGGAAAGGCGATGCGCCGTTCGAAAAACTTTCGACCTGTCTCGCGCTTATCGAGATCGTAAACTCATGCAATCTCGCCTGTCCTACCTGCTATGCGGACTCCCCCGTCGGCGCGGCCAAAAACGTCGATGCCGTCCCGCTCCGTGACCTGCAGCTCCGCATCCAGGGCGTGATCGATCGCAAAGGTAGTATCGAGATTCTCCAGCTCTCGGGCGGTGAGCCCACCTTGCATCCGCAATTTTTCGAACTTCTCGCCTGGGCCCGCGACAATCCCGGGATCGATTACCTCCTTTTGAACACGAACGGCATCCGAATCGCGAACGACGCGAAGTTCGCCGAACAACTCAGCCGGAGTTTCGATTACGGAGGGCTTCAGCTCTATTTGCAGTTCGATGGCGTGCAGCTCGAAGGTCAGGAGTTCCTGCGCGGCGCCGATCTCCGCAATACCCGTCGGCGCGCCATCGAGCGCTGCGGCGAAATGAACCTGCCCATCACTCTTGCGATGACCGTGATCCCGGAAAACCTCCCGCACCTATGGGACGCGATCGAATTTGGCCTTCAATATCCGCACGTCCGCGGCGTCGCCTTCCAACCGATGTTCGGCAGCGGCCGGATCCCGGTGAATGGCAGCGCCCGATTGAATACCGCGGATATCATCCTCGCCGCGGTCGGCCAGTCGGATGGCCGGCTCCGTTTCGAGGATTTCACTCCGCTCCCCTGCGGCGACCCAAATTGCGCGACGATCGGTTACCTGCTCAAGGCCAAGGGGCGGACCTATTCCATCAGCGACTTTATCGATTTCGCCCAGGTCCAGGGATTCCTGCGCGACAAGGTGCGTTACAAACTGGAGGACCTGATGAAATGCGGTTGCGATTCCGAGCCGCTCGGCGAATTGCTCCGCGAGTTCGAGCTGAATGAAACCAACACCTTCCGCCTTTTCATCAAACCGTTCATGGATGCTTGGACCTGGGATGAGGACCGGATCGACCGCTGCTGCACGCACGTGATCCGTCCGGATGGAAAACTCGATTCCTTCTGTCGTTATTACTCCGGCTTTGCGGATGCTCGGGTCGCGCCAGATGAAGCGGAAGTCTCCCTTGCGCCCTGTCATGGCGACGCGCATCAATGAGTTTGATCATGATGATCGCGCCCTACACCTTGCTGCTGCTCGCCGGCGTCGTCATTAGCTTTCTCTTTTGGAGGCAACGCGCGCGCCAGGATAAACGCCTGATTTTTATCTACGGCGCTGCCCTGGTCGGTGCGTTCTTCGGCGCGAAAATCGTCTACCTTCTTGCGGAAGGCTGGTTGCATTTCGGCGCGCCGGATAGGTGGCCGCAACTGGCTGCCGGAAAATCGATTCTCGGCGCGCTCCTCGGCGGTTATGCTTTCGTCGAACTGGCCAAGCACCATGTCGGGTTCGAGCGCGCGACCGGCGACGATTTCGCGCTCATCGCGCCGATCGGAATCGGCCTCGGACGGATTGGGTGTTTGCTGCACGGTTGCTGCCTCGGCGCGGTCTGTTCGCCCGGGTGGTACGCCCTCAAGGATATCGAAGGCATCCCGCGCTGGCCCGCGGTCCCCGTCGAGCTCGCTTTCAACTTACTCGCCTTCATTCTCTTTCTTATTCTTCGGAATCGAAATCTTCTCCCCGGTCAGCACTTCCACCTTTACCTGATTGGTTATGGCCTGTTCCGCTTCGCCCACGAGTTCGTCCGCGCGACTCCAAGATTGCTCGGCCCGTTTTCCGGCTATCATTTTGCCGCCCTGGCTGTCGTTTTACTTGGGACGATCTGCTTTGTGCGCAGGTGGAAATTAAGAAAAGCCGTCAACCCGTGCAACGTCGAGGGATCCCGTGAAAGCTCCAAGGTCAGGCCCCGGGATTCCTCCACTTCGCTCGGAATGACATCGGGCTGACGCAGCCTTTGCCTCCTCGACGCAGACAAGCCGGTTCGCAGACCTACGCTGGGTTCACCCACGGCGAGCTCGTCCATGTCGCCGGCCCGCCGATAACCTTCGCCGCCGAAATCGACCGGGTCCCGGCAAACATCGATCATTTCTGGATCACGATCGGAATCGGGACCGGCGAACCGATCCGCATCGCGCTCAGCACTTACTCAAGACGAAATGCCGCTGCCGGTTTCGACCCGCGACTACGCGTCGGGATCGTCGCATCGACCTGGCAGGATTTGCCGCTCACTGGTTTGATGAAGTCCGCCTGCCTTGACTACCACGCGCTCGAAGCCGCATCGACTATTACCTATATCGAATACGAACGTTCGGCTCTGGAAGTTCTCCTGACGGAAAAAACAACTCGCGCCGTTTTCATCGAAGCATGGGGCGAACTCTACGTGCGGAATCAGATTGGAATCCATCAGGTCCACAGCATGCGTGCCAGTTGCAGCGTCCCGCGCGATTACATGGGTCGCGACGGCGCCATTCGCTTTTATTTTTCCGAAAATGCCGGGGCCGAATTGCTCCTTTTCAAATACTGCGGCCAGCCTTGAGCTTCCGCATTCCACGCAAACAACTGCCAGGGAGGGGACTCGAACCCCTAAGGATTGCTCCACCAGATCCTAAGTCTGGCGCGTCTGCCAATTTCGCCACCCTGGCATTGTGATGAATTCAATTTAGCACAAATCCTAGCCTAATGGTCTCGCCGACAATTCCACCCCGAGGGTGGTTTGGGTCCGACATGGCAGACTTACACTTGCCAGGTTTCTCTTGGACGGGGAATAACGCCGAGCGCAGGTTCGAGTCCCCTCGACAATCTTGTCTCAACCACGCCTACGCGCTTTCCGCTCGTGCCGCCGCTTGGTGATACTTCCGGCGAATGTCCGCGATGTTTACGGTCGGCTGCGGGACTTGAATGCCCAACGTTTCCATCGTTTAGACGATGATCTGCGAGATCGCGAGGTTGCGGAACCATTTATGCTCGGAAGGAATGACAAACCAGGGCGCACTCGCGGTGCTGCATTTGTTGAGCGCGTCCTCGTAGGCTGCGATGTACTGCTCCCAGCGTTCTCTTTTCGGGGTCCCTCGAGCATTCCGGTCCTCCGTTCTTAGTTAGGAATTCGCATAAACGTTAGCGCGCTCTCAATTAGTCTTGGACAATTTTCTGATCACAACGATCAGCAGGACCACGATCAGGACGCCGACCACCTTCTATATCCACATCCCTCCGCCCATCCAGCCATTCATCCATCCGTGTGCATGATTCATAATTTAATCCTTTTGACTCCATCGTGGAATCTTCCATCGCTCATTGCGCCACGCGCACTGTGAAAGTTTTCTGGGCCTCGCCTTTGGGCCCCGAATAACCGGCCTGGCCAGTGTATTCGCCCTGTGTGTCAATTTTCATCGAACCCGAATAAACTCCGGGCTGCGCTGTTTTCGCGAGCGGGGCATTGGCGCGCATTGGCATCCCGGGCATGTCCATTCTGAGTTCAAAGGAAACGTTGCCCACATCCACGGGCGCGCCCCCTTGAGTCACTCGTATTTCCACGGGGTTTTGGCCCACATGAAGTTCAGATTTTTTTCCCAGAATCTCGAATTGGTAATCTCCGACCGCCTCGGTTTGGATGACTGCTGAGAGGTTGCCACCGCCTCCCCGCTGCGTCGGCCACAACCACCACGCACCCGCAGCGAGAATGACCGCGACCGTGATCGCCGTCGCCACCAGGATCGGTTTCCGCCGGGAGGACGCTAGGACCGCCTCGCGTTCGACTTCCCGGCTGCGCCACGAAAAGTAGATCGCAGGAATAATCAACAGGGTCAGAACCGTCGAGCTGACCATCCCTCCCACCATCGGGGCGGCGATGCGCTTCATCGTGTCCGCGCCCGCGCCGTGGCCCCACATGATCGGAAGCAAGCCGCCCATGATCGCGCTCACTGTCATCATCTTGGGACGGACGCGTTGCACGGCGCCTTCCATGACAGCGTGATACAGATCACCTGCTGTTGGCTTTGGTTTGTTTTGCTTTAAGTGCCGCCAGGCTTCGTCCAGGTAGACGATCATGACGACCCCGGTTTCGGTGGCAACGCCGGCCAGAGCGATAAAGCCAACCGCGACCGCCACGCTGTAGTTGTAGCCTAACCAATAAATCAGCCAGACTCCGCCGACGAGAGCGAAGGGAATGCTCAGGATGACGATGAACGTCTCGGCAACGTTCCCGAAGTTCAGGTAAAGCAGAACAAAGATCAGG
>JBBRDU010000146.1:0-5665 GCA_038203615.1 Chthoniobacterales bacterium
CCGGGCCGGATCAAACCGGGGCGCTCCCGCCGAGGGAGCCATGAAATAATTTGGGCCGGGCCAAGAGCCTGAGCGATCGATCGTGCCCCTTGAGCCGTTTAATCAGACGCGTAACCGGTGGCTCTGGGAATGGCGGACGCTGGCTCGGCCGTAGCACGGGAATCATCTTGCCCGTGGGGAAACGAGACGCTGCGCGAGTCGAGGACAGGACGCCCGTTGAAGCAAAACATGTCCGCCACGCCGCCGTGGCGCAGAGGACGTGGTGGAGGTGGACCCGGTGCTCAAAGTCTGGGATGTCTCCCACTCATCACGGGCAAGAATCCCATCCTACGCCCGCGGCCGTTGGTCGCCCGCGACCGAACCTAACGTGCGCGTTCCGATCGACGCTCCGTCATACGCGACAGAAATACCCCGGGGGAAATGTCCGGATGGACCATTGGTCACGATCGGTCGAGACCGTGCCCCCGGGGGATATCGGGCCGACGCTTCTTACTTGCTGGTCAGGGTGAATTTCACGCCTTCACCGGCGAGTTTCAGGTTCACGCCCTTGGTCTTGGGGTACATCCGAATTTCCACCCCGTTTTCGTTCTTCATCACCGTGGCGCCGCCACCCTTGGCCAGGGTCGCTTCCGCGGCGGCCGAGGCGTTCGTCCCATTGAAGTCCGAGAGATTCTTCAGGTTGTAAACTTTGCCGGAGGCCCTGGCCTTCGTGATGCCGACATCGCCAACCGAGAGACCAGTCACCTTGAAGGTATAGTTCTTGCCGCGGAAATTGAGGGTGCCTTTGCCCCAGCTCCAGCCGACTCCGAGCCCGACCTGACCCTGTGAGAGGTTGAGCGTCGCATTGGGCTTGCTGTCTTCCGCGGAGGCCAGACTAGGTAGCATCTGGGTCATGGCGGCGGTCACTAAAATGAGGAATAAACGTTTCATAGCACTATTTGATGTGAAGTTTTCTGCTTGGGTGGAATTTGAGCCAGACGCGGTAAAATCCTTCGTCTGTCCCACCTACATTCGAAGCTCACGCGCCGAAGGGTCTTATGTTTAATGCGTTGCTGCGGTCGAACTGCCCCCTCTGGCGCCCGGACAGGGAATGGTCCGCTCTTGGTGAGGCCCAGAATCGAAGCGATCTCCTCTCGATCCGCGTGAAGTGTCATCATTTAAGTGTGGACCCAGGATGATGTGCGGCAGACTTCGCCGCGGGCTTGCTCAAGCCCGGCCCGGAGCCCGGGCGCGCCGTCTCCTTACGACTTCACGATCAGAATGGGACAAGGTGCTTTCTCGAGGATCACCGAAACGCTCTTCCCAAACGGTAACTCCTCGCCCACCCGCGCCTTGGTGCCGAGCACGATGAGCTGGTAGTTGCCGAGCCGGGCCTGGCGGAGAATCGCGGTCTCCTTGGCGGGTCCGACCAGCGATTTCGAGATGACCCGGACGGACTCACGCTGACCCAGGGCAACGAGATCCGCGAGCAGCGCCCGGCCACTCCGGAGCAACTGCCCGGGACGCCGCAACAGTTCGTTATCGGTCGGCGGCGCGGAAACATGCAACGCCGTCACGGTCGCGCCGCAGCCCCGCGCAATCGCCACCGCCACCTCCGCGCCGAAGCGCGAGTAGTCGACCCCCGACGTCGGCACCAGAATTCGCTCGAGCGGTCCATCAGGAATTTCCCGGCCGAGCTCGCCGCCATAAAAAATCGCCGTGGGCACGCTGCATCCACGCACGATATCCTCCACCGTCGCCGGCAGAGTTTCCGATCGACCTTTGCCGCCCTGCTCCAGCCCGAGAAAGAGCAGGCCGTAACCGTTCTTCGCTTCGCTGAGAATCGCGTCGGCGACCGGATCAGGCAAATCGCCGGATTTTTCCTTGAAAGGCAGGAATGAGATCAATTCCTTCAACGGAAGTTTCTGGCCTCCGGCCGCGGCGGCGGCTTCGACCGGATTTTGATCAGGCTGAGCCGTTTTTTCCAAGTCAACCGCGGACCGGGATTGAATCGCGGATTCCGCCGCCTCACGCACGCTCTGCGAACGCGCCGAAAGGGTGCCGCCGATTGTTTTCTTGTCGCTCACGTCCAAAATCGACGCGGTGAGGTGACGGGCGCCGATGAGCCAGCCCGCCAGCTTCGCCGCCAAGTCACTGCCATTGCCGGCGTCGAGGCCGACGAGCACGCGCTCCAATTTAGGCAGGGTGTCCTTCTCCTCGGCCGACTCGGTCTCTAGGCGCTTCTTTTCCTCGTCGCGGAGCGGCACGCGATCGAGCGCCCAGCGTAACATCGGCGGCATCAACATCGTGGTGATCACCGCCATCAGGACAATCAGCGTGAAGAGTTGCTGGTTCAGGACGCCGATCGTCAGACCGATCGTCGCGAGGATGATTTCCGTGGAGCCGCGCGCATTCATGGCGAGGCCGACCGCCAGTCCCTCCTGATGATTCATCCGGCTCAGTCGGCTGCCAAGGTAGCAGCCGCCGAGCTTGCCAATGGTGGCGACGCCCAGGAGCACTACGGCGAGAAAGAGCAGACGCGGATCCCCCAGCACCTTGAGATCGATGGAGAGACCCGCCACGCCGAAAAAGACCGGCATGAAAAGTGCGACGATCAGACCGCGAAGTTGCTCCTCGATGTGTTTGGTCAGGATGGACGATTGGCCGATCAGAATGCCCGCCACAAACGCGCCGAGGACCGTGTGCACCCCGATGAAATTCGTCAACAGCGCCAGGGCGATCATCAGGACCAGGATCACGCTGATCACGGGAACCTCGATGACGAAGGAGTCATTGGCCCAGCGGATGATGCGCCCAACCCATCGCCGGCCGATCGTAAAAGCGAAGAGCAGAAACCCCGCGGTGCCGACCACCGTAAAGAGAATCGGGCCGGCCACGATTCTCCCCTGCGCGGCCAATCCGCCAATGAAGGCCAGGATTGTCCAGCCGATCGTGTCGTCCAGGATGGCCGACGCCAGAATGATCTGCCCGAGATCGCGCCGGAGAAAATCCGCCTCCCGGAGCACCGTGGCCACGATCTTGACCGACGAAATGGAGAGCGCCGTGGCCAGAAACAGAGACGTCATCAATCGCCGGTTTGGATCCGGCAGGAGGTTGTCGGGCAGCAGCTCACCGAGCACATAACCGCAGGCAAACGGAAAAACGATCCCGGCGAGCGACGTAATGGCCGCCGCCCGGCGCACGCGTTTCACGAGCGCGAGATCCGTCTCCATGCCGGTCACCAGCAGCAGCATCAGGACGCCGAGCTCCGAGACGGCACTCAGCATTTGCCGGTCGACTGACTTGAGCGGAAAAAGCGCGGACTGCGCCGCGGGCCAAATCGTGCCGAAGACGCTCGGTCCAAGAATAATGCCGGCGAGAAGTTGTCCGATGACCGCCGGCTGTCCGAAGCGCTGCATCACCTCGCCGAGCAATCGTCCCACGACGATGAGCAGCATGACCTGCGTGAAAAAGATGGCGAGCGTATGCTCCCCACCCGCGGCGGCGAGCAGCGGCAAGTGAAAGGGGCCGGGCGTCATCAGAACAAGAGGCACTCGGACCTCGAGGCCTAATCAGGATCAAGCGCCTGCTTGCGAGGTCGCATCACTCCTGCCGAATATCGTGATCGATCTTCGTCCGCCGCGTCAATCGCGTTCGTTCGCAGCTTCCGCGGCTGCCACCCGCGAATCATGGTCGGCTTCGTTCACGCCTTCCTGGATCAACTGACTTCCAATGCTCGCTTCATCCACATCGGAATTAAGAGAGATGTGTCGACCGTGGGCGTCGACGGGCTCATCCCAAGTCGTCAGACTCTCCATGTCCGCGCGAACTTCCTCCGGTGCCGCGGTCGCGCGAGATGATCTGGGCGACCCCCCCAGTTCTGCGGTCGCTCGGGAAAGGTCGGACTCCGAAGCGGTTTCGCGCCCGTCGATCAGGGCCAGCTCCCGCGCGCGCGTTTCGATTTCATCACTGCTCGCCTCCCCCAGTCCAGGCGAGCCGGCGCGGAGGCGATTGGGAAGTGGGGATTCATGCATACAATGATGATTACTCGGGTGAAGGGTTCATAATTCCATCGCACCTCTCGCTATCTGCGGATGTGCAAAAAGTTCGGTCGCTCCGTACACGGCGAATTCTTTGAACGAGTGTGACTTATAATGCTGCCGCAAAGTCCACATTCGGTTTTCCTTTTTTGCTTTCACGTATTCAAGGCTCTTTACCTTCCAGCGCGCCTGCATGCCGTCGATTGAATCGCTGGGTATTCGTCTGCTGTAACTGGCCCATGCCACTGACAAGATTCGGCTCAGGGGTTTCCAACAGCAGGTGATAGTGATTGCCCATCAGCACCCAGGCATGGACCGGCCAGCTATGCGGCTGGCAAACCAGTCCCAGGATATTCCAGATACGCCGCGCGATCGACGTCGTCCTTGAAAATGAATTCCCCTTCGATCCCCCCGCGGCATGGCGTGGTAGCACCCGCCAGCGAATTCGAGACCCAGCCGCCGTGGCATACCTTACGATTCGTCCGCTCGACCATGCTCTTTCAAGTATTTTGTCCTGACCCTTTCTGCTCTTACGATCGGGGCGGGACAAAAGGGGCGACAAATTGGATCGACGCAAAAGTCCGTAATGATCGGTTCCGAGTTCCGAGATGGAGGGAAGAACAAAGCACGCCGGCAGCCGCAGGCGCCCGCTCGCAGCTCATAACCAAGCAAGCATTATGGACTCCTTCATCCTCATCGTGTCGACCTTAATTGCGATTCTGGCCTGTTTTTGGGCCATCAAGATCAGCTTGCCGAGCTTGCCGCGGCGCCTGACCGGCGAAGCGCGGGCACTGCGGCAAACACGCCCAGACTTGCAATCCAGCATGGCACCGGATGTCGACAGCCCACCGGCGGCCGGAGCGCGGCCTAAAATTAGCGCGTGGGCGAACCGGCGGGCGCGCGGCAGTTGGTGACGCAAGCCGAAGGGCATCCGCCCAGCTTATCGTGTCACCCATGTTCCCGGTCAAAGTGTAACCTATGTTCCCGGTTCGCACCTACTATTCCGTTGGACCCCTATTCCGTTGTCCTGACCCCTTCCGCCCTTTCCCTTTATAACCTGCCTTTGCCTCATTTAACCCTTCTCATTATTCGGGCATGCTCCTCACGCGCAATGGTCCCCGTGTCCTTATCCTCCATTCCGACAGTGCTTACGCCCATCTCCGCAGTTGGCCCATCGCGGGCTACTAATGCTAGCTGCGCAATTGGAAATGATATGATGCCCACATATTCCTCTTTAACCGTAGTCTTTCCCGCGTTGTGAACCACGATGGCTACGATGGTCACCGTCTCGCACTTCGCAAGGTTTTCCTTCAAGCCGTTACGAATCGGAATTTGCCCACGTCTCACACCATCTAGTTCTTGAGCAACAGATCTAAACATTTCCGTTCCAGACATGCTGGACCCACGCTCAGGCGGAGCAGTATATTGGGCCGCGATATAACCGCCGGGAGAAACCCCGTAATAAATGCCATATTTTTCGAAAATCTGATCATGCCCTGCGCCGCAACCCGCGAGCATCGCGGCCCCAACGCTAAGCACGAAGTGCTTCACTTCTTTGGACAACATAGCGGTTTCTTATCGTTAGCTAAGTTTCGCGGCCGGGATAGTGGGGGAGGCACACCCGGCTCTTGCTGGGAAGGACTCAC
>JBBRDU010000147.1:0-5574 GCA_038203615.1 Chthoniobacterales bacterium
TAGCTCGCCCGCCACTGCCTGGTTCCAGCGCACCACGTGCGACAGGAGCGCGGCGATTGCCACGCCGTGCGTAACGCCGAAGTGGGCCGTGAGCGGATTGGCGCAGGCGTGCGTCGCCCCGAGCATAGAATGCTCGATCGCGATGCCAGCCAGATGCGCGCCGAGCTGCATCGCGCCGCGCGCCTCCAGATCGCCGGGATCGCGGAGCACCCGCTCAAAATTCGCCGCCAGCAGGCGCCACGCCTCGCGCGCGAAGCATTGCGAGACCGCGTTGCGCTGAGTGGTAACGTAACTCTCGACGGCATGCGAGATCGCGTCGTAGCCGGTGGCCGCGGTCACCTCCGGTGGCAGCGACCGCGTCAGCAGCGGATCCAGAATCGCCACACGAAAAGCAGCCTTCGGATCGCCACACGCCATTTTCGCGTGCGTCCCGGCGTCGGAAATCAGCGCGTAGCATTGCGCCTCGCTCCCCGTGCCGGCGGTGGTCGGAACCGCGATCATTGGCAGCATGGCCCGCGTGGCCTTGCCGTGGCCCCAATAGTCGCGCATACTACCGCCGTTGGTAAGTACAAAATTGATCCCTTTGGCGCAGTCGAGCGAGCTGCCGCCGCCCAGCCCGATGATGGAATCCACGCCATGCGCCGCCGCGAAAACTCGTCCGGCCTCGACCATCGCCGTGTCCGGATTCACTCCGAAATCGTGGAACGCGAACGCTTGGCAGCCGGCTTCCGCCAGCCGCTCAACCCCGTGCCTCACATAACCCGCCGCCACCAGGCCGCGATCCGCGACCACCAGCGTGCGCCGGAAGCCTAGCTCTCGGGCCAGCGAGCCAAGCTCCCCGAATCTGCCTTCACCGAAGACGACCCGTGTGCGGACCTCGAAGTCGAACGGTCCCATGGTCTCAGGAACCTGCCTTACGGCTTGCCACCGACCGCGAACAAATGCTTGCCGCCTCGAATGTAGAGCACGCCATCGGAAATAGCGGGTGTGGCCATCACGGTCTCGCCAAGTTCATTCTCCGCCAGCAGTTTGTAAGCGCGGCCGAGCGCCAGTACATAGCTGTGGCCTTCCTCATTAGTGATGTAGAGATGGCCGTCTGCGGCCACCGGCGAACTCGTGAATCCGGATGTCCCGCCGCCCAGGCGCTGTTGATACATCCGCTCTCCAGTGGACAACTCGTAAACGCTAAGGACGCCCGTGTCGTGGCAGAAATAACCCAGGCCGGCGTGGAGAAGCGGAGTCTGCATGTAGTTGCCGGCGCGCTCCTGTAACCAGGCGATGCCCTGGTGGGTTTCCGTGATGTCGCCGGCGGCATCGGTGCGGATGGCATAGATCGGCCGCCCCTGCCCATGCGCGTTCGTAATGACCACCAGCCCGTCCAGAAAAACGGGCGTTGGGACCGGGATGTCACCGCCACCTTTGAGGTTCCATAATTCCTTGCCGGTCTTTAGATCGTAGCCGCCGATGCGCTTCCATCCGTTCACCACGACTTGCCAACCTGGCGCGCCGCCTGCGGTGTACGGTACTACCGCCGGAGTGCCAAACGTCGGCACATCGCTCCGCGGCGTGCGCCAGAGTTCCTTTCCAGTGTTGATGTCAAAGGCCCCAACGAACGAATCTTTTTGCACATCCGCCTGGATGACGACCATGCCATCGTGAATGACCGGTGAGCTGGCAAATCCCCACTGCGCGCCCGGCACCATGTAGAAACCGGAATCCAGAACTCCGAAATCTTTCTTCCAGAGCAGCTTGCCATTCAAGTCGTAGGTAAAGAGTCCTTCCGAGCCGAAGAAGACAACCAGGTGTTTGCCATCCGTAGCGGGAGTTGGATTGGCATGCGTCGATTTCGGATGGCGCATGATCTTGGGCGGCCCGCTCGCCGCGGTGCGCTCCCACAGAATCTTGCCGGATTTGCGGTCGAGGCAATAGACGTTGAAGCTTTGCGCGGGCTCGCCCTTGACCGGGGCGATATCGCCATACAAGCCAACTTTCAGGGCCGATTCGCCGGCGGCGGGGACGGCGCTGGTGATAAAGAGGCGGTCGCCCCAGATGACCGGACTGGAGTGGCCAAGGCCGGGTATCACCGTTTTCCAGAGGATGTTCTTGCCCGACTCTGCATTCCATTCGATGAGAGGCGTACCCGTGCCGACCCCACTGGCGGACGGTCCGCGGAATTGGGGCCAATTCCCGTCAGCCGCGAGGGCGGCCGAGACTAGCAGGTAGGTCGCGCAGAACTTCATTGGCCCTCAGTGTAATGCACCCCCTCAGGAATTGCAAAGCGCGTGCGCGGGCGCTACTTGTGCAAATTGAAACAGGCCAGCGTAGTTTGGTTGCGTACGTAGAGGAGACCTTCGGCCAGGGCTGAATAGGCGCGCACCGTGCCCTCCATCAGCCGCGCTTTCGCGGCCGCATGAAACCCTTCCGGCGTGGCCGGCGCGACGACCAGCTCGCCGCTCTCGCGCAGCAGCAACAGCCGATCGCCCGCCAGTATCAGCGTGCCCGCGCCGAAGTCATCGACACTCCAACGCACTTTACCCGTTTTCAATTCGACCGAGCGCAGGCTCGGCCCGTATTCCTGCCGCCCGTGATAGCCGTACAGATAACCGTCGCGATAGACGCTGGTGGCGTAGTGGTTCGACAATACATCATCCGATGCCCATAGCTTTTCCCACTGCGAACCGGCCAACCGGAGTACGGTCGCGCCAGTGCCGTAGCTTGCCGACAGAAACACCATATCGCCGATCACCAGCGGTGTGGCGGCGTTTACCGAAGCGTCGTTGCGAGAGCGCCAACGCATCTGGTAGCGAACCTTACCTGTCTCAGGATCAAGGTCGACGAAGCCTGCGCGCGTGAGGAACAGCGCGTGCCGCGCGCCGCCGATGGTGGCCACTGCCGGCGCCGAGTAACTGGCCTCGTCGCTGGTTGCGGTCCACAACACCTTGCCAGTCTCCTGCTCGAAAGCCACAATCCCCGCGCCGTTGGGTCCGCCAACGTTGGCGAGTACTTTGCCGCCCTCCACCAGCAGCCCGAATGCCGCGCCGAAAAATCCTTTCGGAGCGCCGAACTTCTCACGCGTCGCCACGCTCCATAACTTCTTTCCGGTGGCGAAGTCGAGCGCGTGCAGCACGCCCTCGGCGCCCAGCGTGTAGATTCGCTCGCCGGCAATCACCGGCGCCGCCCGCGGCCCTTCATCGAAGCCGAAATCGTCCCGATATGCGGTGGGGTAATCGAACAGCCAAACTTTGCGGCCGGTCTTCGCGTCCATCGCCTCAACGGTCTCACGATTGGCAACGCGATGGAACAGAATCAGGCGCCCGTGGGCCACTACCGGAGCGCTGAAGCCTTGGCCGACGTCTCGCTTCCATACAACGGCGGGACCGGCCGGCGGCCACGATTGAGCCAGATCCGAGCCGGCGTAGATACCGTTGCGCGCCGGCCCGAGCAACTGCGGCCAATCCTCGGCGGCAAGTGGAGCCGACAGGAGAGCGCACAGAGCCGCGATAGTGCGGGACATCAGGCTATAGTATAGGGGACAAGGAGTGGCTCAGGATGACGGAACCGCCGGGCAGAGCGTGCGTTGAGGAGACTACAGCCGGCAACTATTTCATCTCTAATTATCCGCCGTACTCTTTCTGGAATCGGGAATCAGTCCACGAAGCCCACAGTGCCTTGGAGCGCGCGCCGCGTCCGGGAACCCCGCTGGGGATTTACCTCCACATTCCTTTTTGCCGTAAACGATGTCATTTTTGTTACTTCAAGGTCTATACCGACAAAAACGCGCAAGAGATTGACGGTTACCTCGATGCCGCCATCCAGGAGTTGACGCTTTACTCTCAAAAGCCTTTCATAGGCGGGAGGAAGCCGAAATTCATTTATTTTGGTGGCGGAACCCCCTCCTACATTTCGTCCCGCCAGCTCACCCAGACAGTCGATGCCATGAAAAGGCTGCTGCCTTGGGATGAGGCTGAGGAGGTCACTTTTGAATGCGAGCCCGGAACCCTGACTGAAGGCAAGCTGAAGATCATCAAAGAGCTGGGCGTTACCCGCCTCAGTTTAGGTATCGAGAATTTCGACGACCATATCCTGAACATCAATGGGCGCGCGCATGGCTCGAAGGAAATCGATCGGTCTTATGATTTCGCGCGCTCTATCGGATTCCCGCAGATCAATATCGACCTGATCGCGGGGATGATGGGGGAGACCACCGATAACTGGCGGGAAACCGTACACAAGACCATATTGTTAGCTCCCGACAGCGTCACCATCTACCAGATGGAAGTTCCTTACAACACCACCATTTTCAAAGAAATGAAGGTGCTTGGACAGACCGTCGCGCCCGTGGCCGGCTGGGGGACAAAGCGGGAATGGGTAAGTTACGCTTTCTCGGAATTGGAAAAGGCCGGCTATAGTGTGGGGAGCGCCTACACTGCGGTCAAGGACCCTTCGCGGACCCGTTTTCTCTACCGCGACCTGTTGTGGACAGGCGCGGACTTGATCGGGCTCGGCGTGGCCTCCTTTTCTCACATCGGTGGGACTCACCTGCAGAACGAACACGAATTCGAGACCTATCTCGCCTGCCTGCATCAAGGGGCGCTTCCGATCTACCGCGCATTGACGCCCACCCACGAACAGCGTATGATTCGGGAACTCATCCTTCAAATGAAGATTGGGCATGTACACACAGGGTACTTCCAGAGTAAGTTCGGCGTCGACATTCAGCAGCGCTTCGCCGATTCCCTGAGTAAATTGCAAGATCAAGGATTTCTGGCGCTGGATCAAGACAGCCTGCGGCTGAACCGCGAGGGCCTGTTGCAGGTAGACAGGCTGCTCTATGAGTTTTTCCTGCCCGAACATCGTAGCGCGCGCTATGTGTAGGTGAGCCCGGCGTTCGATTCTTCAAGTTGGGAGAGCAGTGGTGCACGAGAATCCGGTCTATGAAGCGATTGTGATTGGAGGCGGGCCAGCCGGTTCGACGGCGGCGGCCGTGCTCGCGCAAAAGGGCCGCCGGGTGCTGTTGCTGGAACGGGAGAAGTTTCCGCGTTACCATATCGGCGAATCGCTGCTGCCATTTGGCTACTTCACGCTCGAGCGTCTGGGCGTGCTCGACCAGATGAAGGCTTCGAACTTCACAAAAAAATACAGCGTCCAGTTTGTGAGTCCCGACGGACGGTCGTCGCAACCGTTTTATTTTTTTACGCACCTCGAACATGAGGCGGCCAATACCTGGCAGGTCTTGCGCAGCGAGTTCGACCAGTTGCTGCTTGACAATGCGCGCGCTAAGGGAGCCGAGGTGCGGGAGGAGACCACGGCCCGGGAGGCGATTCGCCAGAACGGCGTGGTCACCGGCGTGAAGGCCGTTGGCAAGAACGGCGAGAGCTGGGAATTCAGCGCGCCCATCACCATCGATGCCAGCGGGCGGGATACGTTTTCGGTGACGCGCAATGGCTGGAAAGCGCGCGATCCGTTCTTGAACAAGATTGCCATTTGGACCTATTACAAAGGGGCTCGGCGCGACGCTGGTGTCGATGAAGGCGCCACTACAGTGGCCCATGTCGCGGAAAAGGGATGGTTCTG
>JBBRDU010000148.1:0-5548 GCA_038203615.1 Chthoniobacterales bacterium
AGCGCAACCTCGCGACCCAGCCCGCGGATTTCACGCTGATCGGCCCGGGCAATCCAGTGGAGAACCCCGGCTCGACCGGTCCGAACGAGTGGATCGGCTACTCGGTGGCAGCGGGCGATGTGAACGGTGATGGGAAGCGCGATCTCATCATCGGCGCGTCAGGAGCAGCGAACTTCAATGTCAAGGGCTCCGTTTTCGTTTTCCAAGGCGGCGCGGGATTGTCCGGCATCAAGACTCTTGCGCCGACGAACCAAGCCACTTGGGAATTCCGTTCCGGCGAAGCCACGTCCTCCTTCGCCGCCCCGAATGCGTTGGCGGCTGGAAAACTCAACAATGACACGATTGAAGATCTGGTCGTGGCGGAAGCGAATGCTACGGGACCTGGCAATCGTACTAACGCGGGCGCGGTCTTTGTCTTTTTCGGCAGCCCCAGTCTGCCCGCGCTATGGGATTTAGGCACGGTGCCTGCCAGCCTGACGATTTACGGACCCGCGGCCAACTCCGGAATAAGTCGAGTTGCAGTTGGAGACGTGAATGGCGACGGGAAATTGGATTTGATCATTCGCTCTTCTACGAACGCGTACGTTTTTTACGGACCTTTGTCCGCTGGCACGATTGATCTCGCGGCCACAGCGGCGAACGCAACGATTACGGGTTTGGACAGCGATTGGCTGGCGGTGGGCGACGTGGATGGCGATGGTAAAGCGGACATCATCCTGGGTCGGACGAACGAAGTAGATGTGGTGCGCGGTGGAACGCTGATCGCATCGCAAACGATCGGCGCGGCGACAGCGGCGCGATTCACCGGCATCGCACCGCAGACGTTGCATGCCTTCGATTGGAACGGCGATGGCAAGGGCGAAGTGGTTATCGGCGACCCGACCAATAACCGCACGTTCGTCGTGTTAGGAGGGGCGTTATCCGGGACGGTGGATGTTTTCGATCGCGCGGCTTGGGTCATCACCGGTGAACTGACTGGGGACAGATTCGGTTTCTCGATTAGCAGCGGCGACCTCGACACCGATGGCGCGGCCGATCTGATCATAGGCTCACGCATGCATAATGTAACGGATCATCCCCTGCACTTTGCTGATGCGGGGGCAGCATATGTGTTTTACGGCGTCCCGCCAACTCCTACACCGACACCGACACCTACACCGACGGCCACATCAACAGCAACACCTACGCCCACCGCGACACCTACAACGACGCCAACCACCGGGTCGGTCGCTAATATCTCTACGAGGTTGCCGGTGGGCACAGGCGACAATTTGCTCATCACCGGATTCATCGTTACTGGCCCGGGAGGTTCCACCAAGAAAGTGCTGGTGCGCGGTATCGGACCTTCGACGAATGTTCCTGGCTTGCTGGCTGATCCGACCCTGGAGCTCCATGATGGTGCCGGCGCTCTCATCGCCAGGAACGACAATTGGAAGACCACCCAGATCGGCGGCGTCATCACCGCCGATCAAGTAGCTGACATTCAGGCCACCGGTGCGGCCCCTTCTAATGAGTTAGAATCGGCTTTGATCGCGACGTTAGCCCCCGGCAATTACACCGCGCAGATCCGCGGAGCAAGTAACGGCACCGGCGTTGGCGTCGCTGAGGCTTATGACCTTAGCTTAGCTTCTCCTGCCAAATTGGCGAACGTCAGCACACGAGGGTTTGTGGACACGGGCGACAACCTCATGATTGGCGGTTTTATTGTCCTAAACAACTCGGTGAAAGTCGTGGTCCGCGCCGTCGGTCCCTCCCTCACCGCCTTCGGAGTCCAGGGAGCACTGGCCGATCCCACCCTGGAGTTACACGGGGGCGATGGCGCTTTGATTCTCCCTAACGATAATTGGAGAGACGCGCCGAACGCCGCCGAAATACAGGCATCGGGGCTAGCGCCGACCAATGATTTCGAATCCGCCATCCTCATGACGCTGCAACCCGGCAATTACACGGCACTGGTGCGCGGGTCGGGCAATTCCACCGGCGTTGGATTGGTGGAACTCTACGCCCTGCCTTAAAGCCGAGACGGGTATCTTCACGACGCTGCCACCTGGATCGTTTACGGCGATCATGGTCGGAAAGAACGGCGTCATCGGTCTCGTCGAGATCTATAACGTGAAGTAGCCTGTTTCGATCGGCCCGGGAATTCGGTTCCTCTGCACGATAACGTCCAATTATGTTCTTTAACAAAAAGGTGACGGACGGGGATCCGAACTCGAAGCGGTGACGTTACCTGATAAACATGACTCAGTGCGAAAGGTCCTCACGATATGATCCCCTTGGCCTGGAGTGCAGTCTCACCCCTAGTATCTTTCGCGGGCTTCGATTCCGGGCGTAAAGAGAACCGGAGATGACTCAGCCTGGGCCATGGAATCGCCAACTCTAATCCCAGATCCGGGTGCGGCGCGCGGCCGCCCGAGTAGCAATTGGGATCAAAGCGCCGCCGAGGCGGACGCCGCAGCGCGGCGTCCCTACCAGGAACAAACGTGCGGGGGGTGGGCG
This sequence comes from Chthoniobacterales bacterium, assembly GCA_038203615.1. Lineage (GTDB taxonomy): Bacteria > Verrucomicrobiota > Verrucomicrobiia > Chthoniobacterales > UBA10450 > JBBRDU01. The sequence goes on from JBBRDU010000148.1 coordinate 2,500, forward strand.
CCTACAATTGAGTCAGGTCAGAAAGGGAGCTTCATTCCGAGACTCTTGACCAGGAAGGTCCATTGGTCGGCGGTTTCTTCGATGATCTTGCTGGTGGGTTTTCCGGCGCCGTGGCCGGCGCGGGTTTCGATGCGGATCAAGACCGGCGCGGGACCGGCCTGCGCGGCTTGGAGGGTAGCGGCGAACTTAAAACTGTGGGCGGGGAAGACGCGGTCGTCATGATCAGCGGTCACAATAAAAGTGGGCGGATACTTCGTTCCCGGTTTGATGTTGTGGAGCGGGGAATACTTGTAGATCGCGGCGAACTCTTCCTTGTTTTCGGACGAGCCGTAATCGGAGGTCCAGGCCCAGCCGATGGTGAACTTCTGGAACCGAAGCATGTCCATCACGCCGACACCCGGCAGGGTCGCGCCCCAGAGCTCGGGTCGCTGGGTCAAGGCGGCCCCGACCAATAGACCGCCGTTACTCCGTCCACTGATCGCGAGCTTCGGCGTGGAGGTATATTTGTTAGCGATCAGCCATTCGCCGGCGGCAATGAAATCGTCGAACACATTCTGCTTTCGCAGCTTCGTCCCGGACAGGTGCCATTCTTCGCCATATTCGCCGCCGCCGCGCAGGTTCGCGACGGCATAGACGCCGCCCATCTGGAGCCAGGTGGCGATCCCCGGAGAGAACGAAGGAGTAATGGAAGCATTGAACCCGCCGTAGCCGTAAAGCATCGTCGGGTTATTCCCGTTTTTCTCCAGACCTTTCCGAGAGGTGATGAACATCGGCACCTTCGTTCCATCCTTGCTTGAATAAAAAACCTGCTCGGTCACAAATTCGTCCGACTTGAAATCGACTTTCGGCTGGAAGAGCACGTTGCTTTGGCCGCTCCTGAGGTCGTAACGATAAATCGTCAGCGGTTCGGTGAAGCTGACGTAAGAATAAAACGTTTCGGTGTCCTTGCGTTTGCCCCCGAACCCGCTGGCGGTTCCCAGGCCAGGAAGCTTGATCTCGCCCGCACCTTTGCCGGAAAGGTCGAAGAGTCGCACAGCGGAATGCGCATCTTTCAGGTAACTCGCGATGAAACGCTCGCCGACGAGGTCCGCGGCCTCCAGCTTGTCGGCCGCTTCAGGCACCAGCGTTGTGATGTTCTCAGGCTTGGTAATATCGATGGCAACGATCCGGCCCTTGGGCGCGGCGAGGTCGGTCTTGAACCAGAAGGTGTTCCCATCGCAGCCGAGGAAATCGTAAGAGGCATCCCCTTTGTTCAAGAGCTCGACCACCGGCGCATCGGCTTTCTGGAGGTCCTTGTAGAAGATCCGGTTCTTCGGGTCGGTGCCTTGCGAGACATTGAGGATCAGGAAGCGGCCGTCTTCGGTAACCTGGCCGCCAAAGTTCCAATCCTTGTGGTCCTTTCGCTCATAAACCAGGGCATCCTTGTCCTGGGTAGTACCGAGCTTGTGGAAATACACCTTGTGAAAATAGTTTGCCTGCTTGAGCTGATCTGCGGAGGCCGGTGCATCGTAGCGGCTGTAGAAAAATCCGCTGCCGTCCTTCTTCCAGGAGGCGCTGGAAAATTTAACCCATTGCACGTCGTCGGGGAGATCTTTGCCGGTATCGATCTCGCGGACTTTCCACTCCTGCCAATCGGACCCGGCGACGGCGAGGCCGTAGGCCATGAGTTTGCCGTCGTCCGTGATGGCAGTACCGCTTAACGCGACCGTGCCGTCTTTCGAAAGCGCGTTCGGGTCAATCAGGACTTTCGATTCGCCGGGCAAGGTCGCGCCGGTGAAGACGACGTTTTGATTTTGCAGGCCGGTGTTCTTCGAGAAGAAATAGCGGCCGCCTTCGTGGAAAGGAACGGTGTATTTCTCGTAATTCCAAAGCGCCGTTAGTTTTTCGTTGATCTTCTTCCGTTCCGGAAGCGCAGCGAGATAATCGAAGGTGAGTTTGTTCTCCGCTTCGATCCATTTCTTGGTTTGTTCCGAGTCCACATTTTCGAGATCGCGGTAAGGATCGGCGACCTTGGTGCCGAAATAGTCGTCGGTTTGCTCGCTTTTCGGCGGTTGTGGATACACGAACTTATCGTTCTCCGCCGCGGAAGAAAACCGGAGACCGGCAAGTATGGAGAGGGCGACGACAGACAACGAGATGCGCTTCATAGGAAGAAACCGATAAGGTGATTCGGCGTGTGGCGCAACGTGGTTTGGACTTCCACTCTAGTCGCGGCCCTCAGTCGCCGCGAGTCGCTTTGCTTCTTCTGGAGCGGCGGTCTCTGGCCATCGACAGCGCTTTGCGTGATTTCGTTCAATGGCCGGAGGCCGCCGCTGAAGTTTTGCCCTATTGAATGCGCAGGCTCTTCGGAATGCCGAGTTGCTCGTAATCCTCCGGGCCGAAGCCGGTGCCGAGGGTGAGTCCCATCCAGTGCCCGTCCTTTTTCCTCAGGAAGACCCACGCTGGATCGGTGGCTGTGGAATCCTGCGGACTTACTTTCACCCGGGCGAAATCGCCCTCAACCTTCTCCACAGTTGCGGTGATCTTTATCGTCCCTGAATTTGCCGCCACGTAGCTTTTCGTGGCTGCAACGATGGCCGCGTTGTCTTCGGCTTCTTTGGCGAAGACCTGGGTCAGCGACACGGTCAGCACCACGAGGATCAGGAACGATTTTCTCATGCGCTCTCTATACCGGCGAAGACTCCAACATTCAATCTGGAGCCGCGGCGCTCTCGAGCGGCGATTACAAATCGCCGCTCCTTGAAAAACAGAGTCGCTCTCGGGCGGCCGCGATCATCGATCTATTATTCCGTTCCGCCGGCCGGCAGATGGGCGTCTTTCCAATCCATGGCCATCCGAATCCTGGCGCGGCCACTGGGGTGATCGAAGAAAACGAATTCCTCCAGCGGGGTCGGATCGAGTTTTCGATAGGTGCCGAGCTTGAGCGCGACCTTGGCCATTCCATCCGGCTCGCGCGAGGTGTTGATGCCGAAGGCGTCCGCCTCCGCTTCCGAAGTGCGCGTGATAGTATTGGTGATCGTAGTCAGAGCAAAGCCAATCACCGCGAAAA
>JBBRDU010000149.1:0-5541 GCA_038203615.1 Chthoniobacterales bacterium
GGTGCGTCAGGATAAGCCTGGCTTCTCTATTGATTTGAAACGTAATCAACATGTCAAATAAGTGTCCAACATGTAGCCAATCCGGCGCTGAAAGGAGTAATCCCCAAGGCGAAGCCCGGTGCGGCGAACCTGTGAGCCGTAACAAAATTGAACTCGATTCGGCCTCGTTACGCAAAATGGGAGCGGCCAACCTTCCAGAGGTGGTGAAGCCTGCAACCGTCGGTCAAGCGGCACTTGTATGCAGCCGACGGGCTCCCCGGGGTGGCTGGAGACAGCGCACGGGAAAAGAGAAGTCGAGGAACCTGAGATACCCGTTGCGGTGCGCAAAGTTGGAAGTCCGTCGTGGCGTAAATCCATCGCAGCCGCAGCGGGAGTCGGACAGCCCCATAGTAGCTAAGAAAGGCCTAACCAGCCCGGAGCCAAGGGGGCTGACTGTGAACGTGCAACCATTGAAACTATATGCAACCGCTTGACCCACAGGTCCACTACGGGATCACCGACAGGGACTTTCTTGATGTCAATGACGTCCAGATGGATCTCTTGCCGGACAAACTGCATCAGTTGAGATGGAAGCTAAACCAAAAAGCGAAGAACGAACCCAAGTTCCGCTTTTACGCACTTTACGACCGGATTTTCCGGCGCGATGTGCTGGAAGCGGCATGGAAACACGTCGGTAAAAAAGGCAAAGCAGCCGGGATCGACGGAGTGGTAGCCGAGGACATCCTCGCGCAAGAAAACGGAGTGGAAAATTTCCTCGCCAACCTGCAAGAGGAGTTGAAAACCAAAAGCTACCGCCCCAGCCCGGTCAAACGGGTGCTAATCCCAAAAGCCGACGGAAGTAAGCGGCCACTGGGCATCCCGACTCTGAAGGACAGAGTCGCCCAAATGGCCGTCGTATTGATATTAGAACCCATCTTTGAGGCGGATTTCCTCGACTGCTCCCACGGGTTCAGACGGGGTCGGAAAGCGCATGATGCGCTTGATGAAATCCGCACCAACCTCAAAGACGGGCGGACTGCGGTCTATGACGCCGATCTGAAAGGCTATTTCGACACCATCCCACACGACAAGCTCATGGCCTGCGTGCGGATGCGGGTAGTCGATCGCGGAGTCCTAGACCTCATCCGTGGGTGGCTACGTGCGCCAGTCGTCGAGACTGACGAAAAAACAGGCAAACCCAAACCACCCCGCAAAAGCGATGGCAAAGGCACGCCGCAAGGCGGAGTCATATCGCCACTGCTGGCAAACGTATATCTCCACTGGTTTGATGTGATGTTCCACCGCAAGGACGGGCCGCACAAATGGGCGAATGCCCGGCTGGTTCGCTACGCCGACGACTTCGTCGTCATGGCTCGCTACCAAGGGCTGCGGATCGACGAATGGCTCGATGCCAAGCTCGAAGGCTGGCTGGGACTGAGTATCAACCGAGAGAAGACCAAAGTGGTGAACCTAGACGAAGGCGAGGGAGAAAGCCTAGATTTCCTCGGCTTCACCTTCCGCTACGACCGCGACCTCCACGGGAGCGGGATGAAGTATCTGAACGTGGTGCCGTCAAAGAAATCGTTGGGAAAAGCACGGGAAGCAGTGCGTGAGAGAACCGGATCAAAGAAATGTTTTAAGCCGACTCCAGCAGTTGTTGAAGACCTCAACAACTTCCTTCGGGGTTGGTCGAACTACTTCGAATACGGCTATCCGCGCAAAGCGTTCCGGGATCTGAGTTACTTCACGCGCAATCGTATGGTGACGCATCTCAACCGCCGAAGCCAAAGAAAATACCACCGTCCGAAAGACATGAGCCACTATCAATTCCTTCAGAAACTGGGATTACTAAGCCTATGACGAAATGCTCACAGGAAAGCCGGATGCGGGAAATCCGCAAGTCCGGTTTGACGAGGTGGAGCAACGGGACTGGCGGCAGCCGCCCGTTGCTCTCTACTCTACCGTTTTGTTTCGGAAAAGAATTCTGACAAATGCTCTAGTCATCTCACAATTTTCCTTCCACCTACTTCTCATGCAGTATGTCGAAAAAAATTTCTTTGGCGGCGAAACTGTCCGCGATGAGGACTATGATGTAAGCGGCACCGGTCATCGTCGCATTGCGCCGCCAGCCGAAAGCGTGGCTTGATTTCATGAAGCGCTTCGAACTCGGTATGGAAGCACCCGATCCTAAACGAGCGCGGTTTCCTATGCGGTCGGCGGCATGCTCCCTCCCTTACCCTGCATGACCCTTGCCGCCGCCATGAGACAGCGTCGCTTTGCGACATCATCCTGCCACAAGCACGAGCCGGACGGAATACACACCATGAAGGTTGCGGTTCCGAAACGTTGCCGGCGCAAGGGCGATGGTTAGATTGCGAACCAGCCGGAGTCCCATTCCCGTTCCCGGAGTCGCCGGGTTTTCCGTCGGTATAAAATTGGAGATCACGATGCTGAGGTGCCTCCCCGTCCGCGATTTCCTCGCGGTGAGTCGAACGCGACTCGCTCCATGATGGACGGCATTGCCCAGCAGATTGTGAAGAATCTGCCGGATCAAATCCCGATCCGTGTGGCACACCAGCCCCTCTGAGACCCGCCAATCCATGGGAATCGACCGCTCCTCGGCAAGGAGGCCATAGTCCTCTTCCAGATCGGCAAGCAGCGATGTAAGATCGACCGACTCCGACACGATCTCCAGTTTTCCCCGCTCCGCTTTCGCGGCGAGCAAGGAGCGCTCAACCAGTTGGGACAAGCGCCGGACCTCCTCCTGCATGTCTTCGGAAAAGTCCTCGGGAAGCTCTTCCGCAGATTCCTCGAGACGCATCCTGAGCAGAGTGATCGGGGTGCGGAGTTCATGGGCGACTCGTCCGGAAAATTCAGCCATTTCCTGATAGTAATCCCCCACACGGCCAAGGAGTCCATTGATCTGGGCGACCAATTCGGAGAGTTCTTTGTCCTTTTCCGGGGAGGAAATCCCACCATGCAGGAGGTCCGGACTCAGGTTTGCGAGTTCACGATTGATCAGCCGGATCGGACGTACTGATCGCGCTGCGATAAAATAGCCGATCCCGACACTCGCGACGAGCAACGGAATTCCGACGATCAGCCACGTTTGTATCAGCTCTCGGAGAATATCGCCTACCTCTTCATCGGTGTAGCTGCCATGAATCACCCAGTTAGGAAACTCAGGATGCGAGCGATCCCAACGATCCTTCCTGAGCTCCTCATCGAGATGCAGGTGGGCTGTGGTTCCCAATGCCAGCAGAAGCACCAACAACGAAAATGAAAACCATGCCGCGATCTTGAGCCGGAAATTCACGAAGCCTCCTCTCTCAGCGCAAATCCGACACCACGCAGGGTATGAATGAGCGGGGTGCAACCAGGCAGATCCACTTTCTTACGCAGATAGTTGATATAGACGTTCAACACGTTCGTCCCCGAGTCGAAATGCTGGTCCCATACGCGCTCGACGAGACTGGTCTTGGAAACCGGCCGTGGTGACGCTTCGGCGAGCACCGCCAGTAATGCGAACTCCCGGTTCGTTAGATCCATTTCCTTTCCCCCACGCCGCACCACTCGGGCACGCAGATCGATCTCCAGATCCGCGATGCGCAGCATGCTCTCCACTTCCGCCCTCCCGCGCCGCTGCAACGCGCGCAGCCGAGCTAACAATTCCTCCGTGGAAAACGGCTTGACGATATAATCATCCGCCCCGGCATCCAGCCCGGCCACCTTGTCGCGGACCTCGCCACGAGCGGTTGCGAGCAAAATAGGAAATGTGCATCCGGCAGCCCGCGCGGCTCGGGTCACGCTGACTCCATCCCGGCCAGGCATCGTGATATCCAGCACCGCCGCCTCGTAAGGGTATTCGTTCAACATCCAGAGTGCCTCTTCGCCATCACCCGTCTCGTCCACGGCATGTCCCGCGGCTTGCAATGCCTTGACGACGTGCGCGCGAATTTTCGGATCATCTTCTGCCACTAAAATGCGCATAGGTGGGTGAATGGGAACTGTGGAAAAACTAGCGTTCCGTTAAGGACGAAGCAACCACACAGAACCTTCGGTGGGTTCCTGTATGGTTGCTCAGATCGATTTCTAGCATTTCTCAATCTTTGTCGCCGCTTCCCGTTGCCGCGGCCGTGTTCACGCCGGCACCATGTTTGTAAACCAACTGGCCACCATAGTGCCCCGTTTCCGCGACACAAAAGCTGGCTCCTATCGCAACAACTGCAGTCGCGAAGGATAAACCCCGGGCCAATTTAGGAAACTTGCGGGTAAGCGCCACACTGCTGATCCCGAGCATTGCTGCTACAATCGCGGCATTCCGGGTGCGCTCGCCCCACTCTTCGTGCTGTTCCAGAATCGTTTCGACCGCTGGCGAATTCGATTCGACCATTTCGCCGTCATTCTCCCCAGACCAAGTCGCAGCAATCGCACCGAGCGCGCCAAGGGTGATCATCACAGCGGAAATAACGGGTAGGTGCCAACGTTTGATGAAAGCCGCGCAGACGGCCACCAATGTTCCCAATAGAATCAGGACGATGGGGAAATGAACAATCGCGGGATGAAGCGGACTTGGGATAGGGATCATGGTTTTGTTAGTTGATGAGTTTGAATTCGTCCCGACCCTTGCGGCAGCTCGGGCACTTTTTGTCTGGAAGTTGTTTCAAGGTCATTCCGCAGACATTGCACACGTAATAGTCGGTTGCTGCGTTCTTGCCCAAGTTCACCAGAGCATCCTGATAGAGCTTCGTGTGTTCCTTTTCCGCAGCGATGGCAAAACCGAAGGTTCTCATGGCAGGCCGCGCGTCGTCCGCCTTCGCCTTTGCGATGAACTCGGGATACATCGTATCGCGTTCGTAGGTCTCGCCCTTGATTGACGCTGCCAAATTCTCCGCCGTGGTTCCCGGGGTCACCGTTTCCAACTGGAAGTTCGCGAGCGTTCCTCCCAATTCGAGAATTGCCGCCTTGTGGGTGTCCCGATGGATCGCTTCGGATGCCGAGGTGGCTCGGTAGAGTCTGGCAACCTGAGAGAAACCGTCGGCTTCTGCTTTCTCGGCGAATTTCGCATAGCGATTCGAGGCATTGGATTCGCCCTGAAATGCAGCATTGAGGTTTTTGATGGTTTGCTGTGAGACTGCCGCGTGGGTGTTTCCTGCAAACAGGAGCGAGCAAGCGACGGTGGCCATCGTGATAAGCGAGTGAATGTGTGTTTTCATAACGACATCATCCTACACCCGCTTCATTAGAAACCCGGGCTATGCAGATTAGAGTTTCCTAATGCATCGCCCCTTCGCTGTATTCGATCGTAAGCGTCCTAAATCCATCCTCCTGATTTCACTCCGCTTGCGCGGTGGTGATGCGTCCGGTCAGGCGACGTCTTTAACTTCTGCTTTTGACTTATGCTCGGCTGCGATGTGGCTCGGCGTCAGTTGAGCGGCTTGCTCTTGAGTGGCGTTTGGCGGGATCCGCTTGATGACTTCGATGAAGTAGTCTTCGGGATCAAGATCATTGGCGCGGCAGTTGGCCAGTAAGGTGTAGATGAGCGCATTGTTCGTTCCTGAT
>JBBRDU010000150.1:0-5522 GCA_038203615.1 Chthoniobacterales bacterium
TGGTGTGGGCGCACAATTCACATGTCGGCAACGCCGCGGCGACCGAGATGTCTGTGCGCGGCGAGCACAACATCGGTCAACTCTGTCGCAAGGAGTTCGGCGATCAGGCGTATCTGGTCGGCTTCGGCACCCATGGTGGCACCGTTGCCGCGGCATCCGAATGGGATGGTCCGATGCAGGTCAAGACGATCCAGCCGGCGCTTTCCAATAGTTACGAGCAGCTGTGCCACGCGACGGCAATGCCGCGCTTTCTGCTAGGCCTGCGCGGCCGTGACGATTTGTGCGGTCCAAAGGGTCTTGGAAAGCCGCGGTTGGAACGGGCGATCGGAGTGATCTACCGGCCCGAAACCGAACGCGCGAGCCATTACTTCGAGGCGAATCTTCCGCAGCAGTTCGATGAGTACATTTGGTTCGACGACACCTGCGCTGTGACGCCGCTTAAAACCACCGAAATCAAGGGGCTGCCGGACACGTATCCGTTCGGCGTGTAAGTGGCAGATAGACATGACCGGAGTATGGTCCGGCACTCTTCCCGTCAGCCTCCGACCATTAATGCCGCATTTACGCGCAGCGCAGTTTTGATTATGAGCCGATCGGTTGCGTAAATGGAGAGGTCGGTGACATGCTAGACGAACGCCGTCGGAAGTGGGGTTCATGGAGAGCGCGCCATTAGAGGTGGAGCTTAAGCTCGAGGTCATGCCGAACAGCCTCGACCGGCTCATGTGATGTCTGCAAAGTTGTTCTGCGCTGTAGCAGTAAGCAGCACCTCGTCCTTGACGCCGTTCAAGCCTCGCAGCCGAAGTCGATCAAGTCTGAGGATGCGCTTCATATGGGCAAAACCGCATTGGTCTGCCCCCTGAAAAGTAGTCCTCCCTGAAGTATGGCTTATCAATCACGCCCTGGTCATGCTCGATCGCGAACGGATCGGACGACAGGCCAGCCCCACTGGTGCGATCATCGACAGCCAGAGCGTCAAGACAACCGAGGCTGGTGGGCCTCGCGGCTATGACGCGGGCAAGAAGATCAACGGGCGCAAGCGCCATGCGCTCGTCAACACCGATGGACGGGGCCTCGTGCTCGAACCACATCCGGCGAGTATCCAGGATCGTAATGGCGGCGGACCGCTTCTGTGCGCCTCGCGCCGCATCTTTCCGTTCATCCAGCGGGTCTTCGCCGATAGGGATATGCGGGTGAGAAGGTCGCCAAGGCCACGTTGATCGCGGTCGAGATCGTGCGCAAGAACCCCGATCAGGTCGGCTTTGTCGTCAACCCGCGGCGTTGGGTCGTCGAGCGGTTCTTCGCATGGATCGGGCGCAACCGGAGACTGGCAAAGGACTTCGAGGCCACCATCGACTCCGCGCTCGCGCTTTCCTCTACGCCGCTTCCGTCATGCTCCTCGTGCTTCGGATCGCGGGGGCTTCATGACTTTCGAAACCGACTCTTAGCGATATAGTATTCCATGGAAATACCTCAACAGAGCTGGGGTCGCGGCTGGGATTCGAAGTTCATGCCGCAAGAGCGTTTGAGCATCGATGTCCAGCTTCTTCTTCGTCGTTGCTTTGATATCGATTTCGGTCAGAACGCCAACCCCTCCTAACTGCGGGACAGTTACGCGACATCCGCCACAAAGTGGCGGATGTCGCGATCTTTCCTCGGATTACTTCATCATGCCCATGGCTTTATCCATTTGCATCTTGCAGCCAGCCATGTCTTTTTTTGCCATCATCTCTTTGGCCATGTCCATTTCTTTCATGGCCGCTGCCTTCTTGGTGGTGTCTGTCATCTTCATCATCGAATTGTTTGCGTTGGTCATGCCCGCTTCGGAACAGTCCATCATCGCTTCTGAGGACGTTCCGGGCGCGGTGGCCTGCGCATTCGCAAAGCTGATTGCCGTAATGAGGGCAGCAGCGGTCGTAAGGCCGGTCAAAATCTTCATGGTTTACTCCTGTGAATGCCGATGTTTTCGGGCTAAGGAAACGCCGCGGGGAAAAATAAGTTTCCCATTTTATTGCAACTTGAGGATATATTTCCGCTTCAACCGCGAATGAGAGAAAAAATTCGCAGACGACCAATCGGTCGGCGGCGGGACAGCGCGCGGAATAAGATATTCCAGACATTTTATCGGATTCTGGGAAAAGGATTTCGGCGACGAACCGCTAGGAAAGCGATACCCAAGAAGGCCAGAACGACCACGAGCAGGCCGACCCCTCCGAAGCCACCCATTCCCCAACCCATTCCCCATCCCCATCCTTCGCTACCGCCCATCATCCCACTTTGGCCGGACCCGGAGGGCTGTGCGTTTGCGGACAGACTCGCGGCTCCAAGGGCCGAGACGGCGGAGAGGTACAATGCGGTTCGGAACGTTTTAGTCATCGTGATGATCTCCTAGAAAATGTGTAAACTGACGGCACCACGATCGTCATGGCGGCGCTTTGACCTATGTCAACCGGGATTATGCGTTGTCCCGCCTATGCAGACTCGCCAAAGTTTAATGGTTCCAGTGACTGATGGTTGTTTTTGCACAAAGCTCACACGACGCGGTCAAACGGCACTGACCCACGGATTTTCGTGGAAAATGGCCACCCAGAACCGTATCAACGCATCGGCACGGTGACTTTGCGATTCTCGCCAAGATCGGGTTTCTCGCCGATCAATCGCGCCTTGGCGAATTCAAATGCCGCACCCACGGCGCTCGACGGCCCGTCCCATAGTTCGGCCGTGATCGGCTCTACGCGAAGTACGCGCGTATTCGGATCGTCCGGGCCGCCCGGCAACCAAATATCGTCAGTCTTCTTCCAGATTTTTTTCGCCTCGGCGGTGTCGCGTATCACGAAAGCGCGGCCGGTGATGGAAAGATAAGCGCGGCCGGCCGCATCGATGAAGACGAGCCCAATATCATGGGCCGCGTCGATCTCATCGTCCTTGGCGCCGCGTACATCGGTCACGAACCAGATGATACCGGCGTCGCGGTCGGCCCGCGCTTCCACCGGCCGGGCGCGCAGGCCGCCGGCAAATTGCGTCGTCAGCATGCCGACGCGCGCCTTCTCGATAATATCCCAGACGCGGGAGATGTTGTTCTGCTTCGTCATGTCACGGGCCCTTGATATTGGTGTTATCCGTTGGGCTTGCGGCTTCCGGAGCGTTCGATTCGGGCGGACAATCGTCGCGCACCTCGACGGTCAGGCCATGGCGCTGCACAGTCGGCGCAGCGTCCGCGCCGGCAGACGGCAGAATGGCGCTTTTTTCAACGGCCTGAGAGTTCCAGGCGGGTGCGCCATTGGACGGTGGATGGCAGTTGAGCAACGGTTTTAACGCACTGTCCTGGGCCGGTTTTAGCGCGCTGTCCTGCGCCAATGCCGATCCGCTCAACATGAGAGTCGCGGCTGCTGCAAGCATAAACAATTTCATCAGCGCAAAGACCTCCTCAAATCCGGATTGCGAGCTCGGTAATTAACTCAAAAACCCCGCTTTGGTTCCAGCGCTACAAATAAAATTGGATGAATAGTTCATATTCAGCACCTGTCCTTGCTCAAAAATCCATTTGGTCTCGGAAACCGGTGCAGGCCACGCCAATGAAATTTGGGCTGACGATTATCCATCGGACGAATGGGACAATGCCAGGGCGATGACCCAGGCAGGATGCATGGTGTCTGGGTGCCAATCGCATTTGCTCGACGCTGTTGCAAATCAAACGACAGCCCGCGCCGAAATGAGCGCGACTGTTCGGACGCGGTGAGAATTCACGTCGCGCGACGCTCATAACGATGATGCAGACCACCGACTTCTGGAAACGAGATGATCTTGCCCGCGGTGGGCAGGTGTATCGGACGGGTCTGCGGGCAATCCTTGTCAAGCGATAAATGTATTTTCGTCTCATGGTGATATCGAAAATAAGACGAAAGCACGCGGCGCAGGTGACGAGCGTCGAAAATGACGACGTGGTCGAGACACACTCGACGGATGGAGCCAATGATGCGCTCTACCTAGGCGTTCTGCCTAGGTGAGCGCGGTGCGGTAACAACCTCGTTGATGCCCATCATACGAACGCGATCGCGGAAATTCTGGCCATATGAGGCTTCCCGATCCCGCAGCAGATATCGAGGCGCCGTATCCCACGGGAAGGCCTCGGTCATTTGACGTGCGAGCCAGGCCTGCGTCGGGTTCTGGGTGACCTCGAAGTGAATAATTCTTCGTCGGTCGTGGCCGAGAACGATCACGGTGTAGAGCAGCCGAAAAGTCGCGGTCGCAACAACGAACATGTCGACCGCCACCGTGTCGGTCATGTGGTTTCGCAGGAAGCTGCGCCAGGTCGGCGAGGGGACTTTGGGTCGCCACGGCATGTATCTCCCGACGGTGGCTTGGCTCACCACGATACCGAGCTTGAGCAGTTCGCCATGAACTCGGGGAGCGCCCCAGAGTGTGTTGGCCTTGCTCAACTGGCGGATCAGATCGCGGATCTCCGTGCTCGTCTTGGGCCGTCCCGGATGGCCAGATTGTGATTTCCACTACCAATAGAGCCGGAAGCCCTTGCGATGCCACCCGACCACGGTTGCCGGCTTCACCAGCATGATGACGTCCAAGGCCTGTGGCCAAAGCCGGTAAAGCCACACCCAGAGAAGCCGGTCCATAGAGAAAAGCCTTGGACGCCCTGGGCGTTGGCGCCGCGGGACCGTCACCTGGTGCCGGAGGGCGATGAGTTCGAGTTCCAGCGAGGCGCGGCTGCGAAAGCGGAAGGAGAGCAGAGAGATTAGGGCGGAAAGGATCGTTGCCATTGAGTTTTACCGACTGCAGATCGGCTGAGTCCGATGTGGATAACCAAAAAGGGCGCGCGGCCGCGCCACACGGGCTGCGCTTGGGATGGCGGGTGGCGGGACGGAAAAGCGCGCCCAAATAGGCGCGTGGAAAGATGGGTCTCTCGACGATGAAGGCCGTCCGCGATGAAGGTCGCGGACGGCCAGCAATCCTATCGGCGCGGTCTGCCCCAACCGCTGCGTCTACTGCCCGTACCTCATCATCAAGGACTTCCAGCTCGACCATAAGCTCGCAGTTCACAAGGGCGGTGGGCATGCCCTCGACAACGTACAATTCACTTCATCGGCGCGTTCGGATTGAGACCCTTGGTGACGGCATGGGAGATGACGGCCTCACTTCGGGCGTATGTTGGGATCGCCGCCCGGGCTACCGGGCGGCGGGATCACCGGCATGCTGCCGCCCTCCGGCGTGGGCGCTCTGATGTCCGGATCGACGCCCGGCGGCGGGCAAATGACGCCATCGGAACGCGCCAGTTGCTCGCTCAACGACTTGCCGGTGGTGTCGGCGCTTTGCGGCTTGTTGTCCTGTCCCACGGTTAGGCCCTGCTGCGCGCAGGCTTTCGGATCGCGCGTTTCCTTGGACATTATTTCGGGCGGCGCTTTGGGCAACGGCGAAACTTGCGGGGACTGCGCCAGCGAAAGCGCCGGAATTAGCGCGGCCCCAAACAGCAGCGCGATTTTCAATTGAGGCAAATGATTTGATGGCGCCAT
>JBBRDU010000151.1:0-5412 GCA_038203615.1 Chthoniobacterales bacterium
CGCATGGGTGCGATAAACTTCTCCATCTCGTTTGGTTCGGCGAAGGGGCGCAGCGCACCGTCCACCAGCACCAAAGCTTCCGTTTTTTGTGGAAACATTCGGTAAAACTGCCGTACCACCGGCGTGCCGTTGCTGTGTCCAATCAGCGTCGCGCGTTCCACTCTCGCTTCGCGCAGGACCGCGTCGATGGCCCGGGCGTGTAGTTCCATCGTGTAACTAAGCGAAGGTTTCTCACTCTCCCCATGACCCGGCAGATCAATCGCGATGACTCGCATGGTTGGCGCTAGTCCATCGATCTGCGCCTTCCAGACGGAGCTATCGCAATTCCAACCGTGCACCAGCACGATAGTTCTGGCACCGGTTCCGCGATCAAGGTAGTGGATCTTCATGCCATCCAGAGATGCAAACCGGTTCTCGCCAGCGCGCGCGGAGATTACGCCCGCCATCGCCAGGAGGCCAGTAGCAAAGGCGCGTCTCATCGTATGACGACCGGCACGCCGAGCTTCCAGTTTTCTAGAAATTATGGCGTTAAAATTGCTCTTTTCCATGCAACTTCAAGGGATCTCAAGGGTTACAACATGCAACACGCCGTCCGGCATTTCATGATTCAGCGTTATTTTCGCGCGGTCTGCACGCTTCTTCTCGTCGCCCTCGCGCTCGGGCCCATGGCACCCGATACCTTCGCGAAGAAAAAGAAGAAAACACCGAAGCCGACGGCCGCTGAAGCCGGCCGCTTCTTAAATCAGGCGACCTTTGGGGCCACCAACCCGCTCCTGACTCAGATCGAATCCAACGGCTTTGCCAGTTTTCTGACCCAGCAGTTTAGCACCGCGGCTACCCCACTATTATCCCGCGTTGATGCCGCGATTGCGGCGTTGCCGGCGGGTTCCGGCACTTCAAATTCTCTTTTTCAGGAAGCATGGTGGTACACCGTCGTGCATGCGCCTGATCAGCTGCGCCAGCGCGTCGCCTTCGCCCTTAGCGAAATCATGGTCGTCTCCGCGAATGGCAACTCCATGCAGGAGCATCCCGAGGCGATGGCGACCTATTGGGATCTTCTGGCGCGGGATGCCTTCCTAAATTTCCGCCAACTGCTCGAAGACGTCACCCTCAACCCGGCCATGGGCGATTTCCTCGACATGGTGCATAACGACAAGCCAAACCCGCGTCGCGGCACCGAGCCAAACGAGAATTATGCCCGTGAAGTCATGCAGCTATTTACCATCGGGCTTTACCAGCTGAATCCGGATGGTTCGCAGCAGCTCGATGTCAATAGCCAGCCGATCCCGACCTACGACCAGGATGCTGTCGAAGGTTATGCGCACGTCTTTACCGGCTGGTATTGGGCACAGACCGGCACCCCAACCTGGAACTACGCCCCCTCGAACTACCGGTCGCCGATGCTGGCTTTCCCGGAGCATCACGACACCGCCGCCAAAATTTTGTTAAATGGGACGACGACAGTGGCGGGCCAGACTCAGGATGCCGATCTGAAACAAGCGCTCGATCTGTTGTTCAATCATCCAAACGTCGGACCGTTCATCGCCCGCCAACTCATCCAGCGCCTGGTCACCAGCAATCCTACGCCCGGTTACATCCAGCGCATCGCGAGCGTTTTCGCCAATAATGGGAAGGGAGTCCGCGGCGACATGAAAGCTGTCGTCCAGTCCATCCTGCTAGATGCCGAAGCGCGTGACGCCACCACCGCTGCCGCCATTGGCTATGGTCATGAACGCGAGCCGGTCATTCGGCTGGCGCATCTCTATCGCGCCTTCAACGCCTCCTCCACCAGCGGCAAGTTCATCGTCTCGAACCAGACTTTTGTCTTCGGTCAGGCACCGCTCTACGCGCCATCGGTTTTTAATTTCTTCGCCCCGACGTATACCGCCAGCGGCGCGATCTCCGATGGTGGCCTGGTTTCGCCGGAGTTCCAGATCACGACCGACACGACCGTAATCACTTCGGCCAACCGGATGCGCAGTGTCGTTTACCAGCAACTTTCTACAACGAATCCGGACGTCATTGTGCTCGATCTCTCCGCCCCGACTTCGCTGGCCGCGAATCCCTCGCAGCTGGTCGATTCATTAAACAATCTGCTCATGGGTGGAGGCATGTCGTCGAACATGCGCACAGTTGTCGTTAACGCAGTTTCCCAGATACCCGCCGCCAATACCCTCGAACGCGCGCAGACGGCTGTGCATCTGCTCGTTACTTCTCCCGAGTTCGTCATCCAGAAGTAAACTTATGGAACTTTCACGTCGTCACTTTCTACGTCAGGCTGCTTGTGCCGCCGTCGGCACTACTTCGCTCGCTTCTACCATTTGGAATCTGCGCGCGATCAACGCCGCTACCGCGCAGGCCATTGGATCGACCAGCGACTTTCGTGCTCTCGTCTGTCTCTTCCTTTATGGCGGCAACGACGCTAACAACATGATCGTGCCGATCGATAACACGACCTACGGCACCTACTCCGCCGCGCGCGGACCGCTCGCTCTCGCGCAGAATTCGCTTCTGCCGCTCACGCTTGGGACGGCCGATCCACAGGGCCGCAGCTTTGGCTTGCACCCCAGCATGACGGAGCTGCAATCGCTCTTTAATAACGACCGCAAGCTCGCGCTGCTCGCGAATGTCGGCACCCTGATCGAGCCCACTACCGCGTCGCAATATCTCAGCGGTGCCGCCAAAGTTCCTCCGCAGCTTTTCTCGCACGCGGATCAACAGGTGGAATGGCAGACCGGCTGGGCGGATGGACCGCGCACGACCGGGTGGGGCGGACGGCTCGCCGATCTCCTTACTTCCTTCAACAATGTCGATAGTATCTCCATGTCGATCTCGCTCGCGGGCAACAATAGTTTTCAGGTCGGCAACACAGTCAGCGAATATCAGGTCTCGACCAATGGCAGCATTGGGCTCAACGGCTTTGGTGGCACCGATGGCGGCATTCGTTACCAGGCCGTGCAGGATATCCTGAACCTGCCGCACCAGAACCTGTTTGAAGGCGAGTTCGCAAAGATCACCAACCGCGCCATCACTAATAACGCCCTGCTCGCCAGCGCGGTCAGCGGAGTTACCCTGAATACGGCGTTTCCTGCGAACTCTTCCCTGGCCGACCAGTTGAAGATGATCGCCAGGATCATCGCCGCGCGCGATGCACTCGGGATGCGCCGGCAGATTTTCTTCTGCTCGGTGAATGGCTACGATACTCACAGCGACGAGCTCAATAGTCAGTCCAATTTGCTCACTGAGCTAAGCCAGGGCATGAATGCATTCTACCAGGCGACCAACGAACTTGGTGTCGCCGATCGCGTCACCCTCTTCACCGCTTCGGATTTCGGGCGCACCTTCCAGTCCAACGGTTCCGGGGCCGACCATGCCTGGGGTAGTCATGCCATGGTCCTGGGCGGTTCGGTCAAAGGTGGCGATATCTTTGGCGCTTATCCTACGCTTACTCTTGGTGGCCCGGAAGACGTCGGCGAAGGCCGCTGGGTCCCGACTACCTCCGTCGATCAGTACTCTGCCACGCTTGCGCGCTGGTATGGAGTCTCCAGCGCGAGCGACCTAACGACGGTTCTGCCCAACATCGGCCGCTTCGGCAGCTCCGATGTCGGCTTCATGAACGCGCTCGCTTAGTTTAGCCGGTTAGAGCATCGATCAATTCGATTGGTAAAACGACAGAAGAATAAGCCTAACGAACTCAAAAGTGCAAAAAGTTAGCACTGACCCCTATTTTTCTATTTTTCTCCTGACCCCTATTTTTCTCCCGACTTTGTCTCAAGTGCGCGAAAGCGTGACGATCGCTATTTAGCCACTCTCAGCCCAACGCGAGGAGGCTGATTTGCTTCTGCATACTGGACGCCACGGTGGGCGAACGAACTATGAATGGTTCCTTGTAGGAGAGGTCTGCCTATAAACCGCGACGCGCAGCGACAGTGTGGATGGCGAACACTCAGGAGATGGCCTCTCTGCCACACGTCGCAGAGTTTTTGGCTGGCGGGCTGGCCGGTTCAAGATCACAATTATGTTCATGTTTAAGATTCGATCTCTCAGCGCAAAGATAAGGACAAAGAGCAAGACCCGCGTCGGATTGATCCGATGGCAGCGGATCACGCCGATCGCGGTGGTGCTTGGGCTAATTGGCTACGTCCCGCTGGCGCGGGCAGCTTCTCCAACGGACGCCTTTTACGGCCTCGGCGCCGGACACTTTATCACAACCGGGTACAATGACAGTGCTTTCGGTAATAACGCTCTCTATTCTACGACCACCGGGAACAACAACACCGTCATCGGTGCCAATGCGCTCCTCTCCAACTCCAGCGGCAGCGACAACACCGCCAGCGGCGTTAGCGCGCTCTTCTTCAACGACACCGGGAGCCAGAATACCGCCATCGGCATCAGCGCGCTCTCAACAAACAGCACTGGGAACGGTAATATAGCTATCGGACATTTTGCCGGCTGGAATCTCACCACTGGCGACAACAACATTGATATTGGCAACCCAGGTGTGGGAGCGGAGGGCAACACGATTCGAATCGGGAGCGCGGGGACTCAAAGCGCCACCTTTATCGCCGGCATCAACGGGGTAACGCTCAGTAGTCCCATGGCTGTTACGATTGATGGCAATGGCCAACTCGGCTCTGCCAACATAAGTACTCTGCAAGGCCCAGCTGGTCCGCAAGGTGCTCCGGGCTCTCAGGGAATTCCCGGTGCTCAGGGGCCAATAGGCGAAACCGGGGCGGCAGGGCCGCAAGGGCCGCAGGGGAACATAGGTTCAGCCGGTCCATTCGGGCCACAGGGGGCGCCCGGCGTCGGGTTTGTATCGGGCGCCATCATGTACTTACCCGCGACCGCGCCGACTCCGAATGGTTTTACCAAGATCGGCACGAGCGTGATCAACTACCAAAACCTTAAGGGTAAGCCGAAAGGACTTCAGGTCGCTGTCTATCAAAAGGACTAGCTAACGAGTAGTGGACTGAAAAATACCGCAATTAAATGCGGTATAATTCAGCCTAATCCGGCTTTGCGGTGCCACTACCAGTGAATGCCGGGATATTCTTCCGATCAGTGCCAATTCGTTCACAGCGGTAAATCCTCGCCTCCGGCCGCGAGGAAGCGGCAACGTCCGTGATCCCGCGGGCTTATGTCAGCGCGATGGCCTGGAATGAACTCACGACGTCGTCCGGGCCGCCGTCGGTGAAGAAGCATTCGTAGAAGCCTGGGCCGAGATCCCAGAAGTCGCCTTTGTAGTATTCGTCGCGGTAAAAGCGCCAGACACCGCTGACGACGATGAGGCAGCTGATACGGTCGTTCCAGAAATCGCCGAGATAATGAAAGCTCAGGTTGGTGCGGGCATACGCGCCCTTAAAGCAGATGTGATCGTAAACGACGACTTCGGGCAGCCGGAAGTTGCCTTCC
>JBBRDU010000152.1:0-5287 GCA_038203615.1 Chthoniobacterales bacterium
AAGGCCTCCCCCACCGTTCGGAAGGAGCGGCGTCGCCCCTGTAGAGTTCGGCGCACCGGCCACAGCGGGAATCGTCCCGATATCATCCTGACACCAACCCATAGAAACATGATCGTCCGCAGACGAGGCCGTATTATGCAGCACTTCAAAGTAGTATTTCTGTCCCGCCACCAATGAAAGCCACGGAGTTTGTTGCGTGCTCGCAGCATTCCAAACCCTCTTGCCCGTCTCCGCCGTCACCTTGGCCCGGCGGACCCGATTGACATACTGGGAGTCGTTGGAAATCCACAGTTCAGCCGCGCTGCTGGCGGCGAGCCAGAAGTAATAGTTCCCCGTCTTCGGAGGAACGATATACCCGCGAAGGCGCCGCGAGACGTTGTCTCCATATTCCGTATCGTCATCGAAGGCGGAATAAACCGGAGGCGCGATCACTCCATCGGAGGTGACCGTGCCATCCACCGCCAGCGTCTCGCGAGTCACGCTGCCAGTGGGGAAGATCGTAATATTAACCACCGAACTTCCCCTCACGCTCGCCGCAACCGTATTGATGGCATTCACCGCCACGTTGTAAGTGCCACGGGTCGCCGCGGCGGGCGTGCCGGTAATCACACCAGCGGACGTCAAACTTAATCCTAAGGGAAGAGGGCCACTATTTGCATCCAAGGCATAAGTCTTTCCGCCCCCGATATCCGGCGTCAAGACACTGAAATTGAACGGGATCGTTTCGTATCCGACCGCAGCCAGCGAGGAGGTAATGGCCGCCACTTTATCCACGACTGCCGGCGCCGGGAAGAGACGCGCTTGCGGAATGATCTGCTTCGTCTGGCTCGGGCTCCACCAGTAGAGGTGCGCCTCCGCGTTTCCGCTGCTATTCCAATAGTCGACTTGAATGTCGTAGGCCACCCCCGCCGTCAGCGGGATGGTGTTGACGTAGTCGGTAGCGCTCTGACTGGTCCAGCGATCGATCAAAAGCTGGCCGTTGACCCAGACCTTGGCGCTATCATCACTGCGGAAGTCGATCGTATAGGTCTCGGAATACTGAGGAAGAATCTGCCCCGTCCAACGAACCGAGAATGCCCCGCTCGTGGACGCCGGGGACATTCCAGCGGGCCCGGCGGTCGATCCCCAGCCGTTGGCCAGGTTATTGAAATCCACCGTCGCGTCAGCCCGGCTCATCGCCACCGCGCCACCATAAATCGTTGTTTGATTAGGGCTATAGGTGGAACTCGAAGTGTTGAAGTATTTCGCCGTCAAACCGGTGCCATTGGCAACCCCAGGCGGGTTGATCACCACCGTACCGCTCGTGGCAGAACCGAGAATATAGTTCCCGGATCCGCCCGCGGTATTTGCAGGAAGCGCCTTGACGATCGCCGTCACATTGGTTTTGCGCGCAGTGCCCGGCACCGAAGGCCCCTTTGGATTGATCGTGAGCACCACCTGCCCCACTTTCTTGTTCCCTGGGTTATACCGGAGACTGGAACCCACGAGGACCACGCTCGCTGGCAGGGCATCGTAGTCGGCGCCCTCCGTCGCGCTACCCGCCTTTTGGATTGGGACGGTAATCGTGCTGAGCAACAGACCCGAGCGATTGATTGTGACCGTCCCGGTTTCCACCGGTGCCGTCATTGCATCGACGGGCTGGGTCGCGTTGGACTTGGTTACGGTCACGGTCACAATGTTGGAAGCGGCCACGGCGGACGTCATCGAGGTGTGGTCATTCCCTCCTGCCAGGCCGCTGGTATTCGAGTCGTCCGGATTGTAACCCGCCATCACTTCCGACCAATCGCTCACCCCGTCTCCATCGGAATCGAGATCTTGAACCACCACTCGGTAGAAAGTATCGGGTGCCTGAGTGATGTTCAGGGTTTTCGGAGTTCCGTCGCCCTTCACCCAAATCGTCCCCGGCGCCGGAGGCAGCGCGGAACCTAGAGGAGCCCACCCCGACCCCAGTGTGGTGGTGGACTGGAGGAAATATTGCTTATAGCCGATCGTCGGGAAGGTCAGGCTCAGCACCCCCGAATCCACGGTCATATTGGAAACTCTCACCGTCGATCCCGAGGAGAAAGGATCCGTCCCGGCCGCCATTTCCGCACCATTAGTAATCCCGTCACCATCATCATCCGCCGCGAGCCACGTCGCGCTGTTGATCTGCGCGTCGGTGACATTATAGACCATCTTCCAAATCGACTGGGTGATGCCCATGTCGATCTCAGACCGTCCGGGGACGGGTACACCCAATAGCGCGAGAAGCAGAACGGAGAGGAACGATGCGCGGACCGTATGATTCAACGTCGACGCGAAGCAGCGAAAATATTTCCTAGACCGGGGGCAGGGGGCGGGGGGTTTTCGCTTGCCTACGAGAAGCTGCGCTAGAGCGCTGGATCACGTCGGGGGGGCAAACGGCAAAGAGAGATAAATGGGTTCCGACCTCCCCGCAACCGAAATGCGTGCTCTCTCCGGATGGACTTCCACAGCACCGTCTTTCCCGCTCTCCGAAACATACTGCGAGCACACACACCCCCGCACTCTGGACGGAATGAAGCAGCTTTCCCGGGAAGATCAGCGCGAGGGGAAGCATTGAACCTCCAAGGGGATTTTGCGGTTGCGGCGCGAACCTCCAGCGATACACATCACGCCGCGATCGAATGAACAACCGCACGCCGGCGTGGTGAAATGGCAGACACAAGGGACTTAAAATCCCTTTTCGCGCAAGCGAAGTGCGGGTTCGAGTCCCGCCGCCGGCAGCGGGCTGTGCGCGTGGTTCCAGGAGGGGACGTTTTGCTCGGAAGCCCGCATGAAAACCTTGATTGCCTCAAGCAGCGCGCGGGATCGCTGACCCATTTCTCAGGGGCTGCCACTATTTCGTGTCCCCTCGATCTACGCCATTGGTAGCAAGAATTTACCGCGCTACTTGAACACTCCCACGCCCCGTCCCCCCAGATCGATTCCACCTTTGATGGCCGGCGGATCAAATTCCCCGCGTTTCCAACGCGCACTTCGTCGAGCACAGGAATCGACTTGGGACGATGCCGTTTTTAGCAGATCGCGGCCCGAGCCACCGTTTGGCTTCGCTCGAACGGATGCCACACCCATCAGCAGCGTGGTGCGCGATACAGGGTTCGAACCTGTGACCCCCTCCGTGTCAGGGAGGTGCTCTACCACTGAGCTAACCGCGCGTTTTCCAAGGCACTCCCGGGTTGAGAGTGCGGGGAAAGTAAACGCGAACAATTGGATGACAAGAATATTTCCACCCGTCACGCCCGGCCCGCGAACCCCTCGCAACGGAATCCTGAAATTTTTGCTCCAATACCGCCGACCTCTGCGTCACAAACGATTAAGCGCCAAGGAACTATGCGTCGTCGCAGCACTTGGTGATCCCGCTTTTTAAATCTTGAAAACTACCCACACCTACAACATCGACCACCTCCGGCGGCTCGTCCGCGAGGTCCCACTCCCGAGCAACCTTTTTCGCGGCCTGACCTGCCAGCAGTCGCTCGCCCCGGATAACATCATCTTCTACCGTCGCGGCGAAAAGGCGCCGACGAAATCCGAGGGTGTGAGCAAGAACTACCATCATCGGTTTGAACTCGTGATCGTCGCAGAATCCTCCGGTCCCGTGCGGATCGATCAGACGAGCTACATGCTGCAGCCGGGTGAGTGCGCGCTGATTTTTCCAAATCAATTTCATCACTACCTCGAACTGAACGATAGCCGGGCGGCGTGGCTCTTCCTCACCTTCGATATTCGCAATCCAGAGGCGATCCAAGCCCTTCGCGATGCGCCCCGCGCGCTCGACGACGATGCGCTCAAGCTCATGGAGCAGATCGTCAGAGAGTATCTCCACCCGGAACGCGGTGTTTCGGATACACTCTCGATTTCCTACCACGTCTCCCGCCTCCTGCTCCATCTCCTCACGTGCGCGGTGCTGCCTGGCGACCGTCGTGACATTCATTCGAGCGACAGCGCGCGCGATGTGATTCTCGAAAAGATCAATCGCTATGTCCGCGAGCACCTCAGTCAGTCCGTCACCATTTCGGACATTTCGCACGAGTTGAACTACAGCGTGAGCCATCTCCGAGCCGTCTTTCGCGACCGCCTCGGGGTCAGCCTCGGTCGCTACATGCGTGAGTCACGCCTTTCGGAAGCGGCGCAGCTCCTGCAGAGCAGCCAGTTGAATATCTCTGCCATCGGCGAGCGGTGCGGCTTTGAATCTCTTTATGCGTTCTCGCGGGCCTTTCGCAAAGCCTACGGAATTCCGCCTCGCGCATATCGCCAACTCGTGGTCGAGGGCACATCCCTCCCCCCGCGGAAGCAGCCCACTGCAGCGCCGGTGGCACCGGCGGCGTAGCGCCGATCGAAACGCCGGACGGCATTCCCGGGCAGCGCCCGCGTCATAATGCTCGTTGGCGGTTGTCGCCATCACCGAGCCTGATAGAAGAGGCAAAGTCCGCCGTGCGGAACCCTCCCTATGAAAGCTCTCGTCAAGCGCAACGCCGCCCCGGGCCTCTGGCTCGAAGACGTTCCTGAACCCGTCACTGGAATCAACCACGTGCTCATCCGCGTCGATCGCACCGGCATCTGCGGCACCGATCTGCACATCTACCATTGGGACGCGTGGGCGCAGAAAACGATCCCGGTCCCGATGGTCGTCGGCCACGAATTCGTCGGCGAGATCGTCTCCGTGGGGGCGAATGTCACTGACTTTTTTCCCGGTGAGATCGTCAGTGGCGAAGGTCACGTGGTCTGCGGTCGCTGCCGCAATTGTCTCGCGGGACGCCGCCATCTTTGCGCCCATACCAGCGGCATCGGCGTGAATCGTCCGGGCGCCTTCGCCGAATACATCGCGCTGCCGATGAGCAACGTCTGGCACCAGCAACCCGGCATCGATCGCGACGTCGCGTCCATCTTCGATCCGCTCGGCAATGCGGTACACACCGCGCTCAGCTTCGACCTGCTCGGCGAGGATGTGCTCATCACCGGCGCCGGTCCGATCGGCCTCATGGCCGCCGCCGTGGCGCGGCACGCGGGCGCGCGCTACGTGGTCATCACCGATGTGAACGACTACCGCCTCGAACTCGCCAAAAAGATGGGCGTGGATGTGGCCCTCAACGTGAAGACCGGCAACGTCGCCGGCGTGCAAAAGCAACTCGGGATGGCCGAAGGCTTCGACGTGGGACGGGAAATGAGCGGCAACGCGACCGCCTTCCGCGAGATGATCGACAACATGGCGCACGGCGGAAAGATCGCCCTCCTCGGCATCCCCGGCGGCGAGATCGCGATCGACTGG
>JBBRDU010000153.1:0-5038 GCA_038203615.1 Chthoniobacterales bacterium
GGTGACGGCCTCACGCTGTTCCAGGAATATCGCGGATTTTATGTTCGCGATGCGGGCGGAAAATTTTTCGCCAACGCCCCGCCGATGTTTCAACGGCTCGACCCCGACAAGAAAGACGTGTTCATCTTCATGGATGAGCAGACGGCCTTCTTTCTAGCCCCTTATCTAGCCGCCTTTCAAAAAGCCAGCGAATTGGCAGTGCATCGTATTGGCGGCCATGAGCGTTGGCTGCGGGTTGATCCGGGACTACACGAAGCGAACTTCAATCGTGCTCTCGACGACGACCATTCCCAGTGCGCCGTCCAGCTGCACCAGAGGACGATAGCAAAAAAGTCTGTTGTTGGTGAAACATCTCCTCATATCGGTCCTCCCCGGCGGGTTAAACTGGTTTTGGTAGACTACGCGAAGTGCGCAGGTATCACCCAAAAGTATCCTATGTTCGGCAATTTCGCTCAAAGCACGGTCGTGCACGAATTGGGGCATGCGATTGGGATCGCTCACCATGGCGACACCGATACATCCCTCCCCTGTCACATTAACGGTGTTGCAAGCACCTGCTCCATTGCCATGGAAGGGGGCCAGCATTCCGGGGACAGCACGTGCTCCATAAAGTATATCGCGGCTGCCTTTTACTTGCACAAAAAATCCGCCCTTGAGCCTGCGCCATTGCCGCGTGGATACGACAGCCTGCACGACCACAACGGCCTGGCCTTCTGCAAATCGACAACCGGCACAG
Organism: Chthoniobacterales bacterium; assembly: GCA_038203615.1. Lineage (GTDB taxonomy): Bacteria > Verrucomicrobiota > Verrucomicrobiia > Chthoniobacterales > UBA10450 > JBBRDU01. The sequence continues at coordinate 737 of JBBRDU010000153.1, forward strand.
GCCTCAATGATAAAAATAAACAAAATTGGCATTGTGGTGATGCCGATCGCGGCGATTGCGCGGGCCAAATCATGGTCAACGACAAGTGCATAAATCCTAACTACGGCGAAGAAGAGATGCGGCTGGCGACCGATGCTCCGGCCCCGAGCCGCTCCGATAATGCGGAGGACAAACCGCAACCGGATCTCTTGGTTGAGCTCGACGCTCCCAGTGAAAACATTGTGGCGGGCGATCCGTTCACGCTCGAAGTACAGATCGTTCCTCTGCCCGCGGGAGATGCAAAAGCTGCACAAAAAATCCTGGGCCTTCCCGGGCGCCGTTGGGTTGATGAAGTGGCGGTGAAAGCAGTGGACGCAAACCACAGGGAGTTTCTCATTCAATGCAGCCCGATCGGAACGGTTGAAAAACTTTCGGCCGACCCGGCGATTGTTCCGGTTCGCGGCTCATCCGATCAATTGAAGTTAGAGAGTGATGCCGTCTACAAGGCAAAGTTCGCGATCGAGGGCGACGCGACCGCAAAATTGGCTGGCAACCTTACCCTGACCGTTTCGCTCCCGGTAGGCGGCGGCCAAATTTCTTCGAGCAGTTTAATTTTGACGGTTCGAAAGCCTGAAGAGCTTTCGCCGACCGAACGCGACCAACGCCCTATCTACCGAAAGTTGGCGGAAGCTCACGTCGCTTTCAGTGCAGAAAAATATGTGGATGCCGAAGCCTTGGCGCGGTACGTCGCAACCAAATTACCGGACTCCTTTGAAGCGCACCTTCTTCTAGCCCACTGTTTGGCAAAACAGGATAAACTCCGCGAAGCCTACGACGAATTTGCGCACGCACTCGCTCTCCTCCGGCCGGCCAAAGACAGCGTCGACGAACCGCCTTACGAAATCATTTTCGAGATGCAACGGATCGCCACCAAACTCGGGATCGAACCGGAGCCCCCAAACACAGATGAAGCGCTTGTAAGGCACGATCTTCTCGCCACTGCCAGCGGCGGTCAGGGCGCTCCGCCGTTTTCCAAATCAATAGAGGCGCTCTTGTTCAAATGGAAGTTGACCCCGCAAATCGGGCCCGGTCCGTTGAGCATCCGCTGGATTGCCGAAGATGTGGCGGGCGTGGAAAAAAACCACCTTGTTGCGACAGCTAAATCGGACGCCGATAAACGTGAAGGAGAGTTTAGCTTGAAGAAGCCAACCGCCGGATTCCCCCCGGGCCAATACCGCGTCGAAATCTGGCAGGCTGGAAAGAAGATTTGTTCCGAATCATTCGAAATCAAACGCGACTAGCCGGCGCGAGACGCTGTAGCGCAAAACAAAACGGCGATATCCGGATGAACCGAATACCGCCGTTTGAGTAATTATTTCGGGATTGCTTAGAACGCGAAGTTCAGGCCCGTCCGGACCATGCCGAAATCATTGTGGGTGCCTTCCAGAATATTCCAGCTGAAGTCGCCCGTGATGCCGATGTGACGGGTGATGCGAACTTCCAAGCCGCCGCCAACCTGACCACCGAAACGGCTTTCATTTTGGTTGTCCATAAAACGACCGGTGTTGCCGTTGCCGGCGGGACGATCGTTGCTGCCACCGAAGTAGCCGCCAGCACCGCCCCAGACGTAGGGCGAGAAACGCGAGCAATGGAAAGGATAACGCAGGGTGAACGTGCCGAGGGCGGCGCCCACCGTGTGATCGTCAGTGGCGTAGAACTCTTCATTCGCGTTGTTCGGTGCGTGATCAAACACTCCGTGTCTGCTCTTGCCCCAAAGAGCCATGCCTTCCAAGCCGACGCCGAAGTAGCGATGGAAGAAGTATTTCACATCGGCGCCGCCGCCGAACGCGTGATCTTCCGCGAGGAAGCGATCGTAGCTTCCGAAGACGCGCTGATCGTCCGCTACTTCAATGGTCGTGCGGTTGTTGTCCGTGCCCGAGAACGCATAGGCGCCCCAGACATTGACGGTCCATTCCTGGTCGGAATACCACTCGGGGCAGGGCGCGGGAGCCGCGACCTGCTTCATCTCCTTGCCGGAATACTGTTCCGGCCCAGCCAGACTAACGGCGCAAAAAGCGCCCAAAATTGCAATGGTTAAGGTAAACTGCTTCATAGTTTAATCATTAGAGAGCAACCCCCGGACCGTCAATCGGAAATCTCGATAAATTTCGCCCTACAGCTACCCAGGCCCCGCCCGAGGTCGCGTCGGAAGCCCGGCGTCAGCCTTTCGACAACTCGCCTCGGTTTCTCTTGCTAGTCCAGCGGTTTGAGGCTGTTCAGGATCCTGCCGCCTTCTCCCTGGTGTTTCGCTTCAACCAAAGAGCGGGATGGGTTCCGCCAGACAAGTGGACGGGAGAAGTTACCTTGGACGATGGGTTTCATCCTCATCGTCACAGGGTTGATCTTCGCCTTGGACGGCATTTGGTGGGCGGTTTCGGCCCGCCTGGCACGCCGCAGCTCATGGCACATACCGATTACCCTTTTCATGACCCTTCAGGTCGTGGCTCTCACCTGGCTGTTTTTAGGGCGCTTGTCACATACTGGCTGGGATCGATGGCTGCCGAAATTCGCGGTCACCGCTCTTTTCATCTGGCACACTCTTCTCCTTCCTCTTCTGCTCGCCCTCGCCGTGGCAGTTCTGTTCATTCTATTCGTCGTTCGTTTTTTCAAACGACCGCGCCGTCTGGAGTCAAGCCCCCCGAAAGATCAGACGGGGTGGAGTCGGCGCCAGTTTCTCGGCTTTGCCGTTGCGGCCACTCCCCCTCTCTTCACCCTTGGCCTAACGGCCGTCGCCCTGCGACAGCTCAGTCAATTCCGTGTCCGGCGCTTCCTTTTGCCCATGCCCGATTTACCGCGCGACCTGGACGGGATGACCATCGCGCAAGTAAGTGACATCCATGTCGGCCGGTTTACATCCGGTCGCGTTCTGCGTGAGATGGTCAAAGTGGTGAACGAAATGCGCGCCGACCTTGTCCTTCTCACCGGCGACTTGATCAACGACGCATTGGAGGACCTCGATCAGGGTATTGAGTTGGTTCGCGCCATGGAGGCGCGGGCCGGGCTCTATTTGATCGAAGGGAATCACGACCTGATCGAAAACGGCGGCGAGTTTGAACGCCGGGTTAAGGCTTCCGGGATTCCGTTTCTCCTCGACGAATCCACGGTGGTCCTGGTCCGAGGCTTCCCCGTTCAGCTGCTCGGCCTCAGCTGGACGCGGGCGCACCAGAACCGCGATGAAGCGATTGCCCTTTCCGTCCGGCAACTTCTCGCGCAGAGGCATTCCGATACGTTCCCGATTTTGCTCGCGCATCATCCGCACGCGTTCGACGCCGCGGCGGAAGCCTCTCTCCCGCTTACGCTTTCCGGTCACACCCACGGCGGCCAACTCATGTTGAATGAGCGATGCGGCTTCGGCCCGGCCCTCTTTCGCTACTGGTCGGGCCTCTACACGCGCGGCCCAAGCAAACTCATCGTCTCGAACGGCGTCGGAAATTGGTTCCCGCTCCGCACCAACGCGCCGGCCGAAATTATCCACATCACCCTGGTTAGGGCCTGATAACTGTCACCGTGTTTTCCAGACGCATCGTCCCCGTGCCCCTGTCGCCGTGTCCGCCGAGGCGCCTCGACAGAGCGAGGCGACTACAGTAGCGATAAATCTATCCACCTTTCCTTAGTAGATGAAGCTTCTCCTTACCAACGACGATGGCATTGACGCGGCTGGGCTCCAGGCGTTGCGGGACGCCGCCCACACCCTGGGCGATCTAGTCGAGGTCGCTCCAGCCACTCCCCAATCCGGAGTCAGCCACGCCGTCACCTGGACTGAAGGCGTGCGCATTGAACCGCGGGGAGAAAATCGTTTCGCTATCCATGGCACACCGGCCGATTGCATTCGCCTGGGACTTCTCCGCCTTGTGCCAGACGCGAAGTTTATCCTCAGCGGGATCAATCACGGGGGGAATTTGGGCGCGGATGTCTACTACTCCGGCACGGTAGCCGCCGTGCGCGAGGCGGTCTTGCACGGCTGGCCCGGCGTGGCGGTTTCGCATTATCGAAAGCCGGGCATGGACTACGACTGGCCCCGCGCCACTCAATGGATCATCCCGGTGCTGACCGACCTGTTGGCCCGGCCGATCCAGCAGGGTCTCTTCTATAATGTGAATCTCCCCATGCTCCCGCCTAACGCGCCCGATCCGGAAGTCGTCTGGTGCCCGCTCGATCCCAACCCATTGCCGCTCAACTATCGGCACGAAGAAGCGAGTGGCCTTTTTTACGCCGGCGATTACAATCTCCGGCACCGCACGCCGGGCGCGGACGTTGACGTCT
>JBBRDU010000154.1:0-4891 GCA_038203615.1 Chthoniobacterales bacterium
CCGGCGCCAAATTCGTCGATCAAGTACGCCGACCAACCGGTGTCGACGGTGACCGGAGTCAGAATGAGCTGGATGAACATGTTGTGGCTGCCGTGCAGGATGGCCGCCGGCCAGACGCTGCGCGATCGCAGCCGAAGCCACGCGGCGATGAAGCTGCCCGCCACCACCATGACGGTAAAACAGGTGAGCGCATACCAAGAGGGGGTGCCTGAGTTGTAGGTGCCGAAAATGATCGATGGAAAATGCCAGGCGGCCCACATGATTCCGCTGATGAACCCGACCCCCGCAAAATTTGTGACCTTGGCCAGCTCCGGCACCAGAAAACCCCGCCAGCCGATCTCCTCGCCAAGAGCGCGAGCCGTTTTTGGAATGAATCCCGCCGTGGCGGCAAGCAGGACATAACCAATCAATCCGGCGGCTAGCGGCAGTCCGGACAAGCCGAATTCTTTGCTGACGCGCGCGACAAATGCCGTGTCGTAGAATCCACCCAGGCCCGTGAACCAGACGATCAGGTAGACCGGCAGGGCATAGAAGAGCGGAATCACATAGGCCCAGATCTGGTAGCGACCGGATCCCCAGCTCCAGCCAAGCTCGCGCACGCTGTCACCGAAAACCCATTGCGTGAGCACCGCCGACAAAGCCGGGCACCACATCATGCCCGTAATCAGCGTGATATTTCCGGGTGCGCGAAGGTCGAGCGCCTCGAAGACGCCCGAGAAGAGAAGCGTCATTCCATAGAAGAACGCCACCTTCTTCCACGATCGGGCTTTGACTTCGGTCATCCGATCATCTTGCGCCTGACCTCCCGGAATTGGCACGACGAAACTACCTCACTTTTGACCGCGGCGTTCTTTCCTCCGCGCCCAAAGCATGCGCGCGATGTAGAGCGGCTTGGGCGGAATCCAGCCCAGTTGTTTCGCCATGCCGAGGTCGTCCCGCACCGCGTCGTGCTCGGATACGCGATCGCCTGTGATCGTGATCCAGTGAATCTGACGTGCCGCGAAAGTTCGCCCGGTCGGGGGAAACACGTCCGTGACTTTGCCGTCCGGAGAATCGTGCACGACAAACGGGCCGTGTTGGCGCGCATGCAAGGTGACGGAGAGGGCGGCAAGATTTCCGCGGACGACCACGTCATGGACTTCAAAACGCATTTCCGCAAAGGCCCGATGGAGCCAGCGAATCGTCGCCTTCACGGCCTCGGGACCGCGCTGCCGCGTATCCATTGGCTCGTCGGCGGATCGGTGATTGAAGTAGTCCGGCGTGACGTTCGCCTCGGCCGCGTCCAGATCCGCGTCCGCCACCAGGCGAAGATGCTCCCGGGCCAGACGCTCCACTTCACCCATCGCTTGTTCTACGCTCGTGGCGGAGTCGGTCATGCGGGAGGCTTGAGCGACGCCGCGACAATTTCGAGCCACTGCTCAAACGAATCGGCGCGGCTGTTGTTATCCACTCGGAGAAATTTTACTTCGAAAGGTGCGGGCTTGCCGCCGTACCAATTGAACCACGCTCCATCCGGAACTTGGACCAGCGGCACGTCCCATTCCTTGATGTAGAAACCGGTCCCCGGAGCGAAGTCCGAGGCGGAGGGAAGGCGAGGGTCATCACTCATGCGAGCGGGTCAACCGATCGGCTCGACTAGCGCGAAATCTTCACCTCGCTGATTTGGATCACCGGCTGAATCGAGGTGTATTTCGCGACATCGCCCATGATTTCCGGGGCGTTCGGCCCGAAGGCGCCTTGGAAGGCCTCCACGGATTCGAAATGAAGCTGCGCTATCGCCACATAGGTGGGCGCCGAACCGGGAGCTCCTCCCGCCAAACCTTGCTCAATGGAGATTCCCTTCATCGCGTCGCCGAGCTTCTCCACGAGCAGCGGAATGTGACGGTCCGTGTAATACGCCCAATCGAAACGAGCCCCATCACTTTGCGGGTAGAGAACGCTGACTCGGATCATGATCGTCTTTCAGACAGGAGGGGTGGACCAACCATTCGCGCTGCCGGAGCCTTTAAAGTGAGCCGCCAGTCAGATGGAAAGTAAAGTCCTAACGCACCGGGTCGCCCATCGATTGGGCCTGAAGTTCACCCCGCGCTCAGCATTTCGCCGTCTTGCGCTTCTTCCCGATGGTCCCGCGTTTCTGAACTTTGCGAATGTAATCCGGGGCAAACGGCACCTCGCATGCGGTCTTGCCCACATCCACGGTGACCACGCCGATCTTCTCCCCAGTCTCGATGGCCGTCTCGGTCAGCGGTTGCACGTAGGAGCCGAGTGCGATGACAAAATGGTTCATCTGCCGGCGCACGACACTGTCGGCCTGGTGAATGGATTTCTGCACGCGCTCAAGCAGCCGCTTCAATGCCGCGAGATCGAGGTCCGTGTCTTTCTTGATGGACACCAGGCTGCTCAGCGTCGCCCAACCGGCCGCGGCCATCAGAGGCGACTTCGCCTCGATCCATTTCTGCGCCATCTCCCAACCGTACGGGCTGCCCGCCGCCACCCACGCCACCGTCGAGCCGCAAAGCGGGCTGCAATAGGCGCCAGCCACCCAACGTTGCAGATCCTGCTTCGTCATCTGCGCGTCGTCGGCGATCAACCCAGCCAGATACATCGCGTCGTAATTCCCCGTCTCGTAGAGATCGAGCGCGAGTTGGTAATCCTTCCTGATGCGCTTCACGATCTCTTGCAGATCGCTTATTTTCACGCCAAAGCAGGGTTCCCTGACACCGTGGTTGAACATCACCCGCTTGTAGCCGTCGGTCCCCAGCGGCTTTATCTCCTTCAGGATTTCTGAGGCCGTCATGCGCACTCTCCGTTCACGTCTCAAAGTCAGCGATCCGCGGGCAAATTGTAAAGTCGGAAAACTAACGTCACGTGAACCGCCGGACCATTGAAGCTAATCGGGGAGACTGACAAACTTAGAATCGACCCTCATCGGTCAATTGGCTCCCGTGCTTTGTTAGGCCGGGCCTTGCGCAGGTAGAGCCGATCTTCGCGCTCAGCCTCCTCATGCCAGCCTGCGGCCACATAGAAGCCGTAGGCACGCGTACGACGGTCGGTGGATGTCCAGAGCCACGCAGTTGCATGACCCGCCGTCCAGAGCAACGCCTCGGTGCGGGCGAGTAACTCGCGCCCGCTGCCCCGCCGCTCGAAGTCGGGCAGCACAGCGAGAACCCACAATTCGGCTTCGCGCAGGTTCGTCAGGCAGAAACCGACAACCTCACCGGCGGGCGCGGTCTCAGCCAACCAGCCAGCCAACGTGCCGGCGCGGATGCCATCAGCGAGCGACTCCGCGTTGATGCCGGCAGCAGCGAGGGTTTCCAAGTTGAAGGGGTTCTCGCGGGTGGCCGCGCGCACCGTTAGCAACGCAGGGCCGTCCTCAGCGCGCACTTGGCGGAATTGAATGGACATGGGCCTAACGCTGCAAGCTCACTTGCGGATGAGGCGGGATGTCATCACGGAAGCGAATGCGATGACATTCCACCGAATCCGTCAGATGCAGCGTCTAGGCGTTCTGTTCATTCGGTGGCCACTTACGTCCGGCAAGTTCTTTGGGCAATTGCTTGGGGTCAACCGGGTAAAACAAACTCTTGTCGGAAGCTTCGTGCGGTTCGAGTTCAGCTTCGGGGGCGCCAACAATCAACCAAAGGACTTCCGCCGCAGTGTCATTGAAAACTTGGCGCAAGAGTTGGGGTCCGACGAGAATGCCACCGTGCTCTGGCACGGTGAGCGTCTCGTCGCCGACGCGAATCCGCCCGACTCCCTCGACGACAAAATAGAACTCTTCGGCTCTGACATGCTTGTGGAGTGTGTTGGCGCTGTGCGGCGGCAATCGCCAGAATCTAGCCCCGAGAATCTGGCTTCCACTGCGTTCAAGGAAGTCGGCGTTCGGAATCCGCATCATGTTCGACGGTCTCCACGTGAGATCGTCGGGCTTGATGAGGAAATACCCGTCAATCGCTTTCATTTACAGGGTGCGCGCAGAAACACCTGGACCCCCGCTCACCTGCGGCTGAGGCGGGATGCAACTCAAAACCGCGGAGAATTGACACTCCGCCGAATTCGTCAGGTGCAGCGTATGGCTAGGTGCGTGGGGTGTCGCTCGTGTCATCGTCGTCCATCCAGTCGATTTCCGGTAGTTTGGAGAGTTCTACGAGATAGTCGTCGTAAGTGAAAGCGTCCTTGCGCATCGTGTGCCACAAATAGAACGCCAAGACAGTAGCCATCAATTCGTGGACCTCTGAATCCGCGATGCCCAACTTGATCAGACGGTCGAAGTGTTGCTTTACTTCCGGGGTTTCAGGGCTGGAAAGTTGATCCGCGAGGGCAGTAAGCATTGCTTCCCGCCGCCGTTGCTTCGCTTTGTTTTCTGATCGGCTCATGTGGTACGCGTGCGATCGACTAGACTTTATGGCTGTGATGGATCAAGTCGCAGGGGGTTTTGAAGCGTTCCTGTTCCTTTCTTTTTCCTTCCAGGACCACTCGGACTTCAGTCCGGCGTTTGTGCCTCCCAGCATTGCGCGCCGGTGTAGCGCCAGACGCCGCCTTCGTCACCCAGGCGAAACAAGGTCAGCCACTCGTGGTCCACCAAGTGACGCACCACCTCGTGCTGGGCGATGACGGTCTCGATGGCGTCTTGCGGGGCCTGGATGAACACGCTCAGCCGCTGCGGTGTGTGCAGCCACTTCTCACCGTCGTGCAGCGATTGCAGCGGCAGGCCGATGCGCAGGTCGCCGCCGTTGCCTTCGAACACGCCCAAGTTTCCGCCGACCACGTTGTGCAGGACCTTGTTGCCGCTGCCGTACCGCTTGTTGTCGACCACCGAAGCATAGTACTGCAAGTTGATCCAGTTGGTGACCACCATCGGCGCGGTCATGATCAGTTCCAGCACCCCGAA
>JBBRDU010000155.1:0-4871 GCA_038203615.1 Chthoniobacterales bacterium
CCATCCAGAGAACCGGCTGGCCCATCACTCGCCAGCCCCCACGCTCACCACACGACCGCCGGCGGCTCCAGGCCGTTCCGCCCCCTGCCCGTTGGGCGATTGCGAAGCGGCCCGCGGCGCGCTTTGATGGCGCCATGCCACGTCGACGGTACGATGGCGCGGAAAAGCTAAAGCGGGATGAGTGATTGATGATCACTGAAGTGGTGCAGGTCGACCTCAAACCAGGTGTTGAAAAAGAGTATGAGGCCGCGATAGCGAAGGCTGTCACGCTCAAGGGAGGGCCGATCAGCTGCGAACTCCATCGCTCAATCGAAAGGCCCAACAGATATTGGCTGCTCGCAAAGTGGCGGAGCGTTGAGGACCACACGGCTTTTCGGGCCACCGAGCATTTCGGCAAATGGCGCGCTCAGGTCGTGCCGTTCTATGCATCGACGCCCGAAGTTGATCATACCAACACCGTGTTTGCGATATCCACGCGCCGATCTGACGAGGGCCGATAAGTCGTGGGGTAAGCTGAAGCGGGACGAGTGAACGGTGAGGTCTAGTTTGGCCCTGGGCGCGCTGCCAGCTTTTCCAGGGCCGTATCAACCAGCTCAATTTCTTCTTGGATCTCGGCAGCAATGCGATCAAACCTCAAGGGGCCACCACTCAGTAGGCGAGTCTCATTTAATAGCTTCCGTCGATGGTTCCGTATCTCTTCCAGAGCCGTCCGGTTCTTCAGGGTCATATAGCCGGCGACAATATGTTCGATTGCTTTGGTCAAATCAAAATTCCTCACGCAATAAGCATCCATTTTTGATTAACGCCCCCGCCAAGGCAAGCTGGAACCTGAGAGAGGGTAAACTGGCGCGCCTTTGAAGTATCGCTCGCACAAAAGAGGCCGCCAACTGAGGCGGCCTTACACGCAATGGACAAATGGAAGCAATGGGCACGCCTCATAAAGCGTGACGCTCACGCGCTGTATCTGGCGGCGCGCGATCCGCGTGTCCCCTGGTATGCGAAGGCGGTTGCTATTGGCGTGGCAGCCTATGCGCTTTCGCCGATCGACCTGATCCCGGATTTCATCCCAGTGCTTGGCTACCTGGACGATCTGATTATCGTCCCTCTGGGAATAGCTTTAGTCGTGCGAATGATCCCGCCGTCGATCATGGCGGAGCATCGGGCTTTGGCTGACGCGGCTCAGGAGCGGCCCGTGAGCCTGACCGCGGCGATAGTGATCGCCGCGGTTTGGACCGTTTCAATCGCTGCGGTCGGGTGGCTGACATACCGGCACTTTGTCTGATTCCGCGAGTGACCTAATTCGGCCAAGTTCCGCCAACCGAAGCGGCCTCAAGAATTCAGCCAACTGTTGCCAATTAGAAACATGCTTGGCGGCGGAATCGCGATAGTGTTTTCCGAGATTTAGCTCAAATGGGGCTTCACCGGAGACTTCAATGAAAAAACTCGTACTCGCAGCATCCATTCTTGCCGTCAGCGCCGTCGCAGCCTCGGCCGCGGACATGGCGCCACGCTACGCCAAAGCCCCGATGGTCGCCCCGGTGTTATTGTATGACTGGTCCGGTTTCTACGTCGGCCTCAACGGCGGTTGGGGATCGAGCCGCAAGTGTTGGGACGAAACCAATGACGTAGTATTGGGGCCGCAGAACCCGGCACTTCGTGAAGGATGCCATGACGCCAGCGGCGGCACTTTCGGCGGTCAGGTTGGTTACCGCTGGCAGAGCGCTGCCTGGGTGTTCGGTGTGGAAGCGCAGGGCAACTGGGCGGATTTCAAGGGCTCGAATGTCAACCTGAGCTTCCCCACGGTCAGTGACCGGACCAAGATCGATGCATTCGGTTTGTTTACGGGGCAGGTTGGCTACGCCATGAATAACGCCCTTCTTTACGTCAAGGGCGGCGCCGCGGTGACATCCGACAAGTATTCCACGATCGATATCCCGACTGGCCTCCTTATCGACACTGCCAAGGAAACCCGCTGGGGTGCCGTGGTCGGAGTAGGCATCGAGTATGGCTTCTCGCCGAACTGGTCGGTCGCGTTCGAATACGACCACATGTTCATGGGCACCAAGGACGTCACCGCCTATGGCGTTGGCAATTTCGGTGTGCCGGCCGGTACCTTCTCGGCAACCGATCGCATCCGTCAGGACGTCGATCTCGTGACGGCCAGGGTGCAGTACCACTTCGGTGGCCCGGTGGTCGCGAGGTACTGATCTTCGGACTGGTTGGTGATCTGAAAAGCCCCGGCATCGTCCGGGGCTTTTTATTAAGTCGAACACGAAAGAGTGCAACACGTACATGCGTTCGATGGAAATCTCGCTCAACGCAGCCTTCAAAACGGCTGACGCCCTCATAATCTGCGGTGCGATCAATAATGCTGTGCGTAGCTCCTCCAACATTTTAAGGCTGGCGGAGGCCGCCGGAATCAGCCGGGTCACCCTATATCGCGCCTTCAAAGGCAAAACAGAACCGCGACTTGATACTGCGTTAAATGTGCTGGGCGCTCTCGGTTTCCAGCTTGTTGTTAAATTAGAGCGTCTGCCGCCGATGAGCGCGCCGAATCCCACCGCGTCCGGGAAAATCGTCGCGCACCCCGAGCTTCGTTCCAAACCCACAGCGACCTTGACGTATCTTGCGGGCCCTTTCAAAACTGCTGACATAAACGCGATCGTAAAGGCTCTTGCCGATATTCTGAGGGCACAAGAAAACGTCCAACAGTTTGCAAACAAAGCCGGCTTGACCCGAGCAACCCTCTATCATGCTTTCACCGTGCCTCGCACCCCCAGATTGAGCATGGTTGTGAGCTTCCTGCATGCGTTGGGATTGCGGCTGGCAGTACAGGCACTGGGAACTCGTGCGAGCACGAAAAAGCCGCCGCTGGGCTGACCCAGCGGCGGCTGCACCGGCGGGCGATCAGCTTTTCTGCCCCTCGTAGTAATTTTTCTTCAGCGTGATCGCCATGCCCTGAAGGTGGCGGACGGCGAACAATGCCGTCTCCCGCCAGTGAGCCGTGGCCTCGGCCGCCGCCTTCGCCGAGATGCCCGCGCCGGCGAACGCCATGGTTTCGTGATCGACTTTGTCGACGAGAATTTCGACAACGTTCGCCATGTCGGCCAGATCGCAAATATCGCATTCCAGATCGAGCATCGGCATCACGAGAGCTCCCCCATGTCGTGGTGTAAATAGTCACCGCCCGCGGCCGGCCATACCTGTTGCGAATCGCGCTCCGGCCAGCCCAATGATGGCTCTATATTTTCATCGGGCTCGCCGCCGTCGTGCTCGTCACCTTCGACATCACATTCGGACACACCGGTGTTTTGGATCACGCCGCTGGCTGTCCAACCTAGACTAGGCTCGGTCTCGATATCGTCGTCGTCCTCTTCCTCTTCCCGGTCGTCACAGCTACCTGATGCCCAGTGCGCCTGGCTCTTGCCGTGACCTGAAAAATCAGAGGAGTCGAAATATCCGTTCGGGTGATCCTCGACAGCGCCCAGCGAGGGCTCGTGCGCGTCCCCGGCATCCTCCGCGTCCTCTTCCGGGTGGCCGAGCAGCCGGGTACCGCCTTCCGGATACGACGCGTCGAGTTCGTCCCCATCCGGCTCCCGCTCCATGTGGTCGTCGCTCTCGTCTAAAAAGGTCAGGAGCCTTTCTATCTCGTCCCGGGCCTCCTTGCGGAGTCGCCATATGGCTTGAAACGCTTCCTCCGGGGTGACGGGGGTCCGGATGTACAGTGCAGGCTCCTGCGGCTCCGCAGGCGGCGTTGGCGGGGGATCAATCGGCGGCAGTGCAGACGTGTTTATGGGTGGCGTGCTATGCACGCTGTCAGCCTGGGTCATGGGATTCTCAGTCTTTCAGCTCGGGTTAGGCCCGTCGTGGTGTGTCAAGCACCGTGGCGGGCCGCTTGTTTTTCAAGCTGAAAAAAGGTATGACAGTTAAGTGGGAACGTCAACAAAAAAGGTCACACCTAAAAGGCGCGGTAGGCCGGCGACGGGCAAGGACCCGCTTGTCAGCACGCGCATGCCGACGGCTTTGATTGGCGATGTTGATGGCTGGGCTGACAAGAACGGTATCAATCGCTCCGAAGCCATCCGGCGGCTGGTCGAGATCGGGCTGAAGAGTAAATCGAAATGATCTGGTAGGGAGCCTTCCTTTGACCAATTTGCAAGATCGAACCCAACGAATTGAGAATGCTCTCCGGATCGCAATGAAAGGGCTGGCCGCAGGGCGCGTGAACGAATTCCCGTCTGATCACATGATAAACAAACTGGCAAAATGTTTCGACGGGGTTTCTGGCGATGATCAGTTCAAGGTGATCGTCTTTGTCGTCAGCAAGCTACTTCCTGACATCCCCGACATCTCCGTAAGAGAGTTATCGGCCGCAATGGACATTGCCGACGACGAAGCTGAATTCGAGTCTTGGATACTTGCGGAGCTCCACACGATCGGCATTAGGCATGGTGCAACAGCAGATGAGACCGTTGGCCAAGTGTTGGATCGCGCTGCCGCTGCAGGTGACCAGCAAGCAACTAAACTGATCGACATGGGAATCGGGTTGGTTAAAACCCACCGCGCGGGCTGAAGGCGAAGGGGAAATGACGGGGCCGACCGCTGGGCGGCCGTGGGACGCGCCTGGAAGACACCGTCCGAGCATTGCCGGCGGAGCGCGCTTCATCAAATTGATCGGGGAACGCAGCGGCCCACATCGCGGCGGAACGATCCGTCATGGGTAATGTCGTCTCTCGCAAGTTGCGAGTCACGAACCCACTTTCCAAACTGCTCATCGCTGCGGATTGCGTGACCGCCGGGCCGGCACCGTTCGTCACTGGTAACGTTTCCAGTGAGCGGCCCGTCTTCTGCTATCGAGAGTGATGATCGTC
>JBBRDU010000156.1:0-4866 GCA_038203615.1 Chthoniobacterales bacterium
TTCCGTTACTTAAGCCGACCACGTGCCGGACGCGCAAGAAAAATTAGGCGAGCCGGCGGGGTGCTGAACGCAGGACTAACTCCACCTGTTTAGACGCGTACGCGTTTGAGTGTCTTCCCGACGTGCGCTCGGATGCCGACACTTCGGCGCATCGTGCGCCGGAAAAAGCGAACGAGCACCGCGGTCCCTGCGGACTCACGTCCGACGAAGCCCCGCCCAGGCAGTTCGCCTTCGCACAAAAAGAAGATCAAATATGATCCGCACGAACCGCTCGTCGCGACCGAGCCGCTCACCGTCCGCGAAGAGGACGTGCATTATTGGGTCGTGCGCGGAAAAGAAAACGACGAGATCGCGGCGCTCCCGTTGCGCCCGTTTTCCCCGCCGTTGGGCCGGGATCGAAGCGCGCTGCCGCGCCCTCGTTAAACAGATCAAAGCACACGCCGGTTACAACGAATCGAAGAGCGTTGAACCGCCTGGCGGCTCCGAGATTATTCCTGAGCCTGCAAATGTTGGCCGGCGATGAATTTGAAAGCAATGAAGCAGAGACCAGAACCGAGGGCGCAGCCGGCGTGGATGAGCCAGAAGGTAGTGGTGGGCATGGTCTCGTAGAAGCCACCGATCCAGCCGACGAGGGTGTTGGCGAAGAAGAAGGCGAGATAATAGAGGCCAATGACAGTGGCGTTGATCGCTTTCGGAGCGAGCCGGGCGAAAAGGGCGAGACTCACGGGCAACAGATGGGCGAACGCGATGCTATTGAGAAAATGGAACGCGACCGGCCAGAAGAGCCCGATCTTTTGTCCGGCGCCCTGGGTGGCGGCAGCAGTGACGAGGCAGAGAGCGCCGGCGATGGAAAAGGCTGAGCCGATGATGATCTTCGTGATCTCGTCGGGTTCGCGATGGCGCTTGCCGTACCAGCGATAGAATAACGCGACGATCGCCAGAAAGCTGACACTCACGACGGCGTCGAGCGTGACGAGCCAGGTGGTGGGCAATTTTTTGCCCAGGAAGACGAGATCAAACTGCTGGTCGCCCCAAACAAGGTAGGCGTTAAAAATCTGGTTGTTCGGCACGATCGCGACGGCGAGGACGGGGATGAGGATGATGAGCGAGATGACGGCGCGCCAGTCGCGCCCGGTCAGTTTGGCCTTTGGCAGGGCGGTCCGAGCCGGACTGGCAGAAGCGGCGGCGGCGGCAATGCGCGGGTCGTTGTCGCTGGTGCGTAAATATTTCTGGCCAAAGAGATAGATGGCGATGGCGAGGAGCATGCCCACGCCGGCTGCGGCGAATCCGTAATGCCAGCCGTAAACTTCCCCCAGCGTTCCAACAATCAGCGGCGAAAGGATTACGCCGGCATTTATTCCGAGATAGAAAATCTGAAACGCATCGGCGCGGCGGAGGTCTTCCGCCTTGTAAAGCGAGCCGACCTGGCTGGCGATGTTGCCCTTGAACATTCCGACTCCGATGACCAGGCAGAGGAGCGCGAAAAGAAACGCGGGCTCGAACGCCATCAGGAAATGGCCAGCCGCCATGGTGAGCGCGCCGAGCAGAACGGTCCGGCGCCGCCCGAGGAGGCGATCGGCGAGGAAGCCGCCGAAGATCGGCGTCAAATAAACCGCGGCCGTATAGGTGCCGAAGATGGCGGAAGCGAGCGCCTGGCCACTGAGGCCACCGTAGAGGCGGCGGAAACTGGCGAAGGCCGCGACGTGCTCGATGTGCCCGGGCAGAAGGAGATACTTGACCATGTAGAGGACAAGCAGCGCCTGCATCCCGTAGTAGGAAAAGCGTTCCCATGCCTCGGTGAAGGCGAGATACCAAAGCCCGCGCGGATGCCCGAGGAAGTCGGGTTTGTGTTCTTCCGCAGTCAACGGCACGCCATCCTCGGGTTCAGCAAGAGCAGTCACGCGGTTGAGGCTAACGCCAATAACCGCGTCGTGTAAATGATCAGGGAGGGGGCGCGCCTTATTTTCTCCAGTGCCTAAGAACGCGGTGGGCCGGAGTCGCGGTCGAGTGAGATCTCGTCGTCTCAATTAATTTGCGGCGGCGTAATCGTTCGAGTGCGGTCTGGACCGTGCTCTTCGAAAGGCCGGTCGTCTCGGCGAGTCCGCGCAAACTGGCGGTCACCGGTTTCCATTTCGCGCGCGCGGCCTGGCCGTAGAGATGGAGGTAAACCAGATACGCGGCCGGCTGTCGATCGTGCCCGACGATGTCGCGCATGAGGACGTCGAGGACGTAGTCGTCTATCGGAACGGTTTCACGGAAGCGCGGCATCTTGAAACGAGGAAGGATGAGGGATGGAGAAGGAATGTGGAAGCGCGTTCATTCTGCTATACCGATAGACGGACAGTGGTTTCTGCACTCGCGGTGCGATGGGAACTGGACGGTGGAGCGGGCAGGGATTTAGCGTCGAACCACCATGATCAAACAAATCAAGTTCGTCAGTATTCCGGTGGCCGATCAAAACCGGGCCCTGGATTTTTACACGGAGAAGCTCGGGTTTACCATCATCACGGACCAGCCGTTCGACGAAAAACAACGCTGGATCGAGCTGCGGGTGCCGAAGGCCGAAACCCGCGTGGTGTTGTTT
Organism: Chthoniobacterales bacterium; assembly: GCA_038203615.1. Classification (GTDB taxonomy): domain Bacteria; phylum Verrucomicrobiota; class Verrucomicrobiia; order Chthoniobacterales; family UBA10450; genus JBBRDU01. Next base: position 2,585 of record JBBRDU010000156.1, read on the forward strand.
ACGCCAGAAGGCGAGGAGAAACGGATCGGATCGATGATGCCGATGTCGTACGCCTGCGACGATATCGACAAGACTTACGAGGAACTGAAAGGACGAGGGGTGGAGTTCGAGGGGCCGCCGCAAAAACAGCCCTGGGGCAAATACGCGATGTTTAAGGATAGCGAAGGCAACCGCTTCGTGCTCTCCGCGGATTAGGGATGCTTATAAATGGAGGGATGGGCTCTGCCCCGTCCCACAATTAATGGGACGACACGGAGGTCGTCCCTCCATTTAAGGAGTTACCAGGGGATGACCTTGCGATCCTTCACGAACTTGCCGGTGAGATCCTGAGGGGCGTCGGTCGCCAGCCAGACGATAGTGGCAGCGCCTTCGCCGACGGAACGGGCGGCATTTTCGCCGCCCATCTCAGTCCGCACCCAGCCGGGGCAGACGCTGTTCACCGCGCACTTCGGAAGGGCCGCGGCGAGCTGCAGCGTGACGCCGTTCAACGCGGTCTTCGAAACGCAATAGCCCGGCGCCCAGCCATCCGCGCCATCCTCGAGCTGGCCACCGCCGCTCGAGACGTTCACGATGCGCGGCGCGCCGCTTTTCTGGAGAAACGGCTGGAAAGCCTGCGCGACCAGCCACGGGCCGAGCGTATTGGTTCGGAGCGTCTTTTCGAAAATATCCGCCGTCATGGTGAGCGCGGATTTGTCTTCATCGAGAAGAATGCCCGCGTTGTTGACCAGGACATCGAGGCGCTCGCTTTGCTTCGCGAATTCCCCGGCCGCGGCCTGGATGCTTTTCTCTTTTGAGATGTCGAGCTCAAGAAGGATGACGTCGCCTTCGCTCTTGAGTTTCTCAGTCGCCTCGCGACCGGCCCCCGCATTCCGCGCCCCCAGAAAAACGCGAAACCCCTGGCGCGCCAGCTGCCGCGCGACCTCGAAGCCGATCCCTTTGTTCGCGCCGGTCACCAGCGCTGTCTTGGAGTCTCTCATTCCTAAATCGACAGCGGACTCACCACCACCGCAAGGCAGCACCGAGATAAATCATTCCCGCGATCGAAATCGCGCCCGATCCCCATCGCGTCACGAGGAGCGCGCGTTCCTCCCGCTCCGGTCTGCTTCGCCGCCAGCCGCGGGCGAATTTCAACGCGCAAAATGTCGGGAGCACCACGATTTGGTGACCGACCTCAACCCCCACGCTAAATCCCACGATCGCCAGAAAGAGCGCATTCGACGCCATTCCTTGCATCGCTTCCAGCAGCCCGCCGGCAAAGCCGAGTCCGTGAAACAAGCCGAAGAAGAAAGCGACCGCCAGCCGGGTCCATCCGCGCGTTCGATCTGGCCAAAAAGCATTTTGAACCGAGACGAAAATGATGCTGGCGGCGATCATCGGTTCGACGACGAAGGAGGGCAGCCGGAAAAGATCGAGCGCGGAAAGGGCGAGCGTGATCGAGTGCGCGAGAGTGAAGGCAGTGATGACTTTCGCCAGTTCCCAAAGACTGCGGACACTCAGGACCAGCGCGGTAACGAAGAGTAAATGGTCGTATCCCGTAAGAATGTGGAGGAGCCCGTGCCGAAAATAATCGCGGAAAACCTGCCAGCGATCCAGTCGCGGCTTCGCGGTCGCTGGGCCGGACTCGTTCTCGTGTGAAAAGACGAGAGGTTGCCGGCTGGTGAGAAGCAGCCCTTCGCGCATCGCGCGTCCCTCCTCATTGATCTGGACAACGTAACTGGCTTCCCAGCGGTTTCCCGGTGCGAACTCGAATTCGTTGAGGACATCTTCTTCGATGCGGAAGCTCGAGATCGGTTTCTCCAATCCATAAACAATTTCATAAACGCATTTGGATGGCACATGGCCCGCCTCGGCTTCGATCCGCCGCGGCGAATCGCTCGCCTTGAGGCGCCGGCCATTCCCGAAAACGCGCAGATGTTTGAGCAAATAGGAGCCGTGGCCTTCGGCGGCAGTAGCCGCGGCTTTGGACCGTCCAGATTCTCGCTCGTAGGCAGCAGCAACGAGCACTTCCTCTAGCGTCACCGTAACGCGGAGCGTGAGCCGGCTCGGCGAAATCGTGACTATCAATCCTCCCTGGGCGACCGGGTGGGCTTCCACGCTGGTCGGCAGAATCCATAAGAATGCGGCCGCGAAATAAATCCATCGTGTAATTCGGTTTCCGTTACCGATGCACATGAAAGGAGTTGTGCCGTGGATTAATGCGGGCCGCTTCGGCGAGAAGTTCTTTTCCCCGAACAGAATCACCCGCCGCCAGAAAAATCATTCCGGCATGAAAAAGAAGATGC
>JBBRDU010000157.1:0-4746 GCA_038203615.1 Chthoniobacterales bacterium
AACGGAAAGGAAAAGCGTTTATTGATCTCCGTCCGGCTGGCGCTGCGTTCGCGGCTGCTCTCACTTTTGAGCTGGTCGAGCAATTGCTGGATGGAGAGCGCAGACCGGCTCGGTCGCTTCTTTTCCTTCTCGTAAAGTTCCTCCAGGCTGATGGGCAATGTCCCCTCCGCCATGTTGATGCCGTCCCGGATCTTGCGCAGATCAAGAGGGGCCTTCTCATCGCGTTGCTGGTAACGGGCCTGGTAAAGATGCATGAGGATGCGCTTGTTCGCGAGATCAGCCTCGAGCATGCCGGTATGGGCGTAAGTCACCCGAATAGGAATGGAGTCGTCATTCATCTCGAACACAATAATGTTCTCCAGCTTGTTCCCCTCTTTTTTGCCGACATAGATTTTGCGACCGGGAAATTGATCGATCACCTGGTCGCTATCGAAGAGCGCCATTGGGTTACGCGTGGCCAGGTCATAAATCGTGCTGCGCAATTTCTCCTGCGCGGCGGGGGCCACCGACACATTGAGCCAGAAACACGCGGCCGTGCAGAGAAGCGCGACGGCGGCCAGCGGGATGCAGATCCGCGAAATGCTGACGCCATTGGCGCGCAGAGCAATCAGTTCGTTATCCGCCGAAAGGCGGCCGAACACGAGCAAGATGGCCGTTAACAAACCCCAGGGAATCGTAAAGATCAGGGAGAAAGGCAGAATGTAGGCAATGAACGTGACGAGATATTCCACCGGCACATCATGGTTCACGAGGAGCGGCAAAAGCTTTCGCAGGATGTTGCCGACGACCAGGACGAGGCTGAGCACGAAGATCGCGAAGAAGACGTTGACGAGAAGTTCTCGGCTGACGGCGCGATCGATTAATTTCATGGGTCGACGTAACGGAACTGCCGCCTTTCCCGCAATCTGGGCGACAGATGGCCACAGATTAGCACAAATTCAGGGAGAGGCGCGGAGAGGAGCGTGCTTGTTCTTCGAGCTGCCGCCTTTACTCTTTGGCGGACGCTTCATTTTGCCTTCATGCGGTTGCTCGTATTATTCTGTATTCTCGCCGCCTGCGTTGCTTCTGCAGCCACCGAACGAAATGCCGTGCCACTCCACTGCCGCCAATGTCTGGTGGTCACAACCGATTCCTGGTCCGCCACCAGCGGCCAGCTTTTCGCGTTTGCGCGAGCCAAAGGAGGGCCATGGCGCCGCCGCGGTCTAGCGGTTCCCGTGCTGGTTGGCGAAAACGGACTGGCCTGGGGCCGCGGCGTTCTGCCGCAGCCAGCGCTACCAGGGCCACAGAAAGTGGAGGGTGATCACAAGGCGCCGGCTGGCGTGTTCGCTCTCGGCCCGGCTTTCGGCTACGCCGCCCAAGCGCCCGCCACGAAAATGCGTTACCTCGCGCTCTCCCATCACATCGTAGGAGTCGATGATCCCCACTCTCATTTTTACAATCAATTGGTGGACACCTCAAGAACCCAGACCCCGGATTGGCACAGTGCGGAGAAAATGATCCTGGGCGACGATCGCTACAAATGGGGGATCGTGGTCAAACATAACGTGCCGCCCAAAGCGGGAGCCGGTTCCTGTATTTTCCTGCACGTTTGGAAAGACCCGGCGACGGTCACGGTCGGCTGCACGGCCATGCCCGAAAAGGCGCTCCTCGATCTCATTAAATGGCTCGATCCGGCATACCGTCCCCTGCTCATCCAATTGCCCGCCTCTCTTTATAATGAACTGCGCTCAAAACGGGATTTTCCCGACACCGGCTCGGACGTCTCTGGGCGTGCCTACTAAACACCCACGCTCGGGACTGGCACGTTGTTGCGCCCTTGCTACCGTGGTCGGCGCATGAGCACCGCCCCATATCCGTCCCCGCCATCGGCCCGGCCTTGCTTTCGCATCGTGACAAGGTTTCACTCTCCTCTCCTACTCGCGTTGCTTTGCTCCGGCTTTATCCTTTTCGGGGCCATCGGCTGCGCCCTGCTTCCGCATCACCAATTCATGGAACCAGCGCGCGATTGGGAGGCACGGAACGGACAGCTTCTTTATCGGACGGCGAAAACGACTCTTATCGGTGAGGTGCTGGTTCGTTTTTCCAAAACGGGCGAGTTCGAGCTCACCTTTTCGAAAGGCCCGGGAGTCACTCTTCTGACCTTGCGGCAGGACTCCACCTTTGCCCAAGTCAAAGGTGGGTTGGCCCGGCCCGGTTGGTCCGGCCCGGTGACCGCCGCTCCGGCACGGCTGCGCGGGTGGCTCGGATTGCGGGATGAACTCCGCCAAGCGCGCAACGAAAGGTCCGTGCGTCACGTCTCCGGAAAGGAGACTTTCATTTTCCGATTTTGACCGGCGGCGCCTAAACGACGACGGTCGCGTCTCGTTGCTTCTGGATATCTATGCGGATCAGTGATTTCATCGCCCGGCTTTTAACCGAACGCCGCCGCCTCGTCTGGGCCGGGGTCATCGCGCTCATCGCCGCGTGTGTCACCATTCTCGTCACGCGCATGGCGCTGGACAGCGACATCATCAATCTGTTGCCGGGCAAATTCAGCTCGGTGGAGGGACTGAAGATTTATAATAGAGATTTCGAGCAAATCCGCGAACTGACCTTCGCGCTCCTCAGTCAACCGCAGGACGCCGACAAGCTGGAGGAATTCGCTCCCACCTTCGCGAACATCCTGCGCCGGCAACCGTGGTGCGAACGTGTTCTCTCCGGATCTCCCATGGAAACGCCGGAAGGCGTGCACGACCTCCAGGCGATCGCATTGCCTCTCCTTTTGAATCTGGATCCGCCGGCGTTCGATCGCACGCTCGAGGTATTACAACCGGATAAGATGCGCGAACGGCTGCATCGTCTGCACGAGCAAATCGAAGCGGGCTCACCGCGACCCCAGTTCGAGTTGGAGTTCGATCCGCTTGGATTGATCGGGCCAGCCATGAAACCGTTCGCCGAAGGAAACGCCATTCAGGAAGATCAACCACTCACCTCGCCCGATCGGACCATGCGCGTCTTTCTCGTTGTGACGAACCAGCGTTCTCCGAGCGCGTTCGATTCCCAGCGATTGATGCGTGAGGTAAATCAATTTCGCGCGCAACCGCTGGAGGGCTGGGACGGCGGACCGCTTCAAGTGATGGTGACCGGCCGCTCGGCCTACGTGTCCGACATCTCGTTAAGCATGCGTTACGATATCGTGGCCACGCTCCTCGGCTCAATTGTGCTGGTGGGAGCGATCTTTTTTGTGGGTTTCCAACGGTGGCTGCCGCTCCTCGGGATGGGCTTCGCTTTGCTGCTCTCCTGCCTGGTGGGATTGGCCATTGGCCTCCTTATTTTCGGCCGGCTCAATATGGCGACCATCGGATTCAGCGCGATCCTGGTGGGGCTTGGCGTCGATTTCGCCATTCTGATTTTCGGGCGCTATCAACAAGCCCGCGGCGACGGCGAATCGCATCGGCAAGCCATTGCCACTTCGGTGTCGAAGCTGGGCCGGGCCGTATTTTTCGGGGCGCTCACGACCGCCGTCGGATTTCTCGCTTTGGTGCTGAGCGGTTCTCTCGGCTTCACCGAGCTGGGCGTTTTGATCGCCATTGGCATTCTTTTCGCCGGACTTTTCATGTGCACCATTTTGTTTTTATTCGTGCGCGAACGGCAGACCACCATTCGCCACGACTGGCTTTTCGAAATGGTGAAGAAATATGTCTGCTGGAGCGTGCAACGTCCGAAACCAGTTCTGATTGTCTCGACTCTTTTTCTGGTGATCCTGAGCACGATCGGCTTCTCGCCCTTGCTGCCGGTGCCCTTCGACGCCTCCGCGCGCTCGCTTGAGCCGAAAAACAGTGAGGCCAGCCAGGCGCTCGTCGCCATCATGCACAAAATGCCGACGCGCTGGGAACCGGTCCTGGCCATCGTGCGAGCCCGCGACCCCCAGCAATTGCATGATCACTGGCGCAAGATTGCAGATCACTGGGCGGAGCTTCAGCGCGACGGCAAAATTAAGGGCTTCTCCACGCCCGCGGCGCTGGCCTTTTCACCCCGCACCATGGAGGCGAATCGCGCCCGCCTGTCCTCCGTCGATTTCGACCGTGCCGGCGCGACGCTGGAGGAGGCGCTCGATGCCGAGGGATTCAGTCGCGAATCGTTTTCCTCAGCCTTTGCCCTGCTGACCGAACTGAAGACGGTCAAAGATCCCACCGCGCCCATGCCGCACTGGCGCGAACGTCTGCCTAGACAATCGAGCTGGTGGTTTTTGGTCGACCGGTATTTTGCCCGGGATCCGCTGCTCACCACCGGGTTTGTGACCAGCAACGCTCCGATCGTCACGCATGAGGCTTATGAAACGCTCAGCCAGGAACTACCCGTCGCCGGCGTGCCGATCATTTTCTCCGGATGGAGTTATTCCCTGGCCAATCTTCTTCCCTGGTCACATCACCAGCTCATTCTGATCAGTGCGTTGATGGCGATTTTCGATGCCGTCCTGCTGGCTGTCCTTTACCGAGATTGGCGCCTCTGGGTCATCCAGGAGATCACGCTCATCTTCGCCGTCGGCGCCATGCTGGCTTCGATGAAGCTGCTTCACATCCCCCTCAATCTTCTCAACGTTCTCGCCTTCCGCCTTGTCCTGGCCATTGGCGTGGACTACGGCATTTACATCGTGCTCATCTGGCAGAAAGCGCACGATCTAGAACACGACGTGGCGGGTGTGGTCAAGCCCGTGCTGTTGGCCGGACTCACTGCGGTCAGTGGTTTCGGATCGTTAGGCCTGGC
>JBBRDU010000158.1:0-4708 GCA_038203615.1 Chthoniobacterales bacterium
TCAGCACTGCTGGAAGTCAGTGACACCGGCCTGGGAATTCCAGAGACCGCGCTGCCGCATATATTCGAGCGCTTCTTCCGTGCGGACGACACGCACTCCCGCTCCACGGAGGGGGCTGGCCTTGGATTGTCCATCGTTCAGTCGATTTGTCATGCGCATGGCGGATCCATCTCAGCGGCAAACCGATCGCCCGCTGGCTGCCTGTTAACTGTTGAACTTCCGCTGGCGCGGAAAGCATGATGCCCTTGTTATGATTGAATCCGTAATGCAACATCCTCCAGCCATAGTGATTTCAAAGCAGCGGAAACGCTCCAGAGGAATCGTAATAACTTTGGTTTTAGCCGCCGCGTTGCTTTGCCTCTTTCTGTTCTGGCGGTCCGCCGCAAGTCGATCGCCTGAAAATCTTTACGCGCCAAACGTGGCAGTGGCGAAGGCGCGGCGCGCCGACCTTGCCAGCGACCTCACACTGAGCGCCGAGTTCCACCCTTTTCAGGAGATCTCCCTTCACGCCAAGGTGTCGGGCTTTCTCAAATCGATCGCTGTCGATGTGGGCGACTCCGTGAAGCCTGGACAAAAGATCGCCGAACTGGAGATTCCCGAACTGGAGGAGGATTTGGCGAAAACTGAATCCGGAGTTCAAGCTAGCAAACAGGAAATAAAGCGCGCGGAAGCCGATGCCCTGCAGGCGCAGCAGGTCTACCAGCGTCTCATAGAAGTGAGCAAAGAACATCCCAAACTGATCGCCCAACAGGAGATCGACAATGCGAAGGCGAAAGCTGACGCAGGCCAAGGGTCTCTCGGAGCCGCAAAGCAGCGCACGGAGGAGGCGCTTTCGGAGGTGCGCAGGAACAAGACCCTGCTGGCCTATTCTGAAATCGTTGCCCCATTCGGCGGCATCATCACACAGCGCTTCGCCGACCCCGGGGCGCTCATACAGTCCGGAACGAACTCAAACACCCAGGCGATGCCCCTCGTCGAACTCGCTGAGCAGGATGTGCTCCGTTTGGTGTTTCCCGTTCCCGAATCCGCCGTCGCGCGCATACGCATCGACGCGCCGGTCGATATTACTGTCAGTGCGCTGAACGAATCATTTCAGGGAAAGATCAGCCGCTTTTCGGGCAAGCTAGACCGCAGCACGAGAACGATGCATACGGAAGTCGATGTGCCCAATCCGGATCTTAAATACAAGCCGGGCATGTACGCCTATGTGCGGCTGATTTTGGAACAGAAAAAGGACGCCCTCGCGATCCCGGTTCAGGCGCTGATGAGCGGCGAAAGTCCATCGGTGTACGTACTGACCGGAGAAGGGACCATCGAACGGCGTTCGGTAAAGCTCGGATTGCAACCGCCGGGAGACGTCGAGATAACCGAAGGCCTGAAGGAGGGCGATCTCGTTGTCGTCGGCAACCGGAGCGGATTGCGGACAGGCCAGAAGGCTGTTGGGAAGATCGTTGCACCGCCGAAACAGAATTAACCGACACCTCGTATGAAGCCAACGCTATCGCCGGAAGTATTTGAACAATTATCCAAGTTGGACACCTGCCTGGCGGCAGATGCGATCGAGCGCTTCGACGTCCGATTGCGCAACGAAGGATTCAGCACGCTCCCCGGCTTGCATTGCCAATTCCCGGAGTTGCCTACCATGCTCGGCTACGCCGTCACGCTTCGCATCCGTTCCGAAAATCCGCCCATGGAGGGCGGCCTCTACCACTATCGCATGGATTGGTGGGAAGTGCTCCAAAATCTGCCGATCCCCCATGTCCTTGTTATTCAAGATGCCGACCGGCATCCTGGCGTGGGAGCTTCGCTTGGGAGCGTCGGCGCCGCCATCTTGCAGACGCTCGGATGCGTCGGATGCATCAGCACAGGATCGGTGCGGGATCTCCCCGCGATTCGCCGCAGGAATTTCCCATTATTCTCGGCAAGTGTTTCCCCTTCGCACGCCTATGTCCATATCGTGGATATCGGCCACCCGGTGGAGGTCGCTGGCCTTAAAATTAGCCCGGGCGATCTCTTGATGGGCGATTGCCACGGCATCGTCCGGATTCCCATGGGAATCGCGCAGGAATTGCCAAGGATGTCGCGCGAAATCGAAGCAGCGGATCGCCAGATCCTCGAACTTTGTCAGTCGGAAACCTTCTCCCGTGAACGGCTGTCGGAGCTTATTCAACGCGCCCGACAATAGCCCGGCCTGAAGGCAACACCATCCGCTTCGTCCATGTCCCGCTTCTCAATCCGTTACCCATACCTAGTAATCGTCGTTTGCCTGATGGTCTGCGTCATCGGCGTGACCAGTCTGGTGAAGATGCCCGTTGACCTCTTCCCATCGATCAAGATTCCGGTCGTGGTCGTCGCCACGTTCTTCTCGGGAATGCCGCCCGAACAGATCGAGAACGACATCACGGGACGCTTCGAGCGGTTCTTCACTCTGGGCAGCGGCATTGAACATATCGAGTCGCGATCTCTGCCGGGTGTCAGCCTCATCAAAGTGTACTTCCAGCCGGGGACGAATGCCGATTCGGCTGTGACGACCATATCCAACCTCGCCATGGCTCAGTTGCGAAGGCTGCCGCCTGGCACCCTCCCTCCCGTCGTCCTTAAATTCGACGCGTCCAGTCTGCCGGTCTGCTTGATTACTCTGAAGGGCGAGGGTCTCAACGAAACGCAATTGCGCGATATCGGACAATTCACCGTCCGCAATCAAGTCGCCAGTGTTCCAGGGGCGTCTGTGCCGCAGCCGTTTGGAGGACGCTATCGCCAGATCATGGTCTATGTCGATCCACTCAAGCTCGAAGCGCACCAATTGAGCGTGATGGACGCCGTCCGATCGGTCAATGAATCCAATCTGATTCTTCCTGCGGGCGACGTGAAAATCGGTCCAATTGACTACGGCCTGTACACAAACAGCCAATTGCGCGGCATCGAGGATATCAATAAGCTCCCGCTTAAAATGGTCGGCGACAAACCGGTGTTAATCGGCGATGTCGGCCATGCGGCCGACGCGGCGCAGATTCAAACAAACGTGGTGCGGATCGACGGCCAGCCATCCGTCTATTTGCCGGTGCTAAAACAGGGCGGGGATTCAAATACCATTGCGATCGTAAGCGGGGTAAAGAAAGCGGTCGCAGAACTTCTCGATATTCCCAAGTCGCTCGTTGCGAATGTGGTCTTCGACCAGTCGGTGTTTGTGAAGACCGCAATCGAAAACCTCCTGCACGAGGGCGCCATCGGTCTCGTTTTGACGGGCCTCATGATCCTCATTTTCCTCGGGAATTTTCGCGCAACCCTCGCCGTATTCCTCTCGATCCCCCTCTCCGCTCTCGCAACATTCATCGCACTGTCCTTCGGCGACAATTCCATCAATGCGATGATCCTCGGGGGGCTGGCGCTTGCATTCTCCCGCCTCATCGACAACTCGGTCGTCGTTCTGGAAAATATCTTCCGCCATTTGGAAATGGGCGAATCCCCGGAAGTCGCCGCGGAAAAGGGTGGCGCCGAAGTGGCGCTCCCAGTCCTTGCAGCTACACTCACGACAGCGATCGTCTTTTTTCCGGTGACCTTTCTGTATGGAGTCAGCCGTTTCCTGTTTAGCGCGCTTGCCTTGTCCGTCGTCCTCTCGCTCTTTGCGTCTTACGTTGTCGCGATGTCCGTCGTCCCGCTTTTTTGCGCCAAGCTTATGAAGGCGCATCAAGCCCACGGAGACAGCGCGGAGGCGGCGGCCCCCACGGGCCTTTGGGGCCGTTTCAATCACGGGTTCAACGCGAAGTTTCATTCATTTCTGAATCGCTTCGATCGCGCGGAGTCTTTCGCCCTGGCGCGGCCGGCCGGAACCGTGATCGCCATCCTCGGTTTGTTTGCAATGAGTTTCTTCCTCATTCCGGCTCTGGGATTAGCCTACTTTCCGCGCACCGATCCCGGCCAGTTTGTCATCAATCTGAAAGCTCCGACCGGCACGCGAATCGAAGTAACATCGGAGGAAGTGGCAAAGGTGGAAGCGCTCATCCGACGCACGGTCGATGCCAGGGATCTTCATCTGATCGTGTCGAATCTCGGCGCCACCGCGGACTTTTCCGCAATCTATACGAGCAATTCCGCATCGCACACCGCGTTCGTTCAAGTGAGCCTGCAGGAGGATCACAAGGTTGGCAGCTATGAATACATGGATCGGGTGCGGACCGCGATGGCTTCGGAGCTTCCGGAGCTTTCGGCTTACTTCCAGTCGGGCGGCCTCGTGGATGCCGTGCTGAATCTCGGCCAGCCGGCTCCCATAGACATTCAAGTAAGCGGTTCAAATCTCGACGCCGCATACGCGACGGCGAAAGAAATCGCCAGCAAGGTGAAGCAGGCGCCAGGCGTGAGCGACATCATGATCCCACAGGATATCGACATGCCTTCCCTGCGGCTTGAGATCAATCGCCAGCATGCCGCCGAGCTTGGCCTTAACGAGCGCGAGGTTGTCGATAACGTGATCACCGCTCTCACTTCCAATGGCATGATTGCACCCAGCTTTTGGGTCGATGAAAAAACAGGGAACGATTATATGCTCACGGTCCAATACCCGGAAAAGACGATTAAGACACTCTCCGATTTAAAGGGAATTCCGATTCGCGCCTCAAACCAGAAGGACTCGGCGCGATTGGATGCGGTGATGGACATCGTCCCGATCCAATCACCCGCGGAAGTGGATCATTTTCAGCTTAGGAGGGCG
>JBBRDU010000159.1:0-4563 GCA_038203615.1 Chthoniobacterales bacterium
ATCGGCTTCCTCGGCGCCGGGGTCATCCTGCGCGGGCAATACGGCGTGACCGGACTGACCAGCGCAGCCACCATCTGGACGATGGCGGCGGTCGGCTCCATCATTGGCGCTGGGTTTGGCGGGGCGGGGATGGGGGCGGCGATTCTCATGTGGCTTTTGCTGACCCTGGCCGCGTGGATCGAGGGCAGTTTCCGCCGCACTCAAAGCTTCGCCGCGGCGGTCATTCGCTTCGAATCCAACGGAGGCAAAACGGCTTTCCGGATCGAAGAGATCTTCGACGATTTTCACATCCCGCCGTCCGAGCAGACGTGGACCTGCACGCTTGATGATGCCTTCTCGGAGGTCAGTATTCGCTATCACCATCTTCATCGCCATCACCGCGAGTGTCTGACACGACTGTCGGAAATGCCGGCCGTCCTCAGAATCGAGAGGGAGGACGCCAAGCTTCTCGGAATAGAGGCGCGCCAGCGCTCCGGCGTTCCGCCTCCGCCCCTTCAACCATCCATGCCATCCGTGTGATCCGTGGTTAAATCCTCTGTCATTCCGAGGCTTTACCCGCTTTGTCCTGTGCTTCGCGCCTTCGCGTCTTCGCGTGAGACCCTCCGCCCTCTTCCAGGCTAAATTGGCCGTCCCGCCACACGCTCGGCCAATTCTGGGGTTTGGCGATTTGCAGTGGCTCGGCCGCTCTGATCCCCCGGAGCCTTCACGGGGCCCGCTCTCCGCAGTCTGCCGGCGTCGGCTCAGCTCCTGCGTCGGGACGGCCCTTGCCTGACTCCTTCATCTGAATCCTGAAGCTCTCCGCGTTCTTGCGCACGCGTTCTTCCAACTCGGGGGTGTGGTGCCACTTTCCGTCGAACAGGTTGACGGGTGCGCTGAGTGGCCCGTGCTCGAAAATGCCCGCTGGCGCGGACGTCGACAGCGCGCTCGAAGCTTCCGGGGCAAAGTTTGGCGGAGGCAACGTCTCCGTCTTGAGCGGATGGCGCAAGCGGCGCGCCGCCTCCAGTTGATGGAGAAGTTGGGAAATATTCTTTCGGCAAAAGTCGACGAACCCACGCGCAATCACGGTGTCCGCGGGCTTCAGCCGGGCGTCGACGGTGGACGCCGCGCAAGCAAGGGAAGTCTCTCCGGGCGGACCGTCCTCCCCCTTCAGGGAATCGGCGATTAAGCCCAATTCCGAAACGGTAAATTTCTCGCCGAGCAGGTTGGCGATGACGTCGCGGAAAGTGACGCTTCCCCATTGCTGCCCGGCATACTTCATGGCGATGGAGACGACCTGCCCAGAAGGCAAAGTTGCCTGGTTCCGGCTCAGCTTTGCGTCGACGGCGCGCGCAAGATTGCAGAGACGCTCGGTGAAGGCGTCGGGCGCAGGCGGGTTTTGCGTGATGCGATTGGCGATCCTTTCCGCCGGCGTGATTTCCGCAGCCGCCAGCAGAAGGAGCGCGAGAAGTGCAAACGCGGCGGTTCGGCAGGTGCGGAAAGGGATGTCGCGGGGATTCACAGCGGGCTCTTTGGAGTCCCCCAACTGAGCGATCGGGAAGGTGAATCGCAAATCTGAGGTTTCCTCCGCTCCTCTCCCGCGGACGCGTCTTCGTTATCGCCAGGCGGGATTTGTCATGATTTATCGGCCGACTCTCGCCCGACCCCTATTTCTCCCATGCCTCCCCCTGCCAAATCTGAATCACGTGCCGCTTTTCGAAATACACGGGGTCCCCGCTCTCCAGCCTCTCGGTGTGCCACGGCTCCGAATTCAACTTCCCGAGAAAACGTTCCCCATTCACCTCGCCAATTTCCACCCACATCCGCTCTGCGGTGAGCACCTTGTCTGCCCTTTCGACCGACTCTGCATAACGAAAGATCAATTTCACCAAGTCACCAATCCGCAAGCCATCCCGGCCCTCCTCGCACGGAAAATCTGGTAACTCGAAAGGGTAGTCCACTCGCTCGTCCTGGGTGATCGCTTCGAGCTCGTAGCCGTCATGCGCGAACGAAGCCAGTGAGGCCTCCTCTGCCGGAGACAGGCGGCGGTGCCAAGGGTCAGCTGGACTTGTTCGACTAGCCTGCCACCCCGGCGGCAGATCGGCCAACTCCAACAAACGCGGATCCCGCCGCACCATCGAATCGAGCGAGACCAACCGGCCGTCCTCGATTCGGGGTTCGGTCGAGGCATGAAACTGCCAGCCATGGTCGTCAGCGTCATGCGTGACCAACAGGATCGGCTCCCGCCCATCGAGAACCTGGCGCGTCGTGAACGATGCGCAGTTGCGAGGTTGATCGAAGGGCCAGTGGCCGGTGGCGTCGGGTACTCGAGGCGTGGGGGAAGGCACAGGAACGGACGCGAAAAGTAGGTTCGGGTTGGGGCTATTACAATTCTTCGATCAAGAAGCGCAACACTCAAACCTGCGACCCCGACGCCTTTTCCGCGCGCATCTCATTCCATTGCTCCGGAGGGATTTGTCAAGATTCACCGCCTGACCGGTGCAATGAACAGCCGGGCATGGACAATTTAGACGAAATAGCTATTTCGGTCGGGGCTGCGGCTCCTCTTGTGGCTTCGGACGCGGATCAGGGTACGGAAGAATTGGCTTCGGGGGAAGGGTTGATGAATCGGACATAATTCAAGCTTGCTGAGGCTGGCGTGGCTGAAACCTATCGGGGTGGTGGTTGCGGAGCTTCCTGGAGCGGGGCGAATTCACCCGAAAATGGGGGCGGTGGCGGAGCCACTCGCTTTCCGAACAAATCCATCAACATTGGGGCCAGCTCTCCCCCATAGACCCCTGGGGACCACCCTCCCCCATAGACCTTTTCGGTCTGGGACGCGGGTGTGGGCTTTGGCGCGGCGGCGGACATCGGATCGTCGGGCTTCTTCAGATCCACGAACGATCGCTTCGCCCAACCCATCACTTTGCCACGGATTGATGCGTTCTGAAGATAGCTGTAAACTTTTACAATCTCCACGTTCGGGAGAATCGGGAAGTCAAATACAAATTCTTGAGTCTCGCCGGGCTCGACATCGACAGTCTTGCTGTATTTTTGGATCGGACACTCCTGAAGGCGCTTCCAACCAATTTCGGAATCATTCGGTTCTCGCTGAAGACTGATGGGCTTCTCAATATTTTCGCCGGTCTCGTCCTTCTCGACTTCCATGTCCAAAGGCTTCACGCGTTGAATCCGGCAGAATCCGGTGTCCAAAACTACCAGCGTTCCGCCGATGTTTTTGAGGGTCACAGTTACGTGAACGACCGTACGGTGCTCAAACTCGACCACGACAACCTGGTGGGAGATTTCCGCTCGCGGAAATTTTTCACGCTTCCGGATGAAAAGGCGGTAGGTCCAGTAGCCGCCTACGAGCACCGCAGCCACCTTGGAAAGGGACTCAGCTGCTTTCGAGTAGTCGACGAGCTTTTGGAGAAAATCACGCGGCAAAGCTTGAGATGCGTCAGAAAGAAGACCGACAAGATCAAACATGCGTTGTCGTGTACCGAAAGCACGACAAGACTTCAAGTCCTTTCCACTAACTCGAACCGTAAAGGCACAGCTATCTGGTCCGAGAGATCCTATCTTACTCCTGCATGCTCAAGTCGGGAGCACTCAAGACTAATCAGTGTTGCGCAACAGAGGCTGGAGCCTGTGACAAGAACGGGAGGCGTGCCGACCTACGAACCCTTCGAGGCTTTCGTCTCCCGCATACGAAAACTCACGTCTCTCGCACATGCAGCTGATCTTCCCACTCCCCCTCGCCCGTGCTGGTGAGCGTCGCTCCGGTCTCGCGGGCTTACTGCTACATGAGTAGGGCGAGAGTCGACGGGCTGATCGGGCGACCGGTCAGCAGCCTGTTGGGCACTTGGCCGGCCACCTCGGGCAGGACCTGATGCATGCCGAACTGAGTGGTGCGAGTGGCGCGGCCAGCGCTTCCGCTTGGGAAAATCAGCATGTGTGTTGCGGTGCGCTGATTAAGCGAGCGCAGGGAAGGGGTTGGGCGATAAATCATGACAAAGCCCGGCGCTAACAGGAATAACGATCGGCACCGACGCCTTTTGTCATGATTTATCGCCCGACCATATCCCGCGCCCCAACTGAGCGACCGGAAAAGTGAAAAGCAAATCTGAGATTTCCCCCCGCTCCTCATCCGCGGACGCGTCTTCGTTACCGCCAAGGATTTGTCATGATTTATCGCCCTCTATTCCCCAAATGGATGAAGCTGCAGTTTCACCCCTCGGTGCAGCGCGATGTGAACGAGGCGCTCGACTTTTATGCCGAGCGATCCGTTTGGGCAGACGGATGGGTGGTTGTGAGCACGCCGCAGCGCGTGCCGGGCCGAGGCGACGCAGCGGGGAAGATCGCGCCTTGCAAATTGCCCCTCGACGGAGGGGAACCGATCTGGATGGATAGCCCGGTTCCTCCAAACCCACTGCCGACTTCCCGAAAGACTTCCCAATGCCGATGAAAGCCTCCCTGCTCGTCAGAATGCTCTTCGGCCTCTCGCTGCTGGCCGCGGCCGCCCCGTCCCTGCCGGCGCAGGACGCGCCCAAGAACTTTCCCGCCGGCAAATGGCAGGAAGTCGCC
>JBBRDU010000160.1:0-4529 GCA_038203615.1 Chthoniobacterales bacterium
GGTCCATTTCCCAGGTGGTTCGGCAATGGACGCGCGACGATGCGACGGCGGCGGCGAACTGGGTCAGCGCCATGACTCCCGGCGCGACTCATGACACGGCCCTCAGTGCCCTGGCCTCTTCCATGGCGGCGGCCGATCCACAAAATGCCGTGAACTGGGCCCAGAGCATATCCGATGTTACCGCGCGTAATAATGCCCTGCAGCGAATCAGTCGGGAGGTGATGTGGCGTGATCCGGTGAATGGCAACGCGATGCTTCAAGCCGCTGGAGTTCCGCCCAATCTAATTCCGCCACCGTCTACTCGACGCGGACCGCCGGGGTCGTAGAGGAAGGTCGCGCTTTTGGCGCCGGCCTCCGCAAGGCTACGGCGGGGCGGGCCTTTGCCATCCGCCCTGGGCTTAAGCTACGGCGCGGCAGCCGGGTAGGCAGGCAGGCATTACAGGTCCGTCTGCAAGAATTTTGGACTGGCGTGAATGTCTATCTGGCGCAGGAGAGTATCGCCGGAGTTAACGAAACGATGCGGGGTGTTCGCTGGAATGACGACAATGGCTCCCGCACTCACTTCGCGCTCTTCATTGCCTAACGTGATCGTGGCGCAGCCTTCAACGGTGAAGGCTACTTCCACGTACGGATGCTTGTGTAATGGCGGACCCTGACCGGGCCTGGCCTTGACGATGTAGGCCGAAAAGGGTGCGCCTTCAGTTTCGCCGACAAATTGATGCGACATTCCAACAAAGGGCAACTGCTCAAGATTGATGAAGCTCATGGCGGAAATTTACGAAGAAGTGACGGTCCGTGACGAGAACGATTCACGGAACGCGCAGCTATCGCCGCTTCTCAAGGATGCAGTCAAAAATACTCGACCCACAGGCAACCCGGGCATAAAAAAGCAGTCATGAAAAGAAGTTCCCTCCCAGCGCTACCGGTCTGTCTTCTCGCTGCGTTCCTGCTCCAGTCTTGTTCGTCCAGTTCGTCAGGACCTCACAATCCCGCGAGCGCCAGTCACACCAGTAACGACGTGGCTCCGGTCAAGACCGCCTTAGAGGGGGCGAACGCCGCCATACGAGCTTACGAGGCAAGTGATCGGGCCAGAAAAGAGCCACTCCATCTCAAATCCGCGCTATTCACATTCAAAACAGTTGAAAAAACGGGTGTGGAAGCCGGGTTCAACATCCTGGTCTTGAACCTTGGCGTCGGTGCTGCCCAGGAGAAGACTCATGAAGTCAGGTATAGTTACAGACGGCAGGCCATCACCGCGAGGCTGGTGCCTACGCTCAAGTCCGACCTGGCCAAAGCCATCGACCAGGCTTTTAAACAAGAACTAGCGAAAATGGGCTCGCTCATCCTGGATGAGATCACGGTCACCGTTACGTTTGGCTTGGAGCGGAAGATCGGTGCAGGTGGCCAGCTCCGATTCTCCATCGTGGCGTTTGGCCCCAAGTTCAGTGTCAGCGGAAACAACGTGCAGACAATTACGCTGGTCTTCGGGAGATAGCACGCGCCCGTTCGGCGCGAGCCATTTGTTATCGGGTGTTGGTTATTCTCGGGGAGGGCCGGAGATTGCAGTCGATTATTGAAAATCGGCGGGTGACATTCGTCCTGTAAACAGATTCGTATTCAATCAGGAGAAAAATGAAGGTGGGAAATCGAGCAATAGCCGGGTTCATCGGCCTGTTTGTCGTTGCTGGGTTCGGTTCGGTACAGGGCGGTGACGAGCGGATCGTGTCGAAGTATACGAGCACGGCTCGCGCAAAAAGCCTTTCCTTCGAAGAGGACGGGATAGAAGGAGATCCGGGATTTCACGGACTCTTTCCGGGGCTGGGAGGATACCAGTTGGAGTTCCTCGGCGGCGATGAACGGTCCTGGATCAATCCCAAATTCGGCAAGCACTCCGTCGATTTGTATCACGACACCATGATGGCCGGTGGCGGCACTTTTCCGCACAAGGCAAACGACGTTGTGGAATGGCGCGGGGTGGAGAGAGACGGCCACTTTAGGCCCTACGCTATTATTTATCGGATCGCGGCTGGCAACGATGAGACGCGCAAAATTCATACCCGGCTTGTTGTCATTAAGCTGGATCGGGAACGTTCGGCCGTCATTGGCCACACCGAAGGCGCGAACGAAGATGCCGAAGCGAAACGGATCGCGGACGCTGTGCGGCCGCGGTGACCGGACCGGCAAATCTCAGGAGTCCGAGATTCAAATGCGCCGCCCCGCACGGGAGGCGATGTAGCTCTCGTCGCTTATCTTCTTGCGGATACCATCTATCCAACCAAAGCAAAGCGCTTGGTCGACCGATTCCGGCCAGGTGATGCTCGGCCGGTCAGAGTCTTTGCGATGATAGCCGACCCACAATTCATCGACGCAGGTATGATTCTGGACGAACCACCAGCGGATGCGGCCGGAGTGGCGAAAAAGATTGGCGAGTTTGGATCTCGTACGGTCAAACGTTTAAGTGGGATCAGCCAGGGCGGCGATGGCCGTTTGCACGCCGGCGATGGCCATGCCGCCTTCGCCGACGGCGGCGGCGCAACGTTTGACCGAACCGGAACGCACATCGCCGACCGCGAAAACACCAGGGCAGCTGGTTTCGAGCGGTCCGGGCAGGCGCTTGTTCGTTTTCCACGCCGTCGCGTCGGCCACATCCACTCCAGTCTTGATGAATCCCTTGGCGTCGCGCGCTCCGGACGTTACGCGTTGCAACGGGAATGAAAACAGTCAGGTGTGACGACAAGAAGGGGGGTTTAAATTTAGAACGCCACAAAACGAGGTTTCGGCGTTTTACTGTTTGCCGCGACTCCATCACCGGCGGTGATGCCTTTGAGTTGCGATGCCGACTAACGAGTGACCAGGAAGAAGGCGAAGCCGATCGCGATCAAGTCTTCACCGGCAGCCACAACGAAGTCATTGAGGTGAAGCTGGACGACCAGGCGTCTGCGAATTTCATAGCCGGCGAACGCGCCAATTATTGCGCCAGCTCCCCCTAATAAAGCGCCAAAGAGCACGGGTTGTTTGGCTGCCAGACTTAGACAGGCTCCGCAAAAAGCTCCGGTGCAAATCCGCGCCAGCAGTGGCATGACCGCAGTTCGCCGCGGAGTTATCGGCAACTTGTCCGCGACCAGTTCACCGAGCGCGAGGAGCGAGAGGACTACGACCGCGACTGTCGATCCGACGAAGGAGAGCAGCGAGGCTTGCAAACTTAACCAGCCGAGATGTGCCGTCCACGCGACGACCGCCGGCGCGGTGAAAGAACGGAGCCCGGCCACGATTCCAATCCCAACGGAAAGAGCGAGGAAGTAATTTCCATTCATCTGGCTGAAACAAAGGCGAAAGAAGAAAACCGGAGCAAGTTAGAACGGACCGCCGAATGCGGAACAGCGAATCTGGAAAAGTCGGACGTCCAGCCGACTACGCCGAGCCGCGGTCTCCGGAGTGCCCAGGAGGTTAAGGAGGCTCTGGCGAAAAACATTTGGTATCGGCTGGGAAAGGGGGAGGGTGGAGGTCTTATGGGAAACAGTCAAGGCAGGGACAATGTGAAGAAGCGGGCAGCGCGCCGGAAAAAGACGGAGCGCCTCGCGGCGGCCAAGAAGGAAACGGCGAAGAAAGCGGCGAAGAAGTAACTTCGCGGTTATCGCCCTCTGTCATCGATAATCGGATGCCGACGGCTGTGGCTTCGGCGTATCAGGGAGGTCAGACAACGAAAGACGAAAACGTCAGGCGCTCGCCGAGCACGCTATGAAGTCCGGAAAGGTGCCGGAGCAATTGGAACGTAAATGCGGCGCGCCGCCACGAACCTTAACTTCACGAAATAAAGAAATCTGTGCGAAGTTACTCCTTCTTTCCTTGCGCCGACGGCAAGTGTCTGATGCGATCAACGCATGACGATTGCCGATCCGTCGTTGGCAGCGAAAAAGACAAATGGCGGGGCCGCGCTATAATGCGATTTCACGGTGATGAATAAGGCTCTTGAACTTCGCCTCGCCAAACGCATGGCGCGCCTCGGCACCGAGACCGCTTTCGAAGTCCTGGTGAAAGCGCGCGCCCTGGAGGCCAAGGGCCGCGACATCGTGCATCTCGAGATTGGCGAGCCGGATTTCGATACGCCCGGCAACATCATCGACGCGGCGACCGATGCTCTGCATAAGGGCTTCACCCACTACGGTCCCTCGGCGGGATTGCCGCCGTTGCGCGAGGCGATTGCGCAGTACGTGAGTGAAACGCGCGGGGTTAATGCGACGCCTGAAGAGGTGGTCGTTGTCCCCGGCGGCAAGCCAATCATCTTTTTCACGATTCTTGCCCTGGCGGAGGAAGGGGATGAGGTGATTTATCCGAATCCCGGATTCCCGATCTACGAATCGATGATCAATTACGTCGGCGCGAAAGCGGTGCCGATCCAATTGCGCGAGGAGATGGATTTCCGGCTCGACGTCGACGAACTCGGTGGACTGATCAACGATCGGACGAGACTTATTATTCTGAATTCGCCGCAGAACCCGACCGGCGGCGTGTTGACGAAGACGGACATC
>JBBRDU010000161.1:0-4526 GCA_038203615.1 Chthoniobacterales bacterium
GCCGCAAAAGGTTCGAGCCTGCCAGTTCGTTTGCGCCATTGGCCAGTTCGCACGAAGCCAGTTAATGAGGATCTCGCGCACCGAAGATTGGGACAAACTCCTGATCTGTCCCTTGGGTGTAGATCCAGATATGTTCTTGCCTCGGCCGGCAACCACGTCGAAAAATGGGTTCGAGGTGCTATGCGTCGGGCGTCTCGTCGCGGCCAAGGGGCAGCACGTTTTGCTGCAAGCCCTTTCCGCGTTGAAGCAACAGGGTAGGGAGGTGCGGGTTCGTTTCGTAGGGGACGGGCCAGACCGGGGATCGTTGGAGACCCGGGCGCAATCGTTGGGTCTAAAACTCGACGCCACGTTCGAAGGAGCGGTGAATCAGGACCGCATCCGGCAGTTCTACGACAGCGCCGATGCGTTCGCGCTGGCGAGTTTCGCTGAGGGGATTCCCGTAGTGCTGATGGAGGCCATGGCGATGCAGATTCCCTGCATCTCGACATGGATCACCGGTATTCCCGAGCTCATTCGCGATGGCATTGACGGACTGCTGGTCCCTCCCGGGGACACCGACGCACTTGCGGTCGCGATCGCGAAATTGATGGATTGCCGGGAAACCTGCCGAGAACTCGGCGAGGCGGGACGTCGCAGGGTCATCGATAAATACAACCTCCCTACGAACTTGGGGCGCTTGGCTTCGGTTTTCCAAGGCCAACTCGAGGCCCGGGCGTGACAGTCTTCGGAGTTGTCGGCTGTGCAGCAGCCGCCATCACCCTACCGGGCAGTTTCGAACTACTATTTCTGTCGTTGGGTTCGTTTTTTCCGCGCAAAGCATGTGCCGTTTCTGACAAGCGGCTGAGGATCGCTGCTGTCATTCCCGCCCACAACGAAGCGGCCGGGATAGCTGCTGGCGTGCTGAACGTCAAATCGGTTGGCCAGGCCGCCGATGTCACCGTTGTGGTGATTGCGGATAATTGCACCGACGCCACTGCGGAGGCCGCGAGGACCGCCGGTGCCCGCGTGATCGTTCGAATCAACGATCAGCTTCGCGGCAAAGGCTACGCCCTCGCCGAAGCCTTCAAACAATTGATCCCGGAGGGCTTCGACGCATTCGCAGTAATCGACGCGGACACCCAAATCGCCTCCAACTTCTTCACCGCGGCCGCCAATCGGATCAACAGCGGAGCCCAGGCGCTGCAGGCCCGGTATCTGGTCCGAAACCCATACGAGTCGGCGCGCACTCGCCTCATGAATGTCGCGCTCCTCGCATTCAACGTCTTGCGCCCTATGGGTCGCAGTGGTTGGGGACTCTCTTGCGGCATTTACGGGAATGGCTTCGTTTTGACGGCGGCGACCTTGGAGCGTGTGCCATATCTGGCGGGTTCAGTCGTCGAGGATTTGGAGTACCATATCGCGCTGGTACGAGCCGGGATTCGAGTGGAGTTCGCCCCGGAGACGGCCGTATATGGCGAAATTCCAGCCGCCGGACAGGGAGTTAAAACGCAACGAGCTCGTTGGGAAGGCGGACGATTCCGCATGCTCCGGGAGCAGGGTCCGCGATTAGCGAAAGAGGTGCTCTCGGGTAAATTCCGTGAGGTCGAGCCGCTGCTGGACCTGCTACTCCTGCCGTTAGCCTTTCACGTGACACTGCTCCTAGTCGCCGTCAGCGCTCCGTTGGTGTTCACCAGAATTGCCGGTGCGGCAGGCCTGGCGGTCGTAGTTTTTCATCTTGCGGCCGCGCTCCTTCGCTGCGGAGGCACATGGGGTGACGTCCTCGCACTCACATCCGCTCCGTTTTACATCGCCTGGAAGTTGCTGCTGATCCCTCTGCTTTTCAAGAGCGCCCGGTCTGGCACGGCCTGGGTCAGGACGGAACGGACGATTGAGAGAAAGGCGCCATGAACCCGCTCCTCTCAATCGTGATTGTCTCGTTCAACACCCGCGACTTGCTCCGCGAGTGCCTCGCCAGTCTTGCTAAGAGGTCGCAAGGCATCTCGACAGAAGTGTTCGTGGTCGACAATGTGTCGCGCGACGGATCCGCAGCGATGGTGGAACAAGAATTCCCCTCGGTTCGCCTGATTCGCAGCGACGTCAATCTAGGTTTCGCTGGCGCGAATAATGTCGCCTTCCGGCTCGCCGTGGGCCGCTATATCGTGCTGCTGAATTCCGATGCGTTCCTCAACGACGGCGCGTTGCAAAGGGCGGTCGAGCACATGGAAGTGGATCCCCGTATTGGAATTGGCGGCGCGCGATTGCTGGGGCGGGACGGATCCTGGCAGCCCTCGGCCAGGATGTTCCCTACGCCGCTGAAGGATTTCTTGACGCTTTCCGGCTTTTCCGGGGAAGGCGTGGGTCCCACAGAAGCGGCCGACGTGGACTGGGTTCCGGGAGCGTTTGCCATGATTCGCCGTGAGGCTCTGGAGAAGGTTGGATATTTCGACGAGAGCTTTTTCCTCTATTACGAGGAAGTCGACTTGTGCCGCCGCTTCAAGAAGGCCGGATACCTCGTTCGCTATTGGCCGGACGTTGTGGTCGTGCACTACGGTGGAGAGTCCTCGAAAACTGTTCGGGAACTCAAGCTTTCCACGAGCGGTTCTCAGCTTGCGCTTTGGCGCATGCGCAGCGCCTTCCTCTACTACCGCAAGCATCACGGAAATTCCGCCTGGATTACCAAGGAACTAGAGCGGAACTGGCACCGCCTGCGGGCTTGGAAAAACCGCGGAGCGTCTCTGAAACGAGAGGACTCCACCGTCCTTGTATCTCTTCTCGACACCGCATGGCGTGAGACCGCGGGAGGCCGGGTCTCGCCAACGAGGCCCTGGTGATCGCATGTTTGAAAATCTGCGCGAGGACTGGATCACCTACGACAGAGACATCACCCGTCAAGGACTTTGGGTGATGGCCGTCTATCGCTTTGGGCGGTGGCGATATGGCATCCGTCCCGCAGCTCTGCGCGTGCCCCTTTCCTTTATGTATAAAGTCCTGAAGCTCGCCAGCCAAATCCTAACCGGCATCGATCTGCCCTGTGAGGTGATTCTTGGACGGCGGTTTCTGATCGAACACTTCGGAGGCATCATCATCAGCGGAGACACGGAATTTGGCGACGATTGTATCGTTCGCAACGGCGTTACGATCGGTCTTCGGCGGACCAACGAACGTGGCGCGCCAGTATTCGGGAGCCGTGTCGATATCGGAACGGGAGCTGTGATCCTGGGGCGGATCAGGGTAGGCGATGACGTAAGCATCGGGGCCAATGCCGTTGTCCTCACGGACGTGCCTCCGAACTCGATCGCAGTCGGCGTGCCCGCCCAAATCCGGGGAAAATCTAAAAGTACGGCGAGGACCGCATGATCCGCGTATTTTGTTTTTCCATTGGCTTCGTTCTTGCTCTATGCGGCCAAGACACCGACTTCAAGGCTCTCTCCAAGAATCGCGTGCTCACCGCGACAGACTTAGTGAGAGAGTTCGAGGCTCCAGCAATGGACGCGTATCTATTGGAGGCGGGCGACGAAGTAACCGTCGACGTCTGGTCTCACGCTGAATTGAGCAGTCATCAAATCATCGGACCCGACGGACGCATCACGATTCCCGTTTACGGGCCGCTCAAAATCTCGAAGCTAACCCGCGAAGAGGCCCAGACTCTGATCTCAGGAGCGTTGGGACGCTACTACACGGGTCTGGTCACGACCGTGCGCGTGGACCACTACAACGGCTTTCAGATTTTTGTACTCGGACGCGTGGGCATTCCCGGCGCCCTGACATTTACGAAACAGCCGACTCTACTCGACGTGCTGTCCAGAGCGGCGGGCTTACCGGTGGGCGGCACTGGCGCGGAAAAGGCGGGCCTGGTTCGCTGTGCCGTCTTCCGTGGACGGGACAAAATCATCTGGATCGATTTGAAGTCGCTGCTGGCACAAGGCAATCTGGCTTTGAACATACGGTTGGCGTCTGAGGATGTGGTTTATTTGCCGGATGCCGACGACCAACTGGTGTATGTGCTCGGATTCGTGAAAAGCCCGGGCGCGTTTCGCCTCACTCCCGCAATGTCGGTCCTCGACGCTCTCTCGCTTGCCGGAGGTCCAACCGAAGACGCAGCCACATCAAAGCTGGCGTTGATCCGGGGCAGCAAAGGAATGCAACGGCAAGTTCCGCTGAAGGAACTGCTGGCCGGAAAGAGCAGTTACAACTTCTCCCTGGAAGAGGGGGACATCATCTATGCCCCGCCGCGCGGCCTCGAGAAATTCGGCTACGTCGTCCAAAAACTCAGCCCGCTGACAGGGTTCGCAATTATAGGTACCGCGCTCAAGCCTTAATCATCACCATGGCGGACACACTCTACCAATCTCCTCTACGCCTGCAGCCCGCGATGCCGCCACCGTCGGCTGTTTCTCAGCAGTCCGGGAGGAGAATCGACCCATTCGGAAGCGTAAAAAACCCTTGGCTTCTCGCCCTAGCAATTTTCGCGCTGGTCCTATTGCTGGGTTTGCCATTTGCGTGGATCAAAGGCGCACCGAAGTACAGCGCCGCCGCCTCGATATTCG
>JBBRDU010000162.1:0-4369 GCA_038203615.1 Chthoniobacterales bacterium
TGCCGAAACTCTGCGCAAACAGACCACCATGGGGTTTGGCGCGACCAAACCGGTGGGCGAGCACGAGTACGAGGTCATGCGCGATCGTCTACTGGAGGAAGCGAAGAAGACTTTCAAGCCGGAGTTCGTCAATCGGCTGGACGACATTATTGTTTTCCATCAGCTGACCAGGATCGACTTGATGATAATTGTCGATCTCGAGGTGGAGAAGGTGGTGATTCGGCTTAAGGCGAAGGAAGTTCGGATCGTGCTGGAAGCGGGCGCGAAGGAATTTCTGATCGAGAAAGGATACGATCCAACCTACGGGGCGCGGCCCATGCGCCGGGCGGTGGAACGTTATCTGGAAGACCCGCTGGCCGAAGAGCTGTTGCGTGGGAACGTCAAGGCCAACGACGTCGTGCAGGTCACGGTAGGAGAGGGCAAGCTGGCTTTTCACGTGCCGGAGCCGCAGAGCAACCTGCCCGCCAGCGCGAGCTAGTCGTTAGTAGGCGGCGACGACCGGGGTTTGTTTTCTGCCGGGTCACTGATCGCGTCGGGTCTGCGAGAAACGCCACGCTCGAATGCTTGGTCCCTTCCTCTCCCGTGCGGAGAGGATTGAAGCGAAGGCCATCCGCTCGGTGGGGCGAGACTCCGTCGAGCCGACGAAAATCTCATGGATCATTCTACGGCTCCGCTAGAGCGTCGCCCCACCGAAGTTGGATCAAGCGCGTGGATGCGCGTCGGCGTAAGCTTTCTTCAAGCGCTCGACGGTAACGTGCGTGTAAATCTGCGTGGTGGAAAGGCTGGCGTGCCCGAGCAGGGCCTGCACGCTGCGCAGATCAGCGCCCCGATCGAGCATATGCGTGGCGAAACTGTGGCGGAGCTTGTGCGGGCTGATCGAAATCGGAATGGAAGTGTGAGCGAGATAGCGCTTGAGGGTCAGCCAGATCGATCGCGCAGAGATACGCTGGCGCGATTTGCTGAGGAAGAGCGCTTCGGAATGAACTTTGGCGGCGGCGCGGTAGCGCGAAATGGCTTCCAGCGCCGGCAGGCCCACCGGGCAGACCCGCTCCTTCCGGCCCTTGCCAAAGACGCGGACCGATTCCGTGTAGAGATCCACGTCGGCCACATCCAGCGCGGCCAGTTCGCCCAGGCGCAACCCGCTGCTGTAGAATAACTCCATTATGGCGACGTCACGCAGCGGCATCCATTCGGGCGCCGCCCGGCTTTTCTTCAGCTTCAATGGGGCGGTCAGCAGTTCGTCGATCTGGGGCCGGGTCAGGACGAGCGGAAGCTTTTTCTCGAGCTTGGGCAACTGCAGTTCCCGCAGCGGATCGTTCCGCAGTTTTTTTCGCGCAGCCAGGAAAGTATAGAAGGTCCGCAAAGCGGAGAATTGGAGACGCACGTAGGAGCGCGCCTGCTTCCGTTTCATCAACTCGAAGAGGTAATCCCGGAAGGTGTCGGTCGTGCATTTCTTCCAGGGAGTGGCGTTCCCGGAGCGGAAGGCCGCCAGGGCCTCGCCGTAAGCTTTGATCGTGCGCGCAGAAGCGTTGCGCTCGACGCTGAGGAAGCGAAGAAAATCCTGCGCGAGCATGTCGCGAGAATTTTTGGACGCCAAGATTAGTTCTCCGGCTTCTCGATGGTCAGGCGCGTGGTGGCGGCCTGGGCCGATCCACTCACCTGGCTCTTGAAGATGGGCGGCGGAGTCGTCGAGACGAGCGCGTAATCTTTCAAGACGAACTCGGGATAAATCGTGTTGCTGGCCGGCTCGTAGACTTTCTCGCCGCTGAAAAAGCCGGAAAGTTTATATTCGTAATTGTTGTCGCTGCCAAAATTCAAGGCCTGGCGGTCGGGAGCCAATTTTTGCTTTTCGTTCAGCATGACCAGTTGGGCGTTGCTCCACGGTTGCCCGGGCCGGCGCACGTACCCCCAGAATTTGAAATCGGGTTTGTAATAGCGGCGGCCGATGAAGTAGTCGCCCGGGGGTTCGGAGGCAATGCTCTGGGCCATTGCGACTTTCGCCTGCTGGATGCCCTGGGGCATCGTTTCGCAGCCAGCCAGGAAAAGCGTCACCAAAAACGCCGGAACGCCGAGAAGCAGGGAAACCGCATTCTTCATGTACACGCTTCGACTTCTACTCGGGTCCGCGTCTCATGCAATTGAGAAGTCAGCCCGAGGCTCGGGCGGATAAATCTTTTGCAAACGAAGGCGCTGCCTTTCTTCGGGAAGCTGGCAGCTTCCCCTAGAGGAGGGGGTGGCCGACCATTGTGCCCTTGGTGGTCTTTGTGCAAGGTTCTTTCGCTCGAGAAGAATCTGTCGTTCAGCGTTGCATCATTTGGCCCGGTTCGTAGAATTCATCCGCATGATTGAGCTCGAGGTTTACGCCGCCGGCGTGCGGGATCTGAACAAGATCCTGGAATTGGATCATCAACTCGAAGCCGTGGCCGGGCTGCATTACAAGGTCGACAGCAATCATGACCTGGTTTACCTCGAGCTGGAGGAGCCGGTTATCAGTCTCCGTGAAATCCGGGCTATTTTCCGGCGAATCGAATTGGAGCCCCGCTTCGTCGGAGCGGTCTCGCCGGAATTGCGCCCGAAAACAAAAACGCAGCCGCTGGCCGTTTAATTCGCCGGCGAGACACGACGCAGTAGTGTCCATCCTGCCATGGTTCGACTTCTCAACGCGGTGGGACGGGCCTTTCTCTCGTTCTTTCAATATCTCGGGGAAGTCGTGCTCTTGGCGGTGGACACGTTCCGTTCGATTTTTACGCATCGACTTCGCTGGAAACTTTTCCTCAATCAAATCGTCGAGATCGGCCTGCTTTCGCAGCTCGTTGTAGTCATCACCGGTGGATTCACCGGCGCCGTCTTTGCCGCCCAAACCTATTTCCAGTTTAGCAAACTCGGCATCGGCTCCGGGGTTGGCGCGGTCGTATCGGTTTCACTTTGCCGCGAACTAGGCCCGGTCCTGACCGCGCTCATGGTGACGGGCCGCGTCGGCGCCGCCATGTCGGCCGAAATTGGAACGATGAAAGTGACGGAGCAGATCGACGCTCTGCGGGCCCTGGCGGTTTATCCGGTCGATTACCTGGTCGTGCCGCGCACTCTGGCCATGATGTTGTCGATGCCGTTGCTCGTTTCGGAGTGCATCGCTTTCGGCATCGCTGCCGGCTATTTCATCGCCGTCCATCTGCTCGAAATCAGCGGCACTTATTACATGGCGAACATGGTTCGCTGGACGGGCATGCGCGACATCACCATGGGCCTGACGAAAGGTTTCTGTTTTGCCATCCTGATTGTTTTCATCAGCTGCCACAAGGGATTGACCGCGCGGGAAGGAGCAGTCGGCGTGGGCCGGGCCACCACCGAAGCGGTGGTCAATTCCTCCCTGGCTGTGCTCATCTTTAATTTCTTTCTGACCATGTTCCTGAACATCCTCTTTCCCGCTGGCTACCAGTGAGTGCGCCGGAAGATGCGATGATCAGCGTTCGGGGGCTGAAGAAGGCGATCGGGTCGCAGGAAATTTTGCACGGCGTCGATCTCGACGTTGCGCGCGGCGAAACTCTTTCGATCATCGGGCGCAGCGGCGGGGGTAAGAGTGTTTTTCTCAAGCATATCATCGGGTTGATGCAGCCCGACCAGGGAGAGATCTGGGTGGACGGGCAGAACATCACTGGCCTGACGGAGCGGCAACTGGCGGCCATCCGGCAAAAGGTTGGGATCCTGTTCCAGGGCGCAGCTCTCTTCGATTCCATGACCGTGGCGGAGAACGTGGCCTTTCCGTTGCGCGAAGCGGGGGAGCGCGACCCAAAGGTGTTGCGCGAAAAAGTGCGTGAGATGCTGGAAGTGGTGGAGTTGGAAGAGCAGGAAGAGAAGATGCCAGTCAGTCTCAGCGGCGGAATGAAGAAACGAGTTGGATTAGCCCGCTCCATTATCCGGCGGCCTTCCTGCGTCCTTTACGATGAACCGACCTCCGGGCTGGACCCGGTCGTCTCGGACAGCATCAATCGCCTGATCATGCGACTGCAGCAGCGTTTTGGCATGACTAGTATTGTGGTAACGCACGACATGAAAAGCGCGGTCCAGGTGAGCAACCACATCGCTTACCTGCACGAAGGGCGCATTTATTTTCACGGAACACCGGCCGAACTGGAGAGGACGAGCGATCCGATCCTGCAGGATTTTTTGCTCGGTCGATCCGAAAGTCAGGCACACTTGTGAGCTTGATACGGCCCGATGGCGCGAGATCCCTCGGATGACAAGGTAGGGACGCCGCGCGGCGGCGTCCACCCAGCGGGCGCAACAAGGACACGGGCGGGGCGGACGCCGCAGCGCGGCGTCCCGACCCGCGTGGGTTAGCGGGCCGCCTAATGCCGGTGAGGGGGGGATT
>JBBRDU010000163.1:0-4309 GCA_038203615.1 Chthoniobacterales bacterium
GGATGCCCGTGGTGCAGTTGGAAACTGTATTCCGAATAATAAATGCGCCAGTGGAAGTATAGATTCCGAGGCCGATGCCAGTACCCGTGGGGGTCACGCCAACGACGGAGTTATCCTCTATTCTTGGACCGTCCACCGTACAGATGCCTTCAGCGCTGACATTTGCCGCCAATGTACTGCTCCCGATCTGGGATAAGGTATTCGAGCGGATCACCGTGCCAGGGGAGCTGCCACCGACCAAAATCCCAATTAGATAGCATCGTGTAACATTTACTTTCTCGACCAGATGATTGATGGAATTGGTGCCACCGTTAAAACGGATGCCGTAGCCATTGTTGGCCACCGTTCCGTTCTTAATCGTTACGTTGGAAAAATTGCCGATTGAGATGACGGCGACCTGGCTGGCTGTGTCGGTACCGGGGCCGGAGACGAAGAACCCGTCCAAGTCGAGAATGACGTTGGCCGCGCTAATCGTGATGGCTCCCTGCGTCGGAGAAGCGGTGACCAAATTGCCACCAAGGATATACTTTCCAGATGATGAGATGGTGTAGGGCACCGAGTTGATCACAGTTTGGCCGGAAGCCGAAGCAACGACGAAAGCGAGGCCTAGGAGCGGCAAGAGGATGGAGCGAGGAATATGCATAGGGCTTGATCTTGAGAGTTTCATAACGAAACCTCAAGCCTCGTTTTCTTATGAGCGCCTGTTCAGATTTCCGCGACGTTTCTGGATTCGGCAATCTCACGTTGATCTGACCCGCTTTGGGTTAACCTCCTGACCACGCGTCGTTTTCGCATGGTCCTTTCCGAGAAAATTTGCTTGTGACGCGCCGACGCTCGATGTTGATCACTGGAGCCAGAACCTCTAATCGGCATCAAAGAGGTGTCATATTTCTTCGCGAGCGCTTGGGATGTCCGTGGAATGGCCAAAAACAGGCGAGGCTATTTCTTCGGTCCGGCGCTGGACACGCGCTGGAATCGTTCTTATCTCGAGGACTGACCGGAATTCTAAGCACGATGAAATCGCCGTTCTCGATCGGGCCGGCTCGACAGCAGTAGTCGAGCAAATCCCGCCGAAGGAATTCACCGCACCGATTACAAGACTGAGGTCTGACAGTCACTTTGTTTAACCTTGGGGTTGGCGAGCCTTTTCGCCGAAAGATTTCTGGTTAGGCTGTCGTGATGATTCGACCCCGCAAAATGCTCGTCACCGGTTCGAGCGGCCTGATCGGCAGCGAAGTCACCGCGTTTTTTTGCGCGCGCGGATGGGAGGTTCACGGTGTCGACAACAACATGCGGGCGGACTTTTTCGGCCCAGCTGGGGATACGCGCTGGAATCGCTCGCGTCTTGAGGCCGCGCACCGCAATTTCACGCACTATGAGGTCGATATCCGGGATCGACCCGCCCTCGATTCCGCGATGCAGAAAATCAGGCCGGACGCCATCGTGCACGCGGCGGCCCAACCGAGTCATGATCTCGCGGCGACGCGGCCGCTGGACGATTTCGATGTCAATGCCGGGGGTACGATTAACCTGCTCGAGGCCGCGCGACGACACTGCCCGGAGTCGCCCTTCGTCCACATGTCCACGAACAAGGTGTACGGCGACGCGCCGAATTTTCTTCCGCTCAAGGAACTCGTCACCCGCTGGGACTACGCAGATGAACGAGATATCGATGGCATCGCGGAGATCTTCCCGATCGATCACACCATGCATTCCGTTTTTGGCGCTTCGAAGGTCGCGGCCGACGTGATGGTGCAGGAGTACGGGCGCTATTTCCAAATGCCGACGTGCTGCTTGCGCGGGGGCTGTCTGACCGGACCGAACCACTCGGGCGTCGAGTTGCACGGCTTCCTCAGCTACCTCATCAAGTGCAATCTAGAGGATCGAGTTTATCGGGTGTTTGGCTACAAGGGCAAACAGGTGCGCGACAACATTCATTCGTATGATGTCGCGCGCTTCATCGAGTGCTTCATCGAGCAACCAGGCCGCGGCGAAGTCTTCAATCTGGGCGGCGGGCGGGAAAATTCGATCTCGATTCTTGAGGCCTTTGCGCGAATCGAACGAATCAGCGGAAAGCCGATGCGACACGAGTATTTCGACCAGCCACGAAAGGGTGATCACATGTGTTACATCTCGAACCTTGCGCGGATGAAAACGCGTTTCCCGCAATGGGAGATCACCAAGAATCTCGACGACGTTTTTGTCGAGATTCACGACGCATGGATCGCGCGGAACAATGCACCAGCGTGACTCCACGCGGGCGCGCTGAAGGTGACCGCCCGGTGACCGCCGAAAGGTGGAAGTCCAACTCCCGGCCAATCCGCCACCGTTTGCGAATGAAGCGTCGTGACGGGGAGGACGGGCCATGGTATGGCGCTTGACGCAAGCTGTGCACTGACACGCCATGGGTGAAATATTTCGTCGCGAACGATCATCGAACCCTCTGCCATTTACGGGCGAGCGCTTTACGAGCGCGATGAGCGGCCAGATCGAGATTGAGCACACCCATCGCTACCTGGTGGCTCGTGACCTTTGCCATGGCAAGGATGTCCTCGACGTTTCGTCCGGCGAGGGATATGGATCGGCGCTTCTCTCGCAGGTGGCTCGGTTCGTGACCGGACTGGACCTGGATCCGAATTCGGTGGCACACGCCCAGAAAGCGTACGCGCGGGCGAATTTGAAATTTTGCGTTGGGGATGCCCGGCGATTGCCGCTCGCGGACGAGTCGGTCGACATCGTGGTGAGTTTTGAAACGCTTGAGCATTTCTCGGAGCACGCAATTTTTCTGTCCGACGTTAAGCGGGTGCTACGCCCCGGCGGAATTCTAATCGTGTCGACCCCGGAGCGGGACGTGTATTCCCCGCCGGGCAGGCCAGCGAATCCATACCACGTTCGCGAGTTGTCCAGCCGGGAGTTGGTTTCCGCGTTGGCCCCGCATTTCAAACATATCAGACTCCTCGGCCAGCGCCCCCTCTTGGGATCGGCAATCGTTGCCGTTCAACCGGATTACCCGCCCGGACTTGTCACTACCTTCGAACGGCGCGGCGAAGATCACTTCGAACGATCGACGGGGCTGCCTCGCCCGCTGTACTGCATCGCCATTGCCTCAGACCAGTGCAACGATCTGGATGTCCCCGAAAGCATCTTCATTGAGACAAGTCTGGTCGATGAAA
This sequence comes from Chthoniobacterales bacterium, assembly GCA_038203615.1. GTDB lineage: Bacteria > Verrucomicrobiota > Verrucomicrobiia > Chthoniobacterales > UBA10450 > JBBRDU01. The sequence goes on from JBBRDU010000163.1 coordinate 3,174, forward strand.
CGCGGGATGTTCTTCGCAAGGAATTGGCGGCGGCGCGCCGGGAAATCGCTGGAAGCGCGTTGGTGCAAACGGAGTTGCGAGCGATCCGGGAAAGTTTGACGGCGACGGTCCCGCGGCACCGGCAAGATCGGATGGACGTTGAACCGGAAAAAATTGGCGCGGCCAGCACGCCCGCGGACACGGAGCGACTCCAGCGAAGCTTGGCCGAAGGTCTGGCGGGGGAGGTATCGAGACTCGATGCGGAACTCCGGCGTGTCCGGTCAAGCCGTTCCTGGTGGATTACCGCGCCGGCGAGAAAAGTTTGGCGGGCGATTCGACGAGTCGGTCGGGCAGCGCCTCCCAAAGCGGCGGCACCGTTGCAGGTCGACTTGGTGGAGTCCCCGAGGGGCACGCCGGCGCTCTTGGCGGCCTCCGGCACATTCGATCCCTCGTGGTATCGAGCGCAGAACCCGGACGTGTCCGGCGAATTTTCGGATCCGCTCGCGCATTATCTCAAACACGGCTGGAGACAGGGCCGAAAGCCGAACCCGATGTTCGATCCCGGTTGGTACCTTGTCCAGAATCCCGATGTCGCTGCGATCGGTCTGGAGCCCTTGACCCACTATGTGAGCTTTGGATCATGCGAGGGGCGCCGCCCCTGTCCCCTCTTGGATCCTGCTTGGTATCAGGCCACGAATCCGGACGTCGCGGCCGCTGGCATGGAGCCGCTGGCACATTTCCTTCAGTTCGGTACCGCGGAGGGGCGGAAACCCAGCCCGGGCTGGGACGCTCACGCCCGCGACCGGCGCGCGAATGCGCTCGGCCTCTCGCGGGCAGTTCATCCCACGAAAGTAACGATTGGGGTGGTGACCTACAACAATCGTGAAGCTGAGCTTTCCCGCTGCCTGCGCTCAGCCGCAGCCGCGGTGCGGCGAGAAGATGGGTTTGTGACGGGCGAAGTTCTCGTCATCGACAACGGCGAACCGTCGCCTCCGGGCAGGAAAGGCGATTTGCCCGCGCGATGGCTTGGGTCGCAAGGCAACGTGGGCTTTGGCCGCGCCCATAACGTCATGATGACCGAGGCTTTTAAGGGCGGAGCAGACTATTATTTAGCGATGAATCCGGATGGGGCTCTTGAGCCCCACGCCCTGGAAGCA
>JBBRDU010000164.1:0-4295 GCA_038203615.1 Chthoniobacterales bacterium
TCGGAGCGACAACGCCATTCGGATGGAGCGTGAGCTCAATCTTGGGATTGTCGGTCACCTCGGCGCCGCGGCCGTGGCGAGCTTTTGTTCGTCAGCGATCGCGCGGTCTATCGCTTCGATTAGTTCCTGCTGCCGCATGACATCCTGACCCCAATTTACACCCACTGCCGCCTTGTTTGCGGAAGCCGAATCGAGAGCAGTTTGCGTCACTCGTCGTCGCTCACGGACGTGTGCCGCACGAAGTGTTTCGAGGTTCGAGATATTCGTGTTTTCAGTCATGTGTGGTTCCTTTTCCCGCTTCAGATTGATTCGGATCATTGCGAGGATGACACGCTGCGCGCGCACGAGGGGCTCTTTGCGCGCTTCTCCCGGTTATTCACAGGGCGCGAGCACCCGGACGCGCCCCGAAAGGGGATGGATTTTTAACCAAATCAGTGATTGCATGGTCCCGGGCCTAGAAACCCCAACCAGTGCTGCCCGCGTCCATCATCTGTAACGGCCTTCCCCGATCACCGCGCGGGGTGCCGTTGCCAGTTGGGCGCGTGCTGTCCGGCCGATAGGCCGGGGGGCCGACGTTATGTCCAAGGCCGCGAGGCCTAAAAGCGCCGCGCCTGTCTCACTGGCAGGTTTCTAGCCCCCGGCTGCCGCGGCTGACCCGTGGCGCAGGCCCTAGAAAGCCAAACAGTGAGCAAACCAACATGACCATCGAAAGACCTATGTTTCCGCCCCGCGCGGAGTCCGTGGATTCGTTTTGCCACCAACCCGCTATGGGACAGCCCGGGAGCGAATGTCAGCTCAGTGAGTCCCGCAAGCCCGCTGAGGGGCTATCCCGCCGCATCGCCCTGTTGGGCATTGCCGCATTGCCGATCGCCGGTACTTTCCCGGCCACAGCGAACGCGGCCACCGATCCGGCTTTCGCGCTGATTGCCGAGAAGCTGGCGGCCGATGCTGCCCATTGTGCGGCAATCGATGCGGAGGACGAAGCCGAAAGCGACGAGGAGCGCAACCCCGAGGCAGTAGAGGAGGCGTTTCAGCGCTGTTGCGTCGCCTGCACCGTAGTCAACCAGGCAGATTGGCGGCTGGCCACGACGCCACCCACGACGCTTGCCGGTGTCGCCAGGGTGCTTCGGTTTGCCAATGAAATCGAGGATGGCGGCATGGAGTGGCCGGACACCGATACGGTTGGTCCCGAGGGCTGGCATTACCAGCTGCGGAAGACCATGGCCGTGGCGATTGAGACGATCGTTCGCCAGATGGGAGCCTGAGCCATGTCCAACAACGTTGTGAAATTTCCCTACAGCGCCAGCCGCCGCGTCCACTCTCAAAAGCCGCGCCGATCAAAGAACGGCACACCGGAGGAGCGGGCGGCGAAAGCCGCGGCCTTGTTTCCAACGTCTGCGGATGTTTTCCCTATGGGGGACGCTCGAGAGCAAGCGCGTTCGGAGGTTGATGACAGGAAGCTTCGCGGCAGCCCGTTGCGTGACTGCATTGGCGCGATCTCGTTTGGCGCAACGGTGGTCGGGAAAATGCACACTGCCGGCTTGAAAGGCGAGCCGTTTGTCGAGATCCCACCCGGAATCAGGGAGGAATGGATTGCAACCCTGGACCGCGCGATTGAAGCGATGGGAACGGTCGTCGTATCGGCCTCGCCCAGGCGATGAACACCCTGAAGGCACTGGAGTCGGAAACTTCCGACTTTCCGTTAAATTTACCGGACTTAGGACAGCCTGTCCTAAATTCAGCGACCGAGCACGACCAATGAAGCGTCGGCGCCGCTCGGTCAGGAAGCGCAACCGGCAACGGATAGCCGGGCATGCGAGGCGGTTGCGACAATTAGCGCCAATTCGTTAACTTCTCGTTAACCAAGCCGCTGCAGTCTGTTCTGCAAGCGACCGCACCGGAGATCGAGCCGGCAGTTGCAGGAAGAAGCCGGCGGCGTAGCGCCCGCCGGCTTTTTCTCAGAAATATCTTCGCGCATTTTTGTTGGCGATATTTGCCCAATGCCAAAACCGACCATCCATTACGAGCGAGAAGTTCGGTGGGCGCGCTACCTTCCGGCGTCGATAAAAGTATAAGATCGTACGATAGCCGAGTGCCATGTGATGGATATTTCAAACAATGGCGCGAAAATCTCTTCAGCAGCGGCTTCGTCGATTCCCGACCGCTTTCAGCTGGCCTTTTTTGAAGAGGGCCAAGCCCGGAGCTGCGAAGTGATTTGGCGGCACGGCAAGATCTTCGGGGTCAAATTTGCTCCGTGAGATGTGTAGTCCCGGTGCGGGCTCAGGTCCGCACCTATTTCAATGACGTATTGATCGACGTGAACTTGGTGTTGAGCTTTGCACCGAGTCCGTTCACGACGGCGATAATGGCGAGCGCGATCCCGGCCGCGATTAAACCGTACTCAATCGCGGTCGCGCCGGACTCGTCAGCGAGGAACTTGCGAAGGGTTTTCATCGGCTGAATATGCGCGCCAAATCTAAAGGGATCTTGAAGCTCATAAACTTCAGGTTCCATTGGTCAGGACCAACGGGACGAGGCCCAGGTTCGCGCTCGCGAGCCCGCCGCTCACGTCAGCGGGTTTTCGCTCAATTTGGTACGCTTTGCGGCTCACCGGGAGTTGGTGGCCCGCGGCTGGTTCTTCATTGAAGCCAAGGTCTGCATCATGGCCTCAATCACCAAGGCCGCCGCCTCGGTCCCACCCTTGTTCGAGGACGACGAATTGTCTTTCGATGCCGAGGAGTTGTCGTTCGAGCGCGGTGAATCGTAATTCGAACGTCGCGAATCGTAGCTTGAGGATGACGAGTTGTCGTTTGAGCGCCGCGAATCGTAGCTCGAGGACTGGGTCTCGTCGTCCGAACCATAGTTCGACGCCGACGGGTTGTACCGCGGGCGCGGAGCATCGTAATCCGGGCGCGACGAGTTATAATTCGAGCGCTGCGAATCGTAGCTCGAGGACTGGGATTGTTCATTCGAGTCGTCGTTCGATCGCGACGAGTAGTAATTCGATCGCGGCGAATCGTGATCGCATCCATTGCCGGCATAGGCCGAGGTCGTGGCCAAGAACAGCGCGGCGGTAATAAAGAGCTTCTTCATGTTAGCCTCCTGGGCGGTTGCAGGTGAACTTGCCGGAGGGCCATCCCCCCATGCACGGTGGGACGCAGCGACATCAGAAGCCGTTCAGCGCCGTTCATGGCGGTGTGATGTGGCTCACTTGGCGATTTAGGACATTGCCAGATTCAAAGACACGAGGGATCAAATACGGACAGTACCCGGTTCTTCAACGCTCCTACGTCTCATTCGAGCCGAAGGAGCGGCTACCGGGCCAGCGCGCGATCACCAGGAAAACCGAAACCTTTCGAAACGAACAGGATGCCAAGACATTTGCTAAAGCAAAGCTGACCAATGGTTCAAACATCAACGCAGGCACGCTCAATCCGTATCAACCGAAGCAGATCATCACGTCAGGCCAGATATATGATTGGCTCAAAGAACCTGAGGGGTGATCATGGCGACAAGACGCGCGGTCGTGTGTCCTTACCGCAACAACTTTTTTGTTCCTTTGATGGAACAGCAGGATTCGCGCCCTTTGCTCACCAATGCAAGTCTGCAAAAACCGGGGCGGACGGGGCCATTTTAAAAGGTAAGCAATTTTGAGCCCGGCAGGCCGCTGGAGAATCACCGGCGGCCTTTTCAATTCTTGCCAACTCTGGTCAGGCTGAAGGCGAAGAAATAAGCGAGACGCTCTCACTCTCGATCTTCACAATCGAGGCTGATCGCAAGCCTGTCCTCGCCTTCGCAGCCAAAAAACACCACGAGGCCGAGGCCTTTCGCGCAGACGAGAGGGTGCTGACCAAACTCAGATCGGCCAGTTCAGGCGGTGTGCCGCTTTGCGATGACCTTTCGATCCTGGGCGTTCGGTTGGCGACTTCAGACGAGAGAGCACGTTACCATGATCGGACGAAGAATCGACCGTCCACGGATAATCGGGCAGCGGTCTTTCTGGTCGATGTGGATGTGAATGAAGCATAGGCCCTGCGCCGCCGCGCGGTGGCGGCGCCGGTGCGTTATTTCGGGCTGGGGCTGGCGAACTACCGGGCGGTGCGGGGACGCATCCACGGACTACGTCGCCGCGCGCCGTTTTCTCTTTGGTACACACACCCCGGTTGAAATCAGCCGCCCGCGCAGTAGGTACAGCCGGCTTCCTGCGCGCGGTTCACCCCCCATGTTCCGGATGGAATGATGGTGATGCCCGGGACCACATTTGCGGCCCATTCCTTGGCGGCTTCGTCCGCGCT
>JBBRDU010000165.1:0-4289 GCA_038203615.1 Chthoniobacterales bacterium
TGCTCCCCCACCGCGGTACTGCGAAACCGAAGTACGGCTGATGACTTTCAAGTCACTGATTTTCGCCAGACTGGTCAGCACGTCGTCCTGAATTCCATCAGCGAAAAAAGCGTTTTCTTTTTCCTCGCTCAGATTTTCAAAAGGAAGGACGGCGATGCTTTTCTCGGGAACGGCGCTACTACTTGGCGTCGCTTTCCGCGATGAGCGGTAAGCATGAAAAACGGACCAAACAATCAAGACAGCGGCTAACCCCAAAGCCACTTGCAGAGCGCGCTGCTTAACTCGCGAACGCGCGGTATCTTTTTGTGACGCCGCGGCCTGTCCATGTCGTCGTGCCGTAACATTTGCCGGCACTGCCGGATTGCCGACGCCGTCTGCGTAGAAGTTTACGATCTCGATCTTGACGCCGTGTTTGACTTCGATCTCGCCGAGTTCGTGTAACTGGGGACGCCAGCGGCCGTAATGGGCAAGATCGTCCGCAATTCTTTTCGAGAGAAGAATGTGTCCGGCGTCGCCACAATCCATGACACGCTGCGCGATATTGATCCCAGCGCCCGCGACATTGGACCGATCGTTCACGTCGGTAACTCCGCTTACCGGCCCGCTGTGGATCCCCATGCGTAGTTGTAGGCCAAGCGCTCCCGCTTGCCGCGCATTCTCTCCGGCAGGCGGGAGCGCCCGCCCTACAGCTTCACTGACCTCAATCGCACACTTGAGCGGCGCTTCCGGATTGGTGAAAAATGCCAGCGCCATTCCATCGCCGGTTGGGAGCCGAATCAGTTTTCCGGTGGCCTCCGCGGCTTTAAACTGCGGAGTGTCGCGCACGATTTTGTTCAGCTCGTTCGCGAGATCGCGCTGTTCATCGCCCAGCAGTTTCGAATACCCCACGATGTCCATGAACAAGACATGCGCGATTTCGAGCTCAAAATCGGTTGACGATTCCACGGTCATTCACTCCAGCGCCGCGCAGGTCAGTCGTAAATCGTCTTCGGCTCGGGACCGGCTAAGATCCTTTGGAAGGGCGGATCGCTCGTGGGGCTCTCGTTCAACTTTCACCGGTGCGTCGATGCGCGATGATCTGGTTTGCGGCGGTGCGCGTCGAGGGCAAAGCGCGCTAAGTTGGCTTCCAAGTCCGCGACATTCCCGGACTCAAAAGGGAGCGTGGCTCTCTGCCTGAAATTATTTCGGGTGCGGGGAGAATCGTCGGCCCGCGACGAAGGCTTTAAAATCTCTTCTTCAGAGACAGGTACCAGTATCGACCCTTGATATCGAAGCTCGATTCGTCGTAGGCGTTTTCGAAAGCCGCCGCGGTGAAGGGCGGGTCGAGGTCGAAGACGTTATTCATCCCGGCGGTGATGGTGGTGCCGTTAAGCCAGGCCCGCCATCCGCATTGGCTATACTGCGCGGTGGAGACGGGAGTGACGTTTTTGTCCTTGCCATCCTGCCCTGAAACCATCTTGCCACCATCCTTGGCAAAACCAGCGACCTGCTGGTCTTGCGTGATGGGAAGAGGGTAGTTGAAGGTATAGGAAACAAGGGCATCGACCGTCGTCCATTCCCGAACCTTGCGCGGCTCGCCCGTTTTCGTCCCAAAAAGGTTCTCGCTGCCCTGGCCGACGTAGTGAACCGTCACCCCGGCGTCGAGCCCGCCGAGGTCGTAGAATGCGCTGGTATAAGCGCGATTGTGCGGCAGATAGTTGCCGGAAGTGCTGCCAAAGGCAGTTTCCTGTCCGGCATATTGCACCTCTCTGTCTCCCACGTTAATCGCGGCGACATAGCGGGAGAGGTAGTTGCCGTTCAAGGTAAAGGTAAATGTGCCCAGGTTTCCCCGACCTAACTTCGAGGTCTCGAAGGTATAGACCGCCTCGTAATCGATTCCTTCGGTAATGGTGCGTGAGATGTTCTGGATGAGATCCCGGACGAGGATGATCTCATTAGTGGCAGGGTCGCGGACGACCTGGCCGGGAAACATCTTTCCGCCGCTAAAAAAATTCTGATTCACGACAAACTGCGGGTCGATAAAGTTCGTTCGATCGCGCAGGTCGATGTGATAGAAATCGATGCTCAGAGTCAGACCTGCGACAAATTTCGGCGTCCACACCCCGCCATAGTTCCAACCGTAGGCCACTTCCGGTCTCAAGTTAGGCTGGCCACCAAAGAGCAAGCGCGACGCCGCATCGGCCGGCTGCCCATCTATAATGATGGCGGGATCGTTGCCGAAAAATGCACCCTCCGAGGCCGACGGCGCCAAATCGGAAAGATTCGGTGCGTGGAAGGCCTCCGTATAACTCGCGCGCAAAGTCAGGCTGGAGTCGAAGGGCTGATAGCGCACGGAAAATTTGGGCCGCTCCGAGAGGCTGGTGTCGCTGTAGAATTCGAAGCGCTCCGCCACTTGGAACTCGAGACTATGAAGACCCGGGACATTCCAGCTTGGACTTGTAATCGGAATGCGAAGCTCTCCGTAGTAGGAAAAGACGTCACGACTGGCTCGGGTCGCTTCGAGATCACTGGCGCCGATCGAGCCGAAGGAAGTATTGAGCGAATCGGGCTGGTCGTTGACCGTTTCTTTGCGGTGCTCCGCCCCGAGGGCAAAAGAGAGCGGCCCCGCCGGGAGACTAAAAAGGTCGCCGTTCAATGAGACCGCCTCGTCGGTCAGCGTTGCCACTCCATTTTCCAGAGTAGAAACCAGGATTCGGTTGAGCGCTGCTCGAGTGTTGCCAGTCCGGGCAAAGGGATTGAAGGCAGTCAAAGGGTTCGGATCCAGCAGGGCGTCGCGCAGCCCGGCCTTGCTCACGATTCCGCTGGCAAACTGAGTATGATCATTCGATTCATAACGAACGCCGGCCTCGAAGTTCCAGGTTTTAAAGTAGTCGCCAAATTCACCGAGCGTTCCGCGAAAACCAGCATCAAAGAGATAATCGTAGGTGGTGATTTTAAAACTGCGCGGCCCGGCTTCCACCGGGCGGTAGGCCACGCCCGTCGTCACCGGTGTGCCATCGGCCAGAGTAGCATCTGCGACGGTGAAGGGATTGAATGGATTGCTGAGCGGAACGCTGATCCCAAACCGGCTCACCGGCGTGACGCCATCGGCCCGCTTGAATGGGTCGGGTGCGAAGGGCACCGGCGCCAGGGTAGAATTAAAAAAAGAGCGGACGAACTTAAAATCAGCGAATACTTCGAGGTACTTCTCGCAGAGCTGGCGCGTAAAAGAGCCGTAAAAGTACTCGTGGTCGCCGGGCGAGATCGCCGCGCTGAAGCGGGCGAAATCGAATTTTTGATCGGCAAACGGCGCCTGGGCCGCCGGAATATAGTCCGGCGAATTGGCGGCGTTGGGCGCGGAGTGAGGAGTTGGCGCATTCAGGCCCGGCCGCAGAATAAACGGGCGAGGAAAGCGCCCCGGCGCGGGCCGGACTGCCACGCGGCCGGCGATATTCGGACTGCGGTTATCTCCGCCGCCAAATCTGGTGAAATCCGCGGTGCTGGAGATACCCCGGTCACGGGAAAAGATCGCGGCACGATCGTTATAGCTGGCGAAGACGACAATGTCGGTCTTGTCATCGCCCGTGCCCGCCAAAAGGTAGCCTTCCAATTCCGCCGCGTCATTGGAGGCGCCGAGGTTGGTGTTGCCGTAGCTCGCCTCGAGTTCAAGGCCGCGGAATTTGTGTTTGAGAAAGACATTGAAAACGCCGCCGATGGCGTCGGAGCCGTAGATGGCGGAGGCGCCATCCTTCAGAATATCGATGTGATCGACGAGCGCGAATGGGATCAAGCCCAGATCGACGGAAGCGCCCATGGCGAAGCCGACGGGCGCAAGCCGCTTCCCATCCAGCAGCACCAGCGTCTCCTTTGGGAAGAGGCCGCGCAGGTTTACTTCCGTGCGGCCATCGCCGCCGTTGGAAATGTTTTCGTTCACCCCACCGCCCGTGATCGCGGGCAGCCTCTCAGTCAGTTCCGTGGCCGTGCGGGCACCGATCTTCTGCAAATCTTCGCGTCGATAAGTATCGACCGGGACCGGTCCGACTTCTTCCGCGGTCGGGATATTCGAACCGGTGACAATGACCCGTTCGACTTCGGCAGTCTGGCCAGCGTTGTCCGACGATCGGTCAGGGGAAGGAGCGACGTCCTGGGCGGATGCGGCCAGGCTCCAGAAAGCACTGATTCCAGCTGCCAAGCCCAATGACAGCAAATCCCCCCGCGATTTTGGGGCATTATTGTTCGTCTGAAGTCTCCGTCTGTTAGAATTGGGGACAGTTTGAGCGGCCGATAGGCGGAGGACAAGAGAAATCAAA
>JBBRDU010000166.1:0-4265 GCA_038203615.1 Chthoniobacterales bacterium
CGGTGCGCCGGCCGTTCACCAGTGCGTAGCTCGTTACGATATCGGCGGCATCAGATACCGTCGCAACATCGCGCACGAAGATGGTGGGATAGCGCGCGGTCCGGATCGGGATGGCTTCCAGGTCCTTGACGTTCTTTGGAACCGAATTGAGCGGGACCATGGGATATTTGCCGCCCATCATCATGTTACCGGACGGGCTGATCATGTTTCCACGGGCGACCGCCTCGACGATGTCATCCGGAGAGAGTTTATAGGAATGCAATCGGTCGGGATCGATGCTGACTACGATGGTTCGGGCGCTTCCGCCGAAGGGCGGCGGAGCAGAGACGCCAGGCAGCGTGGCAAAAAGAGGCCGAACCAGATTCAGTGCGGCGTCCTGCATTTCGCCGACGGACCGAGTCTCGCTGGAGAAGACCAACTGCCCGACCGGCACGCTTCCCGCATCAAATCGCGTGATAAATGGGGGAAGAGTCCCCGTGGGCATGAAGGCGCGAGCCGCGTTGACGTAAGCCACGGTTTCCGCCATGGCCTGCGACATATCCGTGCCGGGATGAAATTGGAGTTTGATAATCGCCGCGCCTTGAATGGACTTGGATTCCACGTGCTCGATCCCGGCGATATAAAGGAAGTGGTACTCGTAATAGTAAGTGAGGTAGCCTTCCATTTGCGCGGGGTCCATCCCGCCAAAGGGCTGAGCCACGTAAATGGTGGGAATGCCCAGCGTCGGAAAAATGTCCCTGGGCATGCGCTGCCAGGCCAGCAGGGAGGCCAGCGCAATCGCTAGAACGGTCACCACGATGGTGAAGGGGCGGCGAAGGGCGAATTGCACCAGATTCACGCGGACTCCTCCAGGGAGACGCCTCGGCGATGGGCGTGCGTTTGCAGCAGGACGAAAAACGGCGGCAGGACAAATAGAGTGGCCAAAGTTGCGGCGAATAAGCCGCCGATCACCGCCCATGCGAGCGGTACCATCTGGCCGCTGACATCACTCAACCCCAAAGCAATTGGCATCATTCCCGCAATCATGGCTGTGCTCGTCATCAGAATGGGACGCAAGCGAGTGCGCGCCCCTTCTACAGCTGCCTTGGCCGCGGAAGCTCCGGCCATGCGGGCACGTTCAGCGAACGTCACCAGAAGAATGGCGTTTGCCACCGCAACCCCCAGGCCCATAATTAAGCCAATAAAAGATTGAATGTTGATCGTCCCCGTCAGCCAAAGCGCGACCACCACTCCAGCCAGGACCGACGGAGCAGTCCCCAGGACGATCAAGGAAAGACGCAAAGACTGGAAGTTCGCCATGAGTAAAAGAAAAATGGCCGCGCCCGCCACCTCCAGACCGCGCTGCAATCCGTTCCGCATCTCCTCCAGAGGCTTGATCTGTCCGCGCAGGGCAACGCTCACCCGTGGTGGAGGATTTCCCAGGTCAGCCACAGCTCGAGCGACGCGGCCTGCCGCACTGCTCAACGGCTCGCCGGAGATATTCGCGCGCACGGTAATGGTCCGTTGCATATTGTAACGGTCATATTGGCTCATCGTGGTCCCTTCACTGAGGTGCGCCACGTTGCGCAAAAGAATCGATTTCTGCCCCAGTTCCATGACGGGAAGATCACCGACATCTTCAAGGGAGTTCATTAGTTTTTGAGGAAGCTGCGTTTGAACCTGATAGGCGATACCGCTCTCTGGATCCGCCCAGAAGTTCGGCATTTGAAAACGACTCGACCAGGTGGCCGGCACGAGGGCGCGTGACACGTGAGTCATGTCCGGACCAATGATCCCGGATCGTTCGCGATCCACCGTCACTTCCACTGTTGGATAATCAAACGATTGCGTGAACTGCACGTCGCGCAAGGTGGGAAGCGCCTGTAATTTTTCTCTTATCTTCTCGGCGAATGCGCGGTTGTGGGCGAGGTTCGGCCCGCTCACGGCGACCTCGATCGGCGTGGCCGCGCTCAAACTCATCACCTGACTGAGCAGGTCCGCCGGTTCAAAGTAAAAGGTGGTTTCGGGAATTTCCCGGGCGAATCGCTGTCGCAGGTCGTCCTTGAACCTGTCTGAATCGCGCAGAGCGCCGGACTTTAGTTGCACGTGCAGGACGGCTTCTTCCGTGCCGCCATTCCAGAGGTAGAGCAAATTGATTGGATAAGTTGATCCATGAAGGCCGATAAATCCGAGCGACATCTCGACACTTCGCGCGCCTGCCGTGTTTTCAATGATTCGAAGGGCTTTGAGGAAGACCGCTTCGGTTCCATCAAGGTCCGTGCCGGGAGGCGCGCGCAGCCGCACTTGCAGTTCGCTACTCTCCACGGGCGGGAAGATTTCGCCGGCCAACCGTCCGCCGAGCGAGTAAACGATCGAACCCGCCACGATGAGGTAAGCCGCTACGACGAACGCGCTCCGACGAGTGACGTTTTGCACGGCGCGCGCGTACCGATGTTGAATGCTAAAAAACCAATCCTCATTTATCCTTCCCCCGGGCGAGGCCCAAACGGAAAGCACAGGGATCAGTGTGCTCGAAAGAAGATATGACGCACCCATGGCAAAACCGACCGCCAGCGCGAGCGGCAAAAACATCGCCTTGATCGCACCGGTCATAAAAAGCGCGGGCGTGAACATTACCAGGACACAAAGCATCGCGAGCAAGCGCGGAGAGGTCGTTTCAATCGTTGCGTTCAATGCGGCCAGCCTCGGCTCCGTTCCGCGTGCCAAATGCGCCTGGATATTTTCCAGGCAAACAATGCCCTCGTCGACGAGAATACCGACGGCCAGGGAAAGACCGCCCAAAGTCATTAGATTGATCGTTTGCCCGCAGAGCCACAAAGCGAGGACGGAACCCATGAGCGCGATGGGAATATTGAAGAGCACGATACACGCGCTGCGCCAATTGCGTAAAAAGGCGAGGCAGATCAGGGCGGTCAGAAACGCGCCGATCACTGCTTCACGCGGCAATCCTGCCAGGGCTTTTGTTATCATCGGTGCGCGATCCCCTTCGTAGGTAACCGTCATGCCGGTCGGAAGCACGGCCTGAAACTTGCCGAGATTCTCTTTGACCATGTGAGCGACAGAGAGAGCTGACGCATCCCCGCGCTTGGTGATTGGCACGTAAACGCAGCGCTTGCCGTTAAACAGCGCGTAACAGGTCACAATGTCCGAATCGTCCTGAATATCGGCCACGTCCCGGATGAACACCGCAGGATACTGACCGCCGCGCACGGGCGCTGCTTCCAGCGCAGCGATGTCACGTGCCACCGAGTTGACCGGGGCCATCGGGTATTTGCCACCCATCATTAAATTGCCGGAAGGGCTAACGACGTTCGCTGCCGCCATGGCTTGTACCACCTCATCCGGCGACATCCGATAAGACTTCAATCGATCCGGTTTCAAATTCACCACGATAGTCCGAGCATTTCCTCCAAAGGGCGGCGGGGCAGAAACCCCTGGCAAAGTAGTGAGCAGAGGACGGACTCGATTCAGCGCGGCATCCTGCATCTCGGTGATAGACCGTGTGGCGCTCGAGAAGACCAGGTTCCCGAGTGGCACGCTGCCGGGATCGAAACGTGTGATGAAAGGAGGAATTGTGCCGGGCGGCATGAACGCCCGAGCGCGGTTTACAAACGCGACGGTCTCCGCCATCGCCTCGGACATGTCGGTGCCCGGATGGAATTGAAGTTTAAGCAGGGCGGCACCTTGGATGGACTTGGATTCCACATGTTCAATTCCGGTGATGTAGAGGAAATGGTATTCAAAAAAATAGACCAGATAGCCCTCCATCTGCGCGGGATCCATCCCCCCGTATGTTTGTGCAACGTAAAGTGTGGGCAGGTTGAGGGCCGGAAGTATGTCCTTCGGCATTTTCCGCCAGGCGAGAGCAGAACAGAGGACGACTGCGATCACCGCGACGAGCACGGTAAAGGGACGGCGTAGCGCTAGACGCGGCAAATTCATCCGTTATTTTGGAGTTACGTTCCGCACCTCACCAGTCTGCTTAAGCGTTGCCAAATTTGATAGAGATCCCTGCTTTAAATCACCGGTTAAAGTCCCGCGATGAAGTTGCCCGCCTCTCTGGCCAGGGACGCCACCGATCGCATCTTTGGCGCAGTAGAGATGCGTAAAGCTGACAAAATCGGGGAAGGAATGGACCGGCGAAGCTTGGTGCCCTTTAATCGCGTTCATGAACGTGAACAATAATTCACATTTTTTGGGTGAAGGGGGGCAGAATCATGGACGGAATTCTCGGTCTCCTTATGTCTTTCATGCCGGCTGGCACT
>JBBRDU010000167.1:0-4245 GCA_038203615.1 Chthoniobacterales bacterium
TCGCGCGCACATCCGACCACCACTTTGCTTCCTCTTTTCATCGCTCCGCTCCCGCCGCGTCGGAGCGACGCGCCTCTGTTGTCTCGCGGTGCATCGTCGGGGCACTTCCCCGACCACCAACTATGAACCCAAAACTCGTCAGCCAGGCCGCCGCAATCGTCCCCGAAACCGGAACGCTCGTCAACATGGTCCGCCAGCGGGTTCGCCAGCTCGCCAGCGGTCATCGCCCGCTCATCCTCGCCCTGCCCGGAACCGGCCTGGCCGATATCGCCCTCAGAGAAATTGCCGAAGGTAAACTCGTGAGTGAAGAAGTGCCCGCAGCTCTTGCGGAAAATTCCAAGCTCACCGTCTTGCCAGCGCCGTCCGCGACGAAGAAAGCAGCCTGACTATCGCCAACCCGCCCAGTCCCGCCCCGTCACCGGTCTTTGACGCCCGTTCCTACCGGCGCGCCCATGCCGGCAGGCTCATGGTCGTCGTTCACCCCGATGGTCGCCCGCCGTCGCCGTGCGACTTTTGCCGCCTCGACGATGTCAGCACCCATCCCACCGGCCTCGTTATCACCGCCATCTTCGACGATGATCGCCGTTCCCATTTGATGGCGACCTCACTTCGCTTCGCAAACGAAGACGAAATCGCCTCCCGCTGCGGCCAGACCTAGGACATCAGAGAATGTTTCGCTCGCCACCGAGCGCATTCCACTTTCGAAACTTCAGCGGTTCCGCTTGCCCCCAGATTTTCCCTTCAGCTTTTCAGCCTGTCAGGATTTCAGCTTTTTAAGCAACGCTCCACGCCCCCCGATTCTCCTTGCTGAAAAAACCCCCGCCGGTCACGATCGCAAACAAGTCAAAGTAACCGCTTTGCAGTTCGCCTTGGATAGGGCATCGGGAATTCCTGGTCGAGCTTCTTTACCTCAACCAAAGGACCAACCAATGAAGATTGCACTCGCCAGCATGGTCGTCGCCGTAGCCGGCCTCGCCACCATCGCAAACGCCCAAACCGGCTCACCCGCGCCCGCCGCCTCAGCGCCCGTCGCCTCCGCGCCCGCGCGCACCGATATCTACCACGTCCATTTCGCTAAAGCCGCTCTCGGGAAAGCGGCCGAATCGGGCGACTCCTACCGGAAACAGGCGCCCGACGCTCCCATGCCCGGGCATTACCTCGTCCTCCGCCACCAGAACGGCGACTCCTGGGATTATTGCGCGATCGAGCATCTCGGCACCAAGATGACCGTCGACGCATCGCGCCCCGCGCCGCCGCCTGCGCAGGTCGCTTTGGGTGATTGGCACACCGATACCATCTGCAGCGGACCGCCCTGGGCGCAGTTCGCGAAGGAAATGGGCCTCGACGACGCTTCGAAAACGAGCGCCTCCGCCTATATCGTCTCGATGTATCGGCCAGCCCCGGGCCAGCGCGAGGAACTCGATAAATTCCTCAGTCAGGCGCCCGATCGCGCCAGTGATTCCAGCTCGGGCAACATCGTCCTGCAACACATGGAAGGAGCTGCCTGGACGTTCGTCAAACTGACCCGCAACAACAATTGGAACGACTTCGCGAAAGACGAGATCGCCAGCATCGCCGAGATGAAGAAAACCGACGTCGGCTGGTACAAATTGCGCAACCTCGTGTCTTTCCACACCGACACCCTCTGCGATCGCATGGTCCCGTAGACGAAATCCGGGCCCTTACAACATCTAGTTAGATAGATAGACGGCGCTGCCAGCACGCGGCGCCGTCTTTTTTTCCCTCGCGCTCCCGCGCCCTGTGTTCAACGCTCCCACGATCCACGTACAACCGATAACGGACAACAATTAACCAATAACTCCCGGCGACGCCGTGCTCAGCTTTTCAGCTTTTTCCCTCTATCCGATCCGCGGGAAATGGATTCCCAGCTTGATGCAAATGAAGAGAAACAGGATCGCGCCCAGGGTCGAGAAGATCAGCCCCGCCGGATGAAACCTCGGGTTGCCCGGCCGCGCGAACATGTGCGTCAACGCCCCGCCCAGCACCGAGCCGATCAATCCCAGCACCACCGTCCAGAAGATCGTCATATGGACATGAAGCGCCAACTTCGCCAGCACGCCCGCGAACAATCCGATCAATAGATACCAAATGATATGAAACATGATGAATAGCCTCCTGCTTTAATTTTCTATCGTAAATCACCGGCTCGCCGATTGTGCCAGACTCCTCCCGCCTCACGCATCACTTTTCCTTTCAGCGTCTCAGCTTTTCACTTTTCAGCGGTTTCCTAGGACGAAACGGATGTTTCATCGCACTTCGTCAGCAGGCGTCTCAACTGCGAAAATTGCCTCTTGCTAGTTGATTACGCCGGAAATTGCGTCGGCTCATGTCATCAGGAATCTGCCCATTTTCATCCTACCGGGTGACACAACGTGTGACACAAAAACGCCCCTGACATTGCAGCCTTGATTTCTGGTTCCGAGAATGTGACACGCAAGGAATGGAAAATGGCCCTTGACCCGGGGGCTCTGCAAAATACTTTGCGATGTGGGATGCGATGGACCAGAAAATTCTCTCTGAACTCGGCGATTACCTGCTAGCCCATCGCGAGGAAATTACCGGTGAGTGGTTGCGAGCTGTGGAACGGGATGCCGTCATTAGCTCTTCTGACCACCTTGAGTACAAAGAGCTTGTTGATCACATGCCAGTGCTCTTCGAGGATCTGGCCAAACTCCTAAAATCTCCGCGATCTGATCCAAACCACAGCCAGGTGTCTCGCGATGCGCGCGTCCACGGTAAATATCGCTGGCGACAAGGTTACAGGCTCGAAGAAGTCATTCGTGAAGCGAGCATTGTGCGACGGATTCTTTTCCATAATTGGGTCGAAGCGTTTGCCCAGAAAGTGCCGGCGTTCGATGGGGAAACTAGAAAAGCCGCCGAACATATCATCCACGATGCCGTGGACGATGTCGTTACTGACTCCGCCAAGCAGTTCGTCGAAGAACAGCAAAAAGGCATAAACAACTTAAACTCGGAGCTGGCGGACGCCCTCGCCGAGGTGCGTCAGCAGAAGGCGGCGGCGGAGGCGGCTAACGAAGCCAAGGATAGATTCCTGGCGATGCTCAGTCACGAGCTGAGGACGCCGCTCAATCCTATCCTGCTTTGGACTCATGCCACTCTCGAAGAAGGGCAACTGGACCCGTCGCTTAGGGATGGTCTGCAGATGGTTCGTCGGAACATCGAATTGGAAGCTAGTTTGATAGCCGACTTGCTTGACGTTGCACGTATCACCGGTGGGAAATTGCAGTTGCATTTACAGTTTTCGGACGCTGCTTCGCTTTTCCGGGATGCGCTGGAAATGGTTAAAGCCGAGTTCGCGCGAAAACAACTAGAGGTGCACGTTGAGCTGAACGCCGCCAACCACTGTGGAATAGTGGATCGCGCGCGGATTCAGCAGGTGTTTTGGAACGTGTTAAAAAATGCTCAGAAGTTCACAGCCGATGGGGGAACAATTTCGGCTCGTTCTTTTAATGATGGCCAAGAGAAGCTTTTGTTTGAGATCACAGATAGTGGCGAAGGAATTAAACCTGAGCTCCTGCCGAAAATATTTGCAGCATTCGAGCAAGGAGAGGCACCGAGGGACGGCCTTGGCCTGGGATTGGCGATCTCCAAAGGGATTATTGAGGCGCATGGCGGCAGAATTCATGCCTCCAGTAAAGGAATCGGAACGGGCGCTACTTTCACAATCGAGCTCAAAACTGCGCCAAACGAATCCACTCCCCCACCTACCACTTTGTCCCCGTAGGTTAACGGATAAAACAAGGGTTTCCTAAGCCCCTTCCGCATTTCAGCCTTCCCTTACTTCCCAACCCTCGCCCATCGCGATATGAGCCACCGTTTCCGCTCGTTCCACCCCGCAGGTTCGCAAATACTCGGTCGTCTGCTGTTCCGTCAACGAATGCTTGGCCACGATCTTACCCACATGATAGGCCACGTTGGCATCGCGCATCACTTCGTCGAGTTTTGCCATCGGAACCTTACGCCAGGGCCAGCGCCCGCAGTGCCGCTGCTTCCCCGAACGTCGGCTGACGACCTTCTCCCATCCCCAAAACATCACGAAGGCGTTGAAAGAACGAAAGGTGCCGTTTAATGACGCGATGCTGCGCGAAGTAAAGGCCGAGGTTTTGCGTGATGGTCTGGTCGTTCATGGGTTTCCTTTCGGTATCAGCCGCCCCTGGAATCATGGAAGACAAGGTGTGGTGCAGAGAAGAAAGGCCTCGCACC
>JBBRDU010000168.1:0-4126 GCA_038203615.1 Chthoniobacterales bacterium
ACCAGCGACGGAAAGTTGACTTCCAGCACCGAAAAGTTCTGGGGCGAGCGACGGAGGAAATCGAGCACACTTTCGCTATGGGCTTGCAAGGCGGAAAGTACCGCCTGCTCATCCCGATCCATTCCTGAATTTCCGAGCCGGACGAGCATCGTTGCTTGGGACCGCGCGATTTCGGTGATCGGACGTCGCATAAACAAAATGAGGTATTGGTGGGAACGAGGAAGACCCGAAAGCAAAGCCGAAATAACTTTGATCGCATGGCGCTCGAGGCCAGGTTCATCGAGCAGCCGCGGTTCGCGTGCGACTCGCTTGATAGCATCCCACTCCAGGTACCCTGCTGGATTGTCGGCGTCGGCGGCACGCGTTCCGTCCGTCTTCGGAGGCAATCCTCCGGCTGCGAGCATTTGCATCATTAGCGAGGTGCCAGACCGCGGCAATCCAGAGACAATGACGAAAGTCTTGCCGGAGGCCGGTACTGCCGAAAACGCCCCGGGTCTCATTTCCATTTCGCGTCGCTCACGCTCGGACGGCAGAGGAAGATCCGCGACAGCCCTCGTTTGCTCCACGCGCGCCTTGCGCGCCAGAGTTTCCATCCCGCGATCCCGCGATTGACGGTGGGCCTCGGTGCGATGCGCCCCCGCAAGAAACGTGTCCGGCCGCTTGGCGGCATAAAGCGCAGAGAGCCACCGATGGGCGTCGACCATTTTGGGTTGCATCCCAACTGTTCGCCGAAGCGCGATAATTGACTCGTCAAACTGTCCTTCCCGCGCCAAAGCCACTCCCAGGTTGAAATGCGCGATCGGCAAATGGTGCAACAACTGCACGGCAAGAAGTGCGCAGTCGATCGCAGCAGAATTCTCGCCCCTCCGTAAATGGACCGATGAGAGGCCCTGCCAGGCAGGGGCACAGTCGGAGTCCAACTCCTTAGCGCGCGTGAAGCACGCTTCTGCCGCAGCGGGTTCTTTCAGTTCCATCCAGAGCCAGCCCGTTTCTACCCATACCGAAGTGTGACGAAGCATGTTGCTCATAATAATGCGTAGACAGTTTGCCGCTCCCGCGGCATCGCTGCGCCCAATCCGAGCTCGAGCCCGCAAAATCCAAACCATCAGCGGTGTTTCTGCAACGGTCGCTGGCATCGGATAGGCCCGTTCCAACAGTTCCTCCGCTGCCCGAAAATAATTGGCTTTGATGTAGGCGTTGGCCAGCTGATGAACGTAGCGTGACTCCCACGAACGAAGGGCGACCAAATCCTCCAAAATGGTCATAGCCTCGACCGGCCGAGCCGTCGACAGATAGACTTGGGCAAGATTGTAGCGGCTTTCGCACTCAACCCCTTCACGCTTGCCTGCTCCTTGGACCGTTTCCTTATCGAGATAGCCAAGCGCCGCAAACTGTTGCAGGAGACCTTGCGACTCTTCCGGGGACGCAGCCCATTCGAAGTCCGAGGGGTGTCGCCCGTCGTTTCCGGCGACCTCATCCCAAGAGGGAATTTTCGTCGGAGGACACGGCGAATCCAGCGCTTCGATCAGCGGCTTTCCATCCATGTCTTGTCCAACTGGTAAACCGGCCCAAGTCAAAAGCGTCGGAGCAATGTCGAGGAGGGTGGCACCGTAAATCCGTTCGTCGCGGCGAACGCCGGGGCCGTTCATTACCAACATGCCGTATTCACGGTGCCACAGAATGGGACCGGCAGGATCGTGTGGATTGGCGAGGGGTCGCAGCGCCCCGCTTTGGAAACCATGATCCGAGCACACAACTACAAGCGCCTGAGGCCCGGCTAGTTCGACGAGCCGACCCAACATCATGTCGTGAAAACGATACACCCCGTTCATCACCTCCCGGTAGAGTTCAAAATCGTGTTCGCTGATGTGCTCCTGCCGCGGCGGATGGTAAGGCATGAACGCGTGCGAAAAATGGTCGATTGCATCGAAGTACACAGCGGTGAATTGCCATGGGATACTCGTCATCGTGGCAGTTGCCAGCGCCTGGATAGAGCACGCGTCGCTCATCACGGACGCAAAAGATTCGAGCCTTGAATCAACCTTTTGGTCAATTTCCGCCGCGCGCGGAATGAACGGGAGCACAAGCTCTTCGGTAACCTCGTTGATATTCATCCGAAGGGGTCCCAACTCAGCGGCAAGCGTCGCAGGATGGACCGAATGCGCGGGTACACGCCATTGATTTGGGCCAGACTGATGCGTTCGCGCGAATAAGTCGGTCACCACGACCCCGCTCAGTGGCTCGGCGGGGTGACTGGCCCACCAACCGATGACGTTGCAGCGCCAGCCCAGCGCCTGCTGAAAAATGTTCCAGATCGCCTTTGTACGACGTGAAACCGAAGAGGAGGGGCGCATCCCAATCACCGGATCCGGTTCTGCAAAGCCGTGGATGCCATGTTTATCCGCCGTCTTTCCGGTGGCGATGGATGTCCAAAGCATCGGCGAAATCACGGGATGCAGCGTCGCCAAGTTTCCCATCACTCCCCCTTCAATGAGTCGTCCGAGGACCGGCATTTGCCCGGCCTCCAAGAGCGGATCTATGACCTGCCAATCGGCCGCGTCCCAGCCGACCAACAAAACACAACGGGAATCCGGGTTACTCGAGTTCATTTCAGAGGTGAGTCAAAGTTCTCGCGACGGACTTCCAAACAGAGTCTTGACGCCCGCGCAGGCGTTGGCGATACGGTCGTCGGGGATCAAATCAAACACGGAAGAAACCTCGCAGAACCGACAATAAATTAAACCTTGATAAACGGAGATTTTCCTTGGCGTTAGCTCGCGTCCCCGCTAATTCTCTAAAGCTTCACCTTTGGATCAGAGTTTTTGTACATTCAAAATCAAACGTCATGTTCGAACCCTCTTCATCTGCCCTTACGCCTTCGCGAGAAACCCGCTTGAGTCGCTACTGCGCCGCCGGAGCCGGTGCCGCCGTTCTCGCTGGAACCGTCACGACGGCTGATGCTTCCATTGTGTTCGTCAATTTCAACAATCAGGTGATTATCGATACCAACACTGGTGACGCCTCGTTTTCGACGTTCAACTTCGATTTGAACGGGGATGGGACAACCGATTTCCGTTTGGGGCAGCGGATCAGTGGAGGAACGGGCGGCGCACTCATTTTGAGCCCGACGGGAGGCACCTTGGGTGTCGTCGGCATAACTTCTTCCGGCTTCAACTATGGGGGACGCTTAGCCGCAGGCTTCCAAATCGGGCCGTCCGCCGGCTTCGTGACGCTGTCAGGAACAGGATTTCCCAGCCGCGCCAGCTTGGTCAGTGGAAACGGATTCCCCGGCAGTCAATGGGTCGCGGACCCAGGGACTTCGGCAACCGGGTACCTTGGAATTCAATTTACGATTGGAGGCCAATTGGTTTATGGCTGGCTTCATCTCTCGATTTCGGACGGTACGGGTGCAACCCCGCGAGCCATTACCTTAATTGACGCGGCTTATGAGACGGCTGCTGGTACTGTAATCCTTGCCGGCGCGGTCCCCGAGCCCAGCACAATCACTTCGCTCGGCTTGGTCGCGCTCGGTTCAGTTGGCCTTATCGCGCATCGCCGTCGGAAGGCATCAGCCGCTGCCTGATATCTTCAAATCTTGTCCAGAACGGCTGAGGCGTGATTCGCGCCTTGGCCGTTTTCTTTTGCGACCGGTTGCGGCTCCCGTGGACATTACGAACACCCTAGGTGCTCCGAATGTGGGGTGAATGGTAAAACCAAGAATCAGCGGGCCCTTATTTCAGTTCAGAAAATTTATTAATTTCGAACATCTCCGAATTTAGTAAGAACATTTTCGCATTCCAAAGGAGACGATTCGCCGATCGTACTTGCCGCGCACGTGGGCGCAGCTTCCTTCCCGCTCACCCAATGTCTGGCCCGAACATCGTTTACTTTGACCTCGAAACCCAGCGCGCGGCGGGTGATGTCGGAGGCTGGGGGAACAAGCGCGCCATGGGCATGTCCGTCGGGGTGACGTTCTCCACGGCTAAAAATCGTTATCGCATCTACACGGAGCGCACGGTCGACGATCTCGTCCAGGAACTCACGCGGGCGGACCTCGTCGTAGGCTTCAATCACCTCGGCTTCGATTACGAAGTGTTGATGGCCTATACGATCCTCGATTTACCCC
>JBBRDU010000169.1:0-4124 GCA_038203615.1 Chthoniobacterales bacterium
AGCACTGAATCGTCCCGTCGCGCCGCCACGCATCCAGCACCTCTTGCCGCTCCTCAATCGATGTGACCTTTCGGATTCTCCTACGGACAAGATCCGAATCGAAGATGCCAGAGGCATCCGAATGTGCGTCGAAATGAATAAGCGTGTGCGACTCTTCTAGGTCGAGGTGCTGCGCGAGCCAGTGGAAGGAGCCCGCGTGGTTGTCCTCTACGTAGATGGGCAGGGTAGGGTCGGCTGCGCGGACCTCAAGCGCGACAAGGAAACCAACAATCCGCGCGAGTCGACAAAGCGTCATCGCGCTGGTTGCAAGGTGGGCTTCTTCGCGAGTTTCGCGCGCAGGCCAACGGCGGAAATGCAAGTGTCCCGGTGTTGTGTACCACGATGCACCGCTGTTATGACTAGCCTCAGCGTCTCAACAGGCTTGTCATATCCGCGGATGGGAATGGGATAAAGACGTTTGAATTGCTCGTCGGGAATAGTGGCGTCGAACGTATACTCGCCGTTGAGCGTGATTTGAAGCCCTGCCACGCGGTTGTTCTTGTCCCAAAGCTCAGGCGCTTCCCGATTTCGAAATCCAGGCATGATCAGGATCGCCGCGAGCGGCATCGGGCGCTGTGACTTGATTGTCAGACTTTCCCCAATTCCGTCACCCGCCACGCCCTCAGCCCAAGCTGACTTGTTATGACCAAACAAGTTTCGGACGTTTTCTGCCGCATATTGGTCCGGCTTGGTCGAGGAGAGCGTTGAGCTTGCCGAGACGGAATAGTCCGTGTGCTCGAGAAAATATCGAGCTTTCTCAATGCGATAGCGCTGCCCCGAATTGTCATCGGGGTTTTCGCGATTCCTTCGAGGGTAAATGTTGAATGACGGCTCAATTAGAACCTTCAGGTCGTCGTCCAGCGTCGGTCTGAGATTGGTGAATTCCCACTTGAGACGTGACGGACCGTCGGGTCGGAATCGCCCCTTCGGTCTCTCCACCGAAACGAGTTCGGGAATCGCGGTGCGAACGTTGATGATCACCGTACCCTTCTGAATTGGATTCTTCCAGGTGGATGCGGGCGAGAACGCATAGGCGAATGTCGTGGCGCCCGACAAGGTGTCGTCCGACCAGCTTTCGCCGGCTGCGGCGTGCTTCGAGCGGTACCGAATCATGACTCTGCGGACCTGACCCGCGCCGAATGGAATAACCGAGTGCTTCCAAGTTCGAGTCGGTTTTGGTGGGATTACCATTGTCTGGACGTTCTCCTTCGCAGGGGCTTTCTGCACCGAGCGCGGCTCCCAAATTAGCAGCCTGCCATCGACCTCGATTCGATAGTCGTCGAGGTCCTGCTGCCACTTCTCGACCGGGAAAAAGAATGGCTGGTCAACAGCTGCTCCCGTATTGCGCATAGTGTAACGCACCTCCACGGCGGCGAATTCCTGATGCAAATCAATTTCGAGGTGTTCATCATCGATCGTCACATCCGTCTTGGCGTTCTGCTCTGTGGCCGCGGCACTTCCTGTTCCCGGTACCCCAAATTCCCATGAGCCGCCGTTCGCCAGCAGCGCCGATGCCGTCAGGAGCAGAAGCGCCAGGCGGAACAGATTGCGGCCAGTCTGCATGGTAATATGCGAGTTGAGAATCCCGAGTCACCGCACGGGGTGAGCCTTTGGTTTTTTTGCCAGCTTGGCCCGAAGCTCGACCGCGGATATACAGGTATCCTGAAACTTAGTGCCCGGATGGACCCCGCGGATTACCAATTGGACGGACTTAACAGGTTTGGGGTAGTCGCGGATTGGGATGGGATACAATCCTGTGAAGCGTTCATTCGGGATATCTACTGTGAAACTATGCTCGCGATTCAGAACGACCTCTAGCTTGGCGACTCGCCCGTTGGCCCACCAGAGTTCCGGCTGGTCACGCTTCCGATACCCGGGCGAAATTAGAATTGAATCGAGCGGAAGGACCCGGGCTGGAGTGATGTTAAGGCTCTCCCCAATGCCGTCACCTTCCACACCCTCCGACCAAGTCCCCAGCGAACCATACTCTCGAACATTGCCTGCTTCATAGGTTTGCTTTCCATCGCCCTTAAGCGTGGACGAGGCCGTGACCTCATAGTTACTGTGCGAGAGGAAGTACTTTGAACCCTCGATCTGATACATCGCATGGCCAGAAATTTCCCCGGACTTGCGAACTGAGCCACCGGGAAAAAAGTCGTATCCCGGGTGCACAACGATCCGAATATTATCTTCCAGGGTGGGCTTCAGATTTTCGAAGCGCCACTCATAGCGAGTGGGTGAGACCCTGTAAAATCGGTTCTTGGGTCTTTGAATGGAGACACTCGTTGGTTCTGGATGGAGCACATTCAGGATGACCTGTCCGCGGCCGATCGGCCCCTTCCACGTAGCCGCGGGCGAGAGAGCGTAAGCAAACGATGCTTCGCTCTGGCTGCCGTTGTCAGAGACGTCTTCCGATCTTTGGTCATAGCGGCAACGATATCGTATGTGGACCTCGCGTGATTGGCCACTCTTGAATGGAATTTCCGATTTCTTCCAGGTCTTGGTCGTATTCTCCTTGCCGAGGCTGTACATTTCAGCCGGATCCCGGGGTCGAGCAGGCCCGACGGTTGTGGACGCCACCGCTTGAGCGTCGACTTCAACGCGATAGTCCTCCAAGTCCTGCACCCAAACCTCTACCGGGAAAAAGAACGGCTGGTTCACGCCGCCGCCGGTGTTGCGCATTCGATACCGGACATCCACCTCGGCAAATTCTTGGTGGAGATCAATCACGAGAGTTTCTTCGTCAATCGTGACGTCGGTCTGCGTTGCACCGTCGGAAGGAGTGGGGTGACCAGTCGATGGAATGCCTTCTCGGGTAGCTCCACCGTTGGCTTGCACGTAGCACGCCCAACTTAGGGCTATGCCCAGTGAGAAGATTCGCAAAGGGAGTTTCATTGGAACGTCAATACTAACAGCCAGATTCAATGAGACATAGGTCCCACCTATCCACCGGAGCCGGAATTTTGATTCTCGGTCGGGAAGGAGGGCGTCGCGGGAGTCGCCGTCGGTCGAGTGGCGCCCGGTCGAGAGGGCGAATTCCGCGGGGCCGCGCGCGGCGGCGGAGGGTCGGCGGTCGTCGGCGGTCTGGCGCGACGGACGCGCCCTGGAGCCTCAGTCGCGGGTTCCGCCGCTGCGCCCGGCCGGGCGTCGGCCTGGGGTGGAGTCGCCGCAGCCACCGGGCTCGGTGTGGGCGTCGCGGCCGCTTCCGGGGCTAGGGCTGGTTCCGGCGTGGCAGAGATGAAGCCATTTTTCGTCACGATCGCCTGGCCGGCCGCCCCCATCGCGAAAGCGAGGAAGCGTTTCACTAACTGATTTTCCGGTGTCGCCGCGCTGTAGAGATAGAGCCGGCGCGCCAGCGGATATTCCCCGCTGCGAATCGCGGCGAGGGTCGGACGCGTCACGCGGGGCGGCGTCTTTCCGTCGGAGATTCCGATCACTCGATTGTTCCCGGCAAACGCCTGCGCCACCACACCGAGGCCGCGTGGATCGGCGGCAATTGCATCGGACAGCGAGCGATTGTCGGGCTGGCGAGGCGCGTCGGATGCTAAGTCTTCGTCCTCGAGCACCGCGGCCTGAAACGTGGTGTGCGTGCCGGATTTCGCGTCGCGGGAGTATAGGTGAATGGGTCCGCTGCCACCGACTTCCTGCCACGACGTCACGCGCCGGAGATACATTTCCTTCAATTGCGCGCGCGTGAGTGATTCGACCGGATTGGCCTCATTCGTGATCAGCACCACGGCATCGAGCGCGAGAACATGCTCGCAGGCCGTCGACGTCAGGTCGCCAAGGCGGGAGAGCTGCCTGTTTTCGGCGGGACGGCTGCGTCGCGAGCTCATCGCCAGATCTGCGAAGCCTTGGTCGAGGGCGGCCAGGGCGCTTTCCGGATCGGATATCTCGACGTAGACGCCCGCGAGTTTTGCGCCCGGCGCCGGCCGTCCCACGACGTTGTAGGCCGTTCCGCCGGAGGACGGCACGCGATTCAGGTCCGTCCAGCCGTCCGCTTGCAGGAATGGCAGGAGCAGTTCCCCCATGAGGCGTGCGCCAATCGTGTCGGAGCCATGCACCCGCATGACCGTGTCGCGCGG
>JBBRDU010000170.1:0-4068 GCA_038203615.1 Chthoniobacterales bacterium
AATTGATCAAAACGTTCACCCGCAAACCGGTCAACGTCCGGGTGGCGGAGGAGGCGCTGACCGTGCCCGCCATCGAGCAGGTCTATTATGAAGTGGACCGGCGCTCCAAGTTGGAAGTGCTCTGTCGTCTGATCGACCTCGAGGACGTGAAGCTGGCCATCATCTTTTGCGCGACCAAGATGATGGTGGACGACTTGACCGAGCATCTGACGGCGCGCGGCTACAACGCGGATAAGCTGCATGGCGATATGACCCAAGCCATGCGCGAGCGCGTCATGGGAAGATTCCGGAAGCGGGCGATCGAAATCCTGGTGGCGACCGATGTGGCGGCGCGCGGCCTGGATGTCGATGACATTGAAGTCGTCTTCAATTATGACCTCCCGCACGACGGCGAAGATTATGTCCACCGCATTGGCCGGACGGGCCGCGCCGGCAAGGGCGGGAAAGCGGTTACGTTCGTGGCTGGGCGGGAGATTTACCGCCTGGAAAATATCCAGCGATTCACGAAAAGCCGGATCCGGCGCGAGAAGATCCCCTCCGCGGAAGAGGTGGAAGGCAAACGCGCGACGGCTTTCGCCGAAGCGTTACGCGAGACCCTGGAGAAAGGGGAATACAAGAGGCACGATGAGATGCTCGATCGCTTGTTAGGGCAGGAGTATTCGGCCACCGACATCGCGTCTGCGCTCATCCACTTGTTAGGCGAAGACAAGCCGAGCCGGACCGGACAGGCCATCCCGGAAGATCGCCATGGGGCGGGCATGGGCCCTTCGGATGCCGGGGCGAAGGAAAGACGCGAGCGTGGCCGGGACGATGGTGAGCGGCCGCCGCGCGGGCGGCATGATCGCCCGGAGCGGTCCCGGCGGAGCGGTCCGCGCGAAGAAGCCGGGCCGATCTCGCACGAACCGGGCATGGTGCGTCTCGCCTTCAACGTGGGTCGCGAGCATGCCGTGCAGCCGGGCGATTTTGTTGGCGTCATTGCCGGGGTGACGGCCATTCCCAAAGGAGAGATCGGCGCGATCCATTTGCAGCCTACCAAGACGCTGGTGGACGTGGCGGAAGCGCGGGTGGCGCTGCTCTTGAAAAAGCTGAACGGCATTCAGTTCAAGGGTCGCACGCTGGCGGTGCGCGTGTCCAAGTAAGAGAGAAAGACAGGCAGGATTTACGGAAGAGCTCGCACGGAGATCACAACGAACACAGAAGAGTTGGCCACAGATTGATTTCGGCAGACATTCTTTTTAGACAGGATTTACGGGATTGATTGGATTGATTCTGAAGGGCAAGGGCACGACTCCGGAATCCTGTAGAATCCGGTGAATCCTGTCTTGTTGTCTCCTAGTCAATCAATTCTCGCTTTAATCCTGTTCGGCAAACGCATACCATTCGGTTATGCATGATTTAACGATCGCTTTGCAGATCTTTGTGGCCGCCTCCTTGTTCTTCGTTTGGGTGGTTCGCTACGGCAACATCATCGAAGAATTCAAGCAGTATGGTTTGCCCGACTGGTTGAGGGATCTGGTCGGCATTTTGAAGATGACGTTCGCGTTGATGTTGTTGATTGGGATTGAGCGAAAGCCGTTTGCGGTGGCGGGCGGTATTGGCATCGCCCTCCTCATGGCCGCCGCCATCCTTACTCATGTGCGGATTAAGAACCCGGTTTTCAAGATGTTGCCCGCTTTGACCTTGCTGGTTTTGTCATTAGTCATCGCCTGGATCAACTATCAGCTACGGGCGGGTTAGACGGTTTTTCGTACGAATGCCGGTTGCCAAATTCCGCGTTCTGCCGATAGGGATTAGACATGAACACTGAAGAAATTGCGCAAAAGGTGGTGGAGCTCTGTCGTAAGCAGGCCTGGAAGGAAGCGGTCGATACGCTTTACGCGGATAACATTGTGAGTGTGGAAGCTCACCGCATGGATGGCAACTCGCCCGAGACGCATGGGATTGAGGGCGTGCGACAAAAGGTCGACTGGTGGACGAATCACATGGAAGTGCACAGCAGTAAAGTGAGTGGACCATTCGTGGCGCACGATCGGTTCGTGGTCCAGTTCGACGTGGACGTGACAGACAAGGACTCGAAAAAGCGGTTTCAGATGTCCGAGGTCGGCGTTTACACCGTGAAAGACGGAAAGATTGTCCGGGAAGAGTTTTTGCCGGCGTCAGAGGATTAGCCATAAGCGAACGCGGTGAGCTTAGTCGCCCAGTGGAATGATCTGAAGCGGTAGAATCCGACGGACAATGACGCGAGATCTCCCCCTGATCGTGGAACAGCAACGGTTCGTCTCGCCCGCGCCCGCGCCACAGGCTCTGGCCTGGCAGGCGGATGCTTTGTGGATGGGATCACGCGATCTTCGCCGCGTTTATGGAATTGACGTGAAGACGTGGAAAGTGTTCGAGGAAAAAGAGGCGCCGGGAATCCCGTGGGCGGCCGTCTCAATGGGCCAAGCTATTCGTTTTACGATCGGTGAAGGGCCTGATGATGATCGTCATCTGCACTCCTATCTTCCGGGCCGCGGATTTTCGCAGGCGGATCGAATCGCGTGTCCCGATTTGACCGGCTCCTATTTGAGCTACGACGGTCAGCACGTTTACCTGAGCCAATGGTACAAACATCGAATCCTGATGCTCGATGTCGGTGGCAACGTCCTGCGGACGTTGGAAATTGGCGCTGAGATTTGTGGTCATGTTTTTGTGAATGGCCTGATCTATCTCCTGCGCGGGACCGAACAGAATGGCGAGAGCTGGTCGATGGCCCGTCTGGATCCGAGAGAGGACAAGTTGGAAGTGGAAGATTTGGCGTGCATGTCTTTCCCATGTCGCTCGCTCACCTTCGATGGAGAATGTTTTTGGTCGAATCATCGCGCGGCCAACGCGATCGTCTCCTTCACCCTCCCGCCGTAGCTTCTTCTGTCCGGAGATCGCGAACTAAGCCCGCAGCAGAGCGGCGAAGGAACTCCAATAGCGGTTGAGCAAGAAGAGCGAGAGAACCGCGATGACCAGCGCCATGGGCATTCCGTTACGATCCAAAAAGACGTGAAAGAGCACGATGTTCACAATAATGGGGCCCAGCAGAATGAGGCCCAGGGGAACAAAGCGCCCAATGACGAGAAGCAATCCGCCCAGAACCTGGAGCGTGGCAATGACCTGCAGATAACCGGTGGCGAACAGGGAGCCGATGAATTCTCCGGCGTGGCCGGTCATGGGCGGCATAGGGATGAAATGAAGAAAAGCGTTGGACCCAAACACGGCAAAGACGAGTCCGAGCAGAAGGCGCGCGATGACGGTGATGATTACGATCCGGCGATCGTGACCGGGTTTGGGTCGAATTCAACCAAGAATTGTGCCGTTTGGGGCAAAGGGTCCACGCTGGTGGGAATGGGCGGGACCACTTAAGCTTCCATGGTGAGAACTGCGCAGTTTGTGCCCGCTCCCCGGAGGGAGCCCTCTTCGGATGACGAGTTGGCTGACCGGGCCAGACGATTTTACGAAACGATGCGGACACGCCGAACGATCCGCCATTTCTCCGATCGTCCGGTGGCGCGCGGCTTGATTGAAGATTGCCTGCGTACGGCTGGCACTGCTCCGAACGGAGCCAACTTGCAGCCATGGCATTTCGTGGCAGTCAGCGATCCGGAGGTCAAACGTCAGATTCGAGTGGCGGCGGAGGAGGAGGAAAGGGATTTCTACGAAAAGCGCGCGCCAGCCGCCTGGCTGGAGGCACTCGCGCCGCTCGGGACAGACTCGCGCAAACCCTTTCTGGAAATTGCGCCATGGCTCGTCGCCGTTTTTGCACAGCCCTTCCGCATCCTGCCCGACGGAACGCGTTCGAAAACTTACTACGCGATCGAGTCGGTGGGAATCGCGACCGGCCTGCTGGTGGCGGCGGTGCATGCGTGCGGCCTGGCTGCATTGACGCACACGCCCAGTCCGATGGCTTTCCTCAATCGAATCCTCGATCGCCCTTCCTATGAGAAGCCCTTTGTCCTGCTGGTCGTCGGGCATCCGGCGGAGGGAGCGAGCATTCCGGATATTTCCCGCAAAGCGCTCGAGGAGATCAGCACCTTCCGCACT
>JBBRDU010000171.1:0-4044 GCA_038203615.1 Chthoniobacterales bacterium
AAGCCGAGGGCATGCGCTTCATCGCCATGGAGTATATCGAGGGCCGGACACTCGAAGCCGCTATTGCCGAAGGCAAGCTGGCGCTCGCCGATATCGCGGAATTCGGAGCCCAGGCCACGGATGCCCTCGCCGAGGCCCACCGGCATGGCATCGTTGACCGCGATATCAAACCGTCGAACCTGATGATCGGACCGCGCGGCGAAATCAAGGTATTGGATTTTGTCTTGGCCAAGGTTTGAAACCCTTCAACCCTCCCGAGCTGAAGGGTTTTGCTAAGGCGGGTCTCTATCGCTACTCACCCGCGAATCAGAAGTTGATCGCTGTGGTCGTTCCCGGCATCACAGTGGCGCCCGGGTTTGGAGTCTTTCGATCGACTGGCCAGCATGCCAGTCTGAATAATCCCGGAGACGTCGCTTTCCCCGGAGTGGTCCTGACCAGTGCGGGAGTCTCCGCCGACCACGATTTAGGGCAGGGCATTTTTTTGGCGGACCGCAACGGCAACATTTCCAAACTGGTGGCGCCTGGCGATGCAGCGCCGAACGGACTCGCATTCGATTATGCGGCAAATCCCTGGATCAACGATGAAGGAGATGTAGCTTTTGGCGCGCATGTGGCAGGTGAGGAGTGTATCGCTGTCCCGGGATTTGGGCCCGACTGCGGTGAAAGCGTTTATCTCAGGGATGCGGCAACCGGGGCCATCACATCGATTGCTCACCAGGGTGGCGCCGCGCCCGGCGGAGGCCGTTACCGGTCGGCTTGGGGACCGCTGCTGAACAACAGCGGCGATGTCCTGTTTATGGGGGACCTGACGACGCCGCCCGATTCGCAAAAAACCAGCGGATTATTCCTGCATTCGGGAGGCAAGACCGCCGCCATCGCTCGCCCGGGAGATTCCATGCCGGGGGGCGGTAAGATTCGGACTGTGAATCCCACTAATATTGTTGGGAATTTCTCCCTCAATAATCGGGGAGACGTGAGCTTCAACGCCGCTCTGGACACCGGCGAAACCGGATTATATGTCCGCTCCCAAGGCTCAATGCATGTAATCGCCCGGAGAGGCACGGTCATTCCCGGAGTGGGCGCGATCGCCGGCGTGACGAGCATGGTGAACGGAGGAACCCTGAGCGATAACGGCCAAGTCTTCTTCTGGGCGACGCTCACGGATGGAAAGGGTGTTCTGCTGCTGGCTACGCCGTGATCTACATCGCTTCCGCCACATTCCGGATCGGGAGTTCTGAACATACATTAAAGTTCGCCGGGCGGATGACGATGGATGATATGAGGCGGTTCATACGTGTCCACGCGGAAGTTGTCCCAAACGGAATTAGATGCCGTCTTCGAGGGCGCGCAAAGCCGCAAGGAAGGCGACGTCGTCAAGAAGGCGAGCCTGTTCGATTTCCGGCGTCCCGATCGCATTGCGAAGTCGCAGCTTCGCGCCATTCACCTGCTGCACGATAACTTCGTCCGAAACCTGGTTTCCAGCCTTTCGGCCTACCTCCGCTCGTATCTGATCGTGAATCTCGTTAGCGTCGAACAGCTCTCCTATGCGGAGTTTCTGGAGTGCCTGCCGTCTCCCACCTGTATCGCGTCGCTCGGCCTGCGCCCCTACGACGGAAATGCAGTGCTGGAATTGAACGCTTCGCTGATCTTTCCTATCTTGGAGATGCTTCTAGGCGGTACGGGCAAGTCGTCCGCGGCAATACAGCGCGAACTCACGGAAATAGAACAAAATCTGTTGGACGGCCTGTTTCGTATTGTGTTGCACGATCTGAAGGATGCCTGGAAAGGCGTCACCACCATCGATTTCACCATCGAATCACTCGAAACCGAGCCGCAATTTTTGCAGGTTCTCGCCCCGAACGAGGCGGTCGTGGCCATTGCGGTCGAGATCCGGATCGGTGACTGCGTCGGGATGATGAATATCGCCATGCCTTCGATCGTCATCAAAATGATGCGGCAGAAATTCGACCAGCAGTGGTCGGTGCGAAAGACCGAATCGACGGATATCGAGCAGTGCCGCGTTCTCGATCTGATCCGCGGCGCCGAGCTGGAGCTCGACGCCCGTCTAAATGGCCCCACATTGCTGCTCAAGGATCTGGTGGATCTGACCCCTGGCGATGTCCTCAGCTTCGATTACCCTATCCACAAGCCACTCGATTGCACCGTGAACGGAAAACTTAAATTCCACGGCTATGTTGCGACCACCGGCCGGAAGAAAGCCTTCCGTATCGAAGCCCTGCGGGAGCGGCCGAATGGCTGATAGGTTTCATGACTTTCCGAGCGCGCTCAGTGGATCAGTTTTGAAACCCCAATCCTAGGTGGCTGCGCCAGGTGTTCCAGGAGACGACGGTTCACATCCCGGCTATCCGATGTGCCGCCGCGGGTCATGTCGCTGCGGGTCATGTCTCTGACGATCGCTTCCAGGAGCTCGCGGCGCTCCTGCTCAAAGGTGTTCGTGAAGCGCGGGCAGAGGTTATCCAGGCTATTTGAATCCTGGGCCTCGCAAGCACGCAGAATGGCGCTTGCCTGGAAACATGTCTCGGGAAAGTTTACGTCCATTATTCTTACCGTTAAAGACTCTTCGGCGCCCCGCCAAAAAGTTCTAGCCGTTTCTTTCCAGGCTGTAACACATAAAGAGATCCTGTGAACCCGTCGATAATCTTGCGTGAGGCATTGCTTTGATCTGGCTGACTCGTCTGAACCATGTCCGCATCGTGCTCAATTCAGATTTGATGGAAATGATTGAGATTACACCCGATACAGTGGTCACGCTGACAACCGGGCAGAAATTCACCGTGCTCGAATCTCCCGATGAGATTGTCGACCTCGTGCGCGCGTTCCGCCGGTCTATAGATACGCGGCCCGTAATCCAGCCTTCGGGCGACACAGCGGCATAGCCGGACCTATGGCGGACGAACCCAAAAAAAAGAAAACCGGCTCTAAGCCGGACTTGGCGACGATCGGAGGCCTGCTGCTCGCCTTTGGCGGCATATTGGGGGGCTTGGTTCTCGAAGGCGGGAAAATCCGCGATGTCGCCCAGGTCACGGCCGCAATCATCGTCCTTGGCGGCACCATCGGCGCCGTCATGGTTACGACCCCTCTCGACGTCCTCATTGGCGCCGCCAAAAAAATCATGCTGGTCTTCCTCGACACGGTTTCCGCGCCCGAGGGCGTCATTGAGGATCTGATCTCGTTTGCCACCAAGGCCCGCAAGAACGGCATCGCGTCTCTTGAAAAGGAGGCCGATGGCATCGCCGACCCCTTCCTCAAGAAAGCGATAAATTTGGCCGTCGATGGAACCGATGTCCAGGAAATCCGCAAAATGATGGAGCTTGATATCACTCTTGAGGAGCACCACTGGGAGTCGGAAGCGAAGGTGTACGAAGCGGCCGGCGGTTATTCGCCCACAGTCGGGATCATCGGCGCGGTTCTCGGTCTCATTCAAGTAATGAAGCACCTGGAAAATATCGAGGAGGTCGGACATGGAATCGCCGTCGCCTTCGTGGCCACCGTGTACGGCGTAGCGGCCGCCAATCTCGTCTTCTTGCCGGCCGCAAGCAAGATCAAAGCCCGTGCCGCTAAGACCATCCAGATGCGCGAAATGGTTCTCGAAGGCGTGATCGGGATCGCGGAAGGCTTGAATCCCAAGCTCATCAAAATCAAGTTGGACGCCTACGTGCGGAATCATGCCCCGGCGAAAGGAAAGAAATCGAAAGCCGGCGAGGAAGCGGCTCGCGCCGCAACTGCTGAGGCTTGAGGCAAGTAATCCATGGCCCGTCAAAAAAAACACGCCGCGCACGAGAATCACGAGCGCTGGCTGGTATCTTACGCCGATTTCATTACACTTCTTTTCGCATTCTTTGTCGTCATGTTCGCTTCCTCCCAAGTCGATACAAGCAAGGCCAAACAGGTCTCCGAAGCGGTCGAGAAGGCCTTTGAAGGCAGCAAACTGCCTGCCTCCATCAGAGAGATCCTGGGAGGAACGGTCGACGACAAGGGCAAAGGCAACGCGCAGATGAAAGGTCCGGGTGGCGCGCAAAAGGC
>JBBRDU010000172.1:0-4011 GCA_038203615.1 Chthoniobacterales bacterium
TTTGGCCCGAAATTGCTCACGAAACTCACCAGCCAGTTTTTCATCACCGGCCAGGTAGCGCGATTCGAGCATGGCCGTCTTGGTCAGCATGTCCTCGTTGGCCTGGGCCACCGCGCCTTTGATCGTGCGGGTGGAATGGCCCACTTTGAAACCCACATCCCAGAGCGAGTAGAGAATCTGCTCCACCACTTGCTCGATATATGGCGAGAGTCTGCCGCGGCTGGCGCCGTGCAGAAGCATTACGTCGACATCGCTGGCCGGGTTGAGTTCGCCGCGGCCATAGCCACCCAGCGCGATGAGGGCAAGCGGCTGCTCCCCATTCTTTTGACTTCCAGTCGCGGCCACCGCCGCGGCAAAGACATGCCGCAGGAGAACATCCACCAACTCCACCCGGGCCGTGCAGATCTCTCTTCCGCCTCCGCCCGCCTGGTGCTTCAACCGCAGCCGGTGCTCCTCGATTTTCAGGAACTTTTTGTAAAGCTGCAGAACCTCCGTCGGGCGCTGGGCGCCGGTCGAAGCCAGCTGGTTTTCGGCATGAGCTAGAACCTGTTCCAGATGGCGAGACATTCCGATACGATACTGTCGATTTCAGTTCGCTATTTGCAAACCCGGCAGGATTTACGAGGTGATTGTGTCAATCGCCCTCCCGTTTGACAGGGAGCAAATGGCAAACGGGGGCGCCACGCTGCAAATGAAAGACAGGGGCGGTTCACCCGAACGGCCTCTGGAAGATTGCGAATCCAATCCCAGTCAATCGCCGCTGCCTGGCTGCCCCGGGCGTTACAAATCGATGGCGTAGCGCTTCAGTTTATTATAGAGCGTCGGGCGCTGAATCCCGAGCAGCTCGGCCGCCTTCTTCTTGTTGCCGTGGCATTGCGCCAGCGCCTGCAAAATGGTGTTGCGTTCGACGTCGTCCAAACTCTGCACTCCCTGGCGGCCGGCGGCCGCTCGTTCGGCCTGCTGCAAGACCGTCGGGAGCTGCACTTCGGCGGGCAGGTCCTTGATGCCGATCAGATTCTGGCGCGAAAGAACCACCGCATACTCGATCGCATTTTGCAGTTCGCGCACGTTGCCTGGCCAGGCATAGTCGAGCAATTTCTGAAATGCATCTGGCGCGATGGCCGGTTCTTCCTTGCTGAGTTTTTGTGAGAATTGCCGGACAAACGAAGCCACCAACGGTGGAATATCCTGTTTCCGGTTCCGCAGCGGCGGCACTTCGATTTGGAATGTGTTGAGGCGGTAGTAAAGATCCGAACGCAGCTTGTTCTCGGAGAGAGCCTGGGTAATCGGCCGATTGGTGGCGGCGATCACTCGGAAATCAGCCTTCATCGTCCGCGTGCTGCCGAGCGACCGGTACTCGCGATCCTGCAGAACACGAAGGAAACGAGTCTGCAAATCGAGGGGCATGTCCGAAATTTCGTCCAGAAAAAGCGTGCTGCCGTCAGCCTCGGCGATCATGCCGGGAAAATCATTCGTCGCGCCCGTGAACGCGCCCTTCACATAACCGAAAAGTTCGCCCTCAATCATAGTCTGAGGAAAGGCCGCGCAATTGAGTTTGACCATGGCCTTGTCGGCGCGGCGGCTGCGCTGGTGGATGGTGTTGGCGATCACTTCCTTGCCGACGCCGCTTTCGCCCGTGATCAGGACATTGGCGTCCGAAGGAGCCATGGCCCCGATCAGTTCCTGGATCCCCTGCATGACTTTGCTCGTGAAGATGGGACCCATCCGCGTCTCCGCGATCTCGAGACGTTTCTCCAATTGCTCGGTCTTGTGCCGCAGTTCCGCCGTTTCCCGAAGCAACGATTGTTTTTCCAGCGCCTTTTCCACCAGGCTCAGTAATTCTTCGGGTGCATACGGCTTGCTAATAAAGTGAAAGGCTCCGCGCTTGATCGATTCAATCGCATTGTTCAGGGAATCGTGCGCGGTCAGAATGATGACCTGAATGTTGGGGAAGTCGGTCTTGATGCGATCGAGCGTTTGCAAGCCGTCCGCATCCGGCAACTGCAGATCCAGTAGAACGAGGGCGGGCGACTTCGATTTGAGCAGCTTGAGGCCAAGGCTGGCTGTTGCCGCCGTCTCCACCTGGTAACCGCGCCGTCCCAGCAGCGATTCGAGGGTCAGCAGAATGGGCCGCTCATCGTCCACGATGAGGATTCGCCTGTTCTCCGTCATGGGTGAAGCTTTGTTGCCGTTCGGATGGTGGTCCTGCTCCGATGCCATTGTTTCACTTGTCTCGCCCCTCGCAAGCTAGCTCCTCCCCGCCGAGATCGGCAGCGTCATGGTTATGACAAGATTCCTGACCGAGGAATCATAATGCGCTTCCAACCGGCCGCCGTGGGCTTCCACGATCGTCCGCGCCCGATTCAGGCCGAGGCCATAATGCCCCTGGCTGATGCTCCGCAAAGGTTCCCGTCCCCACTGTTCCGTCGACGGCTCAAAATTTTCCTTCGGCTCCACCAACGTCACCACAAAGTTCCGCTCATCGTCGATCCTTGCACTGATCTTTACCGGCTGCCCTTGGCCGAATCGGGCGGCGTTGCCCAGAAGTTCCTGCACGACCAATGGCAGCAGCTGCGGATCCAACTCGACCGCGGCGTCCCCGACCTGCACGTCCCACTCAATCGGCGGCCCTTGCTTCGGTTTGACCGACTCTACTTTGCTCCGCAAATCTTCCATGAAATCGCCCGCCTTGTAGGTCATCAGGTTGGTCCGGGCATGCCCCATGTTCGCCGACAACTTTTGCAAGACGACGCCCCCTTCGGAGAGCATCCTGCGCAGCCGCTTAATTTCACTCTTAAGTTCCGGATCGGTCGCGATCTCCCCCAGGTAGGCCGACTGCAGCTCGGCCGCGTTTAAGTGATTGCGCAGATCATGGGTGAGTTGACGGACAAACCGGACCACATCGCTCCAGGGTACATGGTGGAGTTGGTTGGATGAAGATGCTTCCGGACCAGGTGATTCCATACGCAATCAGATTGACCGCGCGGGCGACTGATCAAGTGAAAACTCGTCGTCGCCGGCGTGGGGTCTGGTTCTCACCCTGATGGCCCGGTCGTTGCTGGCGAGATGTTGCAAAGCGTGAAACACATCTTCCGGATCCGCCTTCAGGCTGCGCGCAATTTCCTCTGCTGTTTTGGCTGGGCCTGAAAGTTCCGCGCGCACTTGCTTTTGCAACTGGAGCAGTTTGGTCGCCGCCTTTTTGCCCGCTTCCACCCCCGGCTGATGATAGGCGTTGATGTGAACGAGGGAGCCGTAAAAGCCGACGGCGCGCTCATACAAGGCGATCAGCGCACCCACCGTGAAGGCGTTCACCTCGGGAATCGTCACCGTCATGGACTCGCGACCGCTCTCGTAAAGCGCGCTGCGTGTTCCGCGGAGGAAGCCTTGCAGATAATCTCCGCTCGTTACGCCGGGTTCGACTTCGAATCGCGGGCCATGGCGATCCGTTCGCACTTCGATAAACGTCACGAAGAAATTGAGAATTCCATCGCGCAACTGCTGCACGTAGGCGTGCTGATCGGTCGAGCCCTTGTTGCCATAGACGGCGATTCCCTGGTGTACCACCTTCCCGTCCAAGTCCTGCGCTTTTCCCAGCGACTCCATCACCAGTTGCTGTAGGTATTTACTGAACAAGGCGAGGCGATCCTTATAAGGCAGAATGACCATGTCCTTCTGGCCGCGCCCGTTCCCCGCGTGATACCACATGAGCGCCAAAAGCATGGCCGCGTTTGCGGCCGTCTCGCGTGATCGGGTCCGTTCGTCCATGGCCGCGGCGCCAGCCAGAAATTGGTCAATGTCGAATCCCTGTAGCGCCATCGGCACCAGTCCCACCGCGCTCATGATGGAAGTGCGGCCGCCCACCCAGTCGTGCATGGGGAAGCGCGCGAGCCACTTGTTCTTTTCGGCGTAGTGATCGAGTTCGCTCCCGACTCCTGTCACGGCCACTGTCTGTTGATCGAAAGGGATGCCTAACTCTTTGAACTTCGCCTCGGCCTCCAGCATGCCGTTCCG
>JBBRDU010000173.1:0-3819 GCA_038203615.1 Chthoniobacterales bacterium
TTTTTCTTTTGACCACTCTTTTCCCGTGAATGATGATTTCAAAATTCTATTGGAGTTCTTCGATGGCGATGTCCCGGAAGTTGCCGGACGTTCGGTCGAGCCAATGCCAGCCGAGCTCCGGGAAAAGATAGCCAGGTTCGCCAGCGGGAAATGCACCGAAGAAGAGCGGGTTGAAATGAAAACAATTCTTCAGAAACAACCTCAACTGATCCCGGCGCTCGTCTCCGAAACCAAGGCACTCAGACAGGCGCCGGAATGAAGGCGACCCGCGCGAATTTTCTTCCTGAGCCGCGCTTCGTTCCGTTGCGGCCGGCGCTGCAGGAACATCTCTCGAAACTCGGGCTGGCGGTCACGCCCGAAAATTTCCAGAGCATTTGCGACGACATGTTACTGAAGTTGTTAAAGGAAACCTTTGCCCGGATCGGCGCCGAAGAAGGCAGCATCTGGCTGCTGGACCAGGAAAAACAGCACCTCGTCGTCGCTTACAACAGCGGTCCGAATACGGCGAAAATCATGGGATTCAAACAACCGGTGAGTAAAGGTATTGTCAGTCTGGTCGTCGCCAGCGAGCATCCTTTTGTTGAGAACCAGGTTTACAAAAACGCGAAGCATAGCAAAACGCTGGACGAAAAGCTGCACAAGATGACCTATGCCATGATCGCGGTGCCGTTTTACTTTTTAAATGAAGTTCGTGGGGTTATTTCGTGCGTGCAGCTTCTCGATGTCGAAATTCAGGGCGGCAAGGCGGCGCCCACGGGAGACACACCTCCCGGTTTCGGTCCGCCCGAACTGAATGCCATCCAAACGATCGCTGCGGTAGTCAGAGACTTGATTGATTATCGGCTTCTCGGCACTGCTGTAGGATGGAACCGCCTCTAACGCCCTCCCCTGGCCCTTTCCGTCTCGACGAGGCACGCCGCGCCTTGGAAAACGGCACGGGCAAAGGTGTGCGAATTGCCGTAATCGATTCCGGAGTCGAAATCGATCATCCCGCACTGCCCGGACTTATTCTCATCGACGATTTGCATGTCGTGGATGCCGGAGTTCAGATCGAAGTGAAGCCGGGCGATGGCACCGACGTCTATGGTCACGGCACTGCGGTTACGGGAGTTATTCGGCGGATTGCACCGGACGCGCAAATCGGCAGTATTCGTGTCCTCGGCGCCAATCTCGGCTCGCGGACAGTCATTATTCGGGAAGGCGTCCGCCAGGCGATTGATCGGGGCTACCATATTTTGAATTGCAGTTTCGGCTGCGGCCTGCCGGAACATATCTTTCAGTACAAAGAGTGGATTGATGAAGCCTACCTGAAAGGTATCCACGTCGTTTCCGCGTGTAACAACTACGACTTCACCACGCCGGAATGGCCCGGTTATTTCCCAAGTGTGGTCACGACGAACATGGCTCGCTTCGATGAAGACCACACCTTCTTCTACAAACCCGGTCACCTCGTCGAATTTGCCGCCCGCGGCGTCGATGTAACTCTCCCCTGGAACAATCACGCTACCAAGGAGGTCACCGGGAGCAGCTTTGCCGCGCCCATCATGAGTGCCTTACTGGCGAGGCTCATTTCCGAAATGCCTGATCTGGCGCCGTTGGAGGCCAAATCAATCCTGCACCGGCTTGCCATTCCCTGGCGGAGCGAGGTGACCGCGCCTAATGTCGTCACTCCAGGCGACGCTCCCGCTGCACCGGTAGCCCGGGCGGGCCGTCCGCCTCCGTCGTAACATCGATGACTGGTGCGTCTCGAAACGATGCGGAACTCATGTTCGTGTCGATTGTCGCCGGCCCTTCTGGAACCACTCTCCTGGAGAGGATTAATGCAGGTTCGGCAAGCCGTCGAATGGGTGTGCGAACCAGCAGAGAAAAGAACGCACCGCTGGCGGGACTGACCCTTTTTCACGAACCGCCTGGATCCGATCCGACCCGGCTCGTTCGCGCCATCAGAGCCATCGTGGAACAGGGAACGATCGATCATCTCTTCGTCGAATGTGAGCCTGATCGGCCTCCCATGGCTTATGCCTCTCTTTTTTTGCCGAGCGATAGCTCTCACCAATCATTGACGGACGTAGCGCGCCTGTCTGCTACTGCGTTGGCGATCGGGTCGGAGAATCTGCTGCATGCGCTTCTCGACCGGAAAGCGGCTTCCCTATCGACCTGCTTTCTCGTCGAGCAGATAGAGTTCGTTAGTGACATTTTCCTCGAAGGCGCTTCCGGCGACCGGGATTTTGAAACGGCGCGCTCCATCGTGCGTGCCCTCAATCCGGTAGCGCTCGTTTCACCGCTTTCCTCGTCGGCCGTGGGCAGGTGGTGCGAGCCTCATTCTGCGGAGTTTGATTTCGATGCAGCCTTGAATGCCGGCGGGTGGAGGCAATTGCTCGATGGCGAGCAACTAAGATTCGATCCTGATAGCAATATCAACGCCTTCGCCTATCGGGCGCGGCGCCCTTTTCATCCCGAACGATTCTGGACCCTGCTCCAACATCAATTGCGAGGCGTTTTCCGCGCCAAAGGCTTTTTCTGGCTCGCCACTCGCATGGACGGAGTGGGAGGACTTAATCTCGCCGGGGCCGAATTGCATTGCGCATCGGCCGGCGCGTGGTGGGCCGCCCAGGATGAGCATGTCCGCGAGTCCAGGATGCCGGAGCGCACTCGCCTCGAGTGGCAGGAACCCTTCGGCGATCGGCGCCAATCGTTCGCTCTCATGGCGATCGGGATCGATCGGAAGGAACTTCAGGCTCAGCTTGATTCCTGCCTGCTCACGGAACCGGAAATGGCTGGTGGCCCAGACAGTTGGCAGGAGTTTGCCGACCCCTTTCCTTCATGGGCGCATCATGATCATGGACACGATCATGCCTGCGACCATGAGCATGGCTCGGACGAGCACGATTGTTGTCATCATTGAGCGCCGCGGCGCGCAAAAATCTCTGGTCAGCCGGATAGCCATCGGCTAATAGGTTCCAGTCGTCTTCCAAAGAAGGGCGCGCTGCTTTTACACGTGTCTGACCTGCCTGAAGTTAAGAATGCTCCCAGCGCGACCGTCGCCCTCCACGAACTCTGGCGACGGCGAACGGAATGGATCGAGGACGTCGAGGCGGTGCACGCCTTCGTCAAACGGGCTCTCTCCGCTGGGGAATTTCTCACTGCCTATGACGCCGCCGCGGCAATCATTGAAACCAAGCCGGATGACGACTGGCTCCGACAGCGCATGGCTCTTGCCCTGGCCCAAATGGGATCATCGTCTCGCGCCCAGGATATCCTTAAGGCCCTCGTTACCAAGGATCCGACCAATCGTGAAACCTTGAGTATTCTGGGAAGAACCTACAAGGACCAATGGTGCGCTAATCCAGCTAATGAGCAATACCTTCGCCAGGCCTTTGACTGCTACAATCGTGCCTTTGAAGTTCCGCCGCCTGATTCCTACCCCGGAATAAATGCGGCAACGATAGCTGTTCTTCTCAAGGAAACGGACAAGGCGAGCCGCATAGCTCGGACTGTGCTGGGGATTTGCCAGCGGCAACCGGACGATTACTGGAAGCACGCAACCGTGGCGGAAGCACTGGTTGTCCTGGGCGACGCCGACGGCGCCAAGCAGGCCTATCGCGCAGCGGTCGCCGCGGAAAGCGACAACTTACGCGCTTTCTCTTCTACTCGAAAGCAGGCCCGCGTCCTCTCCCGCCAGCTCTACGGTCGCGCAGACGCCTTCGACGAGTGCTTCCCAATCCCGAAGCTTGTTGTTTTTTCCGGCCATATGATCGACGCCCCCGATCGCCGAAGTCCGCGATTCCCGCTGTCCAAGGAAGGGGAGATAAGAGAGCT
>JBBRDU010000174.1:0-3761 GCA_038203615.1 Chthoniobacterales bacterium
CAGCCCGTGGCGCAACCCCCGATATTTCGACAGCGGCAATTCGGGAATGGATGGGGCCGGGAAGCGGCAACTCGGCGCTTCGGAACTCGGCTGAAGCTCCTGGATGGCCTTGACTTCATGGCAGAGGCGCTGCTGGGCCAAAAAACGACGGAAACAAGTCGGCTACCCCGGTTTTGAAGCTCCCGCGGCGTGCCGGCGCCCAGCGTTTGCCGGAAAATGAGGCTCAGATTGAACGCGCCGACGTGAATCAACTGCCGCTTTAAAACATTTTCGCGACCTCGCAGATAGACTCGTCTCATGGCGCCGGTTTCATAGCAGTGCGCAAAAGACCTCTCGATCAGTTCGCCGCGTTTCTTCAGCAGCCGTTTCCCGTAATTGCCATGAACCCTGCGGCGGTTCGCATAGACTGCTTTCTGCTCGTCCTTCTTGCCTACCCACTTACGCCGCCCGCGCTTGGGCTCCGAAATGTAGGTCCGCGCCTGCGCCTGTTGCAGGTTCAAAACTGTTTCGTTGCTGTGATAGCCTTTGTCGCCCACGATCTCGGCCAGAGGTTCCAGGCTGACCCGCGGCTCCCCTTCCGGCGCTTTCGCGGCTTCCCGCTCTATTACGTGGGCCAGATTCTCAGCCGTTTCCGCCAGTGTTTCCTGTATCGTCGTGGTGTCGCCCCGGTCGGCGGGCTGCAGCGTCACTGCGATCACCGCGCCGCTCTCCATGTCCACCGCGTGCTCGGCCTTGTGTGCCAGATGCGTGGTCCCGTCCTTCATCTTCGTCACCCGCGCATCCGGGTCGCTGGGACTCATCCACTCTTGATTGGAAGTCTTCTTCTTTCGTTTCCGGTCGATACGGGCCAGATCTTCCCGGGTGGGGGTCTCCATCCCGGATTGCCGCGCCAGGTCGGCCAGAAACTCGTCATAACTGGCTCCGTTGTCCCGCCGCACGATGGACCGCATGGCCGCATTCGCT
This sequence comes from Chthoniobacterales bacterium, assembly GCA_038203615.1. Lineage (GTDB taxonomy): Bacteria > Verrucomicrobiota > Verrucomicrobiia > Chthoniobacterales > UBA10450 > JBBRDU01. The sequence goes on from JBBRDU010000174.1 coordinate 964, forward strand.
TCCAGCGTCGTCGCATCCACGCCCACCGTTCTACCCTTCAGCAGACCGCGATCCGCAATTACGCCCAGCACCCAGACAAAGACTTTGTGATGCGTTTCCACATCGATCAGCCGCCGCGTTCTGGAGATTGTGGAATGATCGGGAGTCTGCTCATCCAGCCCGACTCGCAGGAACTCCCGCAGTCCCAGTGAATCGGCACACCGCCATGCAATGCCACGTTCGGAATCGATTCCTTCGAAGTACCCGATCAACAGCAGCCGGAAATAGGTTCCTGGCGCCAACGAGGGGCGGCCGTTGTTGTCCGCGTAAAACCGCGCGCACTCCCCTTCGCAGAATTCGTCGAATCTCTCGCCGTCGAGCAGTTCATTCAGCCGCCGGTAGAAAGGATGGCCAGGCCCGGTAGCCAGTTCTGTGTGCATCACCCAGAGCTGCTCCTGCCGCTGCCGGTGTTTGCGAGTGCCCATCGCCATAGAAACATTTTAAAGCCAGAATGTTTTAATGGCCAGGACTTTTTGGCTCGTTTAACCACAGGCTGCTGACGCCGGACAAGCCGTTCGGCTGGACCGTTGAGGATGGCATCCTGAAAAGCGCCGGCGGGGCCAGCAACCTAATTTCCGACCAGAAATTCTGGAATTTCAAGCTGCACGTGGAATTTCGGCTCGGTCCCCATTCCAATAGCGGTGTCGGTCTTCGAGCTCGCTATGAAGTGCAAATCCTGGAGGACTACGGCCAAGAGACAGGCACGCACAAGAACGGCGCGCTCTATAGCCGCCTCGCTCCATCTGAGAATGCCAGTAAGCCCGCCGGCGAGTGGCAGACCTACGACATTCGCCTGGTAGGACGGCAGGTGACCGTAGTGTTGAACGGCAAAACCGTCATCGACAAAGGCGAGATCGAAGGCCTCACCGCTATTGCCAGTGATCCGCACGAGGGCGAGCCTGGCCCTTTCATCCTCCAGGGAGACCACGGCCCGGTGGATTTCCGCGAGGTGATTGTAACGCCTTTAGTAAAGTAGAGCTGGGGCCAACAGGTTGCTGAAAAAGGTCACCGGGAACGCTCCCTCACGGTCGCGGCTCCGTAAGTACTGCAAACACATGAGTGCCTTTCCGAGCCGCGCGCGTAAGCAAGCGATTCTGCGCCTTTGTCGATGGCTCTGCGTGGCCTTCCTTCCGGCCGCCGTTGGGGTCGTGCCACAACATGTGCCTGTCGATCCGCGGGAGGTCCGGCTCCAGTAAGCTGGCTAGCGGCGGCTCGAGGCAGAGAGATCGAAAGGAGATGCGATGAAACAGAATGAGCCTGGCGGCAATGTGGGCGTGACGCGCAGGAGCTTCGTGCCCAGGGTGGCCGGAGCGGCGGCATTCCTGGTGGTGCCGCGCCATGTGCTCGGCGGATCCGGTCAGACGGCCCCGAGCGAGAAATTGAACATCGCGGGCGTCGGTGTAGGCGCCATGGGCGGCGGCTATCTCCAAAACTGCGAGAGCGAAAATATCGTTGCTCTGGCCGACGTGGACCATGAATTCGCCGCGCCAACTTTCAAGCGCTACCCGAAAGCGAAGATCTATCGCGACTTTCGGGTCATGTTGGAAAAAGAAAAGGCGATTGACGCGGTAGTGATTGGCACTCCGGACCACACGCACGCCGTGGTGGCCCTTACGGCCATGCGGCTAGGAAAACACGTGTACTGCGCCAAGCCGCTGACGCGTACGATTTTCGAAGCCAGGACGGTGGCGCGCGCGGCGAGAGAAGCAAAAGTGGCCACGCAGATGAGCGTGCAATCGTGCGCTTCCGAAGCCGCCTGCAAAACGGAAGACTGGGTCCGTTCCGGGGTGATCGGACAAATCCGCGAGGTCCACATCTGGACGGACCGGCCGATTTGGCCGCAAGGGCTCGCCCGTCCGGCCGAGACGCCGCCCGTTCCCGAAGCGCTGGATTGGGACCTGTGGCTCGGCCCCGCACCGGTACGGCCATTCCACCCGCTGTATCATCCGTTCAACTGGCGTGGATGGTACGATTTTGGCACTGGGGCGTTGGGGGATATGGCCTGCCATGCGCTCCACATTCCGTTCCGGGCATTGGACCTTCAATACCCCACCTCAGTGCACGCCAGCGTCAACTCGGTGATGGTACCGGCGCTTCGTGGGGACGCCGACGAGAACTGGATGCGATCGCGCAAGGCGAAATACGACGAGACCTTTCCGATGGCCTCAATCGTCACCTGGGATTTTCCCGCTCGCGAAAACGCTCCACGTGTGCGGCTCTTCTGGTACGACGGCGGATTGAAGCCGGCACGTCCGCCCGAACTCGAGCTGGAGCGAAAGCTGGCGGGTGACGGCATGCTCTTTGTGGGCGAAAAGGGCGTGATTCTGAGCGGGTTCACTGGCGAGCCGGCCCTCGTGCCGATGTCTCACGGGGCCCCTTTTACACCTCCGCCGCCCAGCGCGCGCCGCAGCGCCGGCCACTACAAGGAGTGGATCGCGGCCTGCAAAGGCGGCCCGAAGCCGAATTGCAATTTTGAATTTGGCAGCCTGCTGGTGGAGACCGCGTTGCTGGGGACGATCGCCCAGAGAACCGGCGAGCCGCTGGCATGGTCGGCCAAAGATATGCGCATCACCAACGACGTGAACGCTAACCAGTTCATCAATCCGCCGTACCGCGACGGCTGGTCCCTTTGACGGATCGACTCCATGTTTCCTGCGCAAGGCTGGACGGCCGGATTACGAGTTTTCCGACCAACGACGGCGAGTTCCGAGGGTAGTTATATAATCCAGACGCCGCTCGTTACTGCTGCTCCATCTCCT
>JBBRDU010000175.1:0-3749 GCA_038203615.1 Chthoniobacterales bacterium
TTTGCCCTGATGCTCTTGCTCACGCAGGTAATCCGTGGGGTCCTGCCCGCGCTTGAGCATCTCTTTGGCCGTGACGGCACGAAGCAAAATGACATTGGGGTCGGTCATTTTATCGGCGCTGATATCCTCGATGCGCCAGATGGTCTGCTTGGGTCCAAGCCTGCCCCGTAATGCCCATGAGGCGGAGGCTTTTCGCACACGTACTACCAACCCCTTCAGGCGGGTGTCGGCAATTTCGTAGTTGGTCACGTTGGCATTCCTGAGAATGCGCCTCAGGGTCACGCCCGTGATTAACTCAGCTTGACGCGCCACAGGAATGAGCCCTCTTGATGGTGTCCCGTGACTAACAGAAAATCTGCCCACTGGCAACGTGGGACACCTTTGGGACACCATTCAGGGGGCGGGTTCCATGTGTGTTCTTGGCGTTGGAACGTATGAGATTTAATGTTGTCACGGGCGAAAATGCCCCTTAACTATATGAAGGATATAAGAATGTCAACATAGTTGGTTTGATTTCGTAAGGGATAAAAATTAGCTATCAATAATTCTTAATCAGTAGGTCTTAGGTTCAATTCCTACAAGCGGCACCATCTTTTCAATGACTTAGCGGAAATCGTCTAGCTGTTTGAATCTCTGCGGACCCCTAGCGGACCCGGTGGGCTATAGAGCAGTGCCGCGATAACCTATCAACTTCGGCACCGGGCAGCCGGATCAGAGAACGATCAACCGGCCCGGTTCTGAGTTCGATAGGCTTCCAGGCGGCCCCGGATGAACGGACAGCCGCCTTTCGCTCACCATGTCCGTCAACACGAATTGCACCATCACCCGGCCAATGCCATGCAGCCGGGCAACGGCATCAACTACCGTTGCGTGATCGGTGCCGGGCGCAGCATCAAGTGCGTGCAAAATGCCGCGCTCAATGGAGAGCGTCATAGGCGACTTACGGGAAGCCCCCAGCGTCACGTCATCGCGCGGAATGCGGATCGTCACGCGACTGCCGCTGGTGGCCTCCACCACCCGCCCGTCATTGATCAATTCGGCAAGCGCGGCCTCGACGTGGTGCCGGGAAAGACCAGCACCGACAGTCATACGAACCACGAAGCCGTCCCGATCAGTGGGGAAGCCGTTAGCCAGATCGCGCATCATGACGGTAATAGGAGAGCCGGGCGGCGGTGGTGTCGGGGTAGGCAGCTGCACCGGCGGCCTAGGCGCATCCAGGCGGCCATACAGCACCAGCAAACGGGCCTTCACCGCCTCGACGCCATCGGCCAGCGCCTTTAGCTCGGCTAGCGCGTCCATGATTTCGGTCTGCATCTGCGCGTTCGTCAGCATCGCCAAATAGAACCTCGGAAGATTAGGACGGACTACGGTTTCAGCCTCGTTATGACTCCATCATGAGCGGTTCAGCCGGCGGGTGTTGCGAATGAAAGTTCGCACACCTTGGCCGCCTGGCCACGTATGGCCCTAAACAGGGAGAACTTAGGCGGATTTATAGGGAGGGGCGGGCTACCAGTGGGCGAGGAGATTGGCCTTGCGGAGACGGTCATAGCTATCGGGTGCCTGCATTTTTCGTGCCCAATCGCATTCCTGGATCCGGGCAAACATTAAAATTGCCTTCTCAGCGACATCACTACTAGAGAATCTATAGTTGGCCGCAAGATCTCCAAATATGAATTCAGGGGTCATATTGTTATCGCCCAGTTTCAACCAATCAGCGCGACAAGCCCCCATAGTGTAATTCCAATATTTCAAAAAAATTGTTTCGATTATCTGAAAACGGTATTACCAGAACGTCAACGAAACCCCACTTCGGATCGGTTTTCGCAGAGATGAGCACCTCCGAGGCGGGGATCGTGAATTTTTTGCTCAAGTTTTCCGGATTCCGCAGGTCCAACATTTTGGGTTTTACAGTGATAGCGGTCATGTTTGCTCCTACGCCTTTTGATAGCTGGACGGCTTGCCCGCCGTTCATGCGTGACATTCAACATCATCAAAGCCATGTTCACAATGCAGGATCGAAACGGAGCAAACGAGTCGATGGCGTCCCGCTTCTTCGAACAGCCAATCCTCAACTCCCCCTATCTACCGCCCTCCCGCCATCACGCGCTCGATAAGGAAGGCCAGCCGATCGACCGGCCACCCGTCGAAGGTCGCCGTCGCTCAGAGCTGATCACGCCCGTTCCCAAAGCCCGCAAAAGACAGAGCAAGAAGTCCACCCAAACCAGCTTCGTGATGCCCGACGCCGAAGATCTTTCGACCGAGGAGCAGGAATACAACCCCACTCCCATCATCAACCAAATCCGGCAGCACGTCGAAGCTTGGCGCAACCTACACAACCCCAGTGATTGGGGCGTCACCCCCGCCACCCAGCGTCTGCTCCAGCACTGGCGGGACCCTAACAATTTTCACGAAGTTCGCCCGTTCTTCTGCCAGGTCGAGGCCGTCGAAACCGTCATCTGGCTCGCCGAGGTCGCTCGCAAGGACAAGCGCTACGATCGATTTCGCCAGCATCTGCTGGGAGCCAACGAGCAATCGAACCCAGAGCTGTTCCGAACCGCTCTGAAAATGGCCACCGGCAGCGGTAAAACCACCGTCATGGCCATGCTCATCGCCTGGCAGACCATCAACGCCGTCCGCACGCCCGGCAGCAACCTCTACAGCCGCGGATTTCTTATCGTGGCCCCCGGCATCACCATCCGCGATCGCCTGCGCGTCCTGATGCCCAACGACCCCAACAGCTACTATCGCAGCCGCGATCTTGTTCCGACTGATATGTTGCACGAGATCGACAAGGCAAAGATCGTCATCACCAACTATCACGCCTTTAAGCTGCGTGAGACGCTGGACATCAGCAAAACCGGCCGCTCCCTCCTCCAAGGTCGCGACGCACCGCTGCAAACGCTCGAAACCGAAGGCCAGATGCTCAACCGAGTCGCCAACGAGCTGATGGGCTTCAAGGGCGTCGTGGTCATCAACGATGAGGCACATCACTGCTACCGCGAGAAACCCAGCAGCGACGAAGACATCGGCGCCGACGAACGTGAGGAAGCCAAGAAGAACGCCGAAGCCGCTCGTCTCTGGATCGGCGGCCTCGAAGCCCTCAAGCGCAAGCTCGGCATCACCGCCCTCTACGACCTCTCCGCCACGCCATTCTTCCTCCGCGGCTCCGGCTACCGCGAAGGCACGCTATTCCCTTGGACGGTCAGCGACTTCTCCCTGATGGACGCGATCGAGTCAGGCATCGTGAAGCTGCCGCGCATCCCAATCTCCGATAACGCCGTCAATGGCGACACGCCGATCTACCGCAACCTATGGGACCACATCGGCAAGAAAATGCCCAAGGCCGGCCGCGCCAAGGGCGGCAAGGGCAACCCGCTCTCCCTCCCCAACGAACTACAAACCGCACTCTACGCGCTCTACGGCCACTACGAGAAAACCTTCGAGGAATGGGACCGCGCCGGCATCGAAACGCCGCCCGTCTTCATCGTCGTCTGCAACAACACGTCCACCTCCGAACTCGTCTACGAATGGATCTCCGGTTTCGAGCGCGATGTCGCCGAAGGCGATGAGCACAACGGCTTCACCGACCCACACCTCAAGCTCTTCGCAAACTACGACGAACACGGCGCCCGCCTGCCGCGCCCCAACACGCTCCTCATCGACAGCGAGCAGATCGATTCAGGCGACGCGCTCGATGCCGGTTTCCGTGCCACCGTCGGCCCCGAACTCGAACAGTTCCGCCGCGAGAA
>JBBRDU010000176.1:0-3731 GCA_038203615.1 Chthoniobacterales bacterium
CAGGCATGGGCTTCGAAGGCGCATGATACACAACAGGCTCCCGCTTCGACAGGGAAAAGTAGGGCCACCCTTGGAAGTTCCGGCGTCGGGTTGCCCGATCGTCCCGCCAAGTGTTGTGCTTCGCTCTCTCCTGGAACCGCTTCGCCGTGCCCAGCGCCAGACTGCTCGATCCTGAAACCCACGGCCGACAGGCCGCGACGGCGGAGGCCGACGCTACCGCCGCCTGCGCCTGCTCGTGCGCCTTGTACCGCCGCTGCTCCTGCTCGAGAAACGCCGGGGCCGACCGGCGTGTGAAACATCCAGGTTTTCGTCGAGGGTCATCGGGAGATCCGTTCGGTGTCCCGGGCGCGCGCTGGGCGATCCGCAACTGGAACTCCACGATTCGAACCACCGTCCAACAACGCTCGTCAATCCGGCCGAAGTCGTCGCCGTTAGTTTATGCGCACTCCCAAACTAACCCGGTAAACGCGCTGAACGCTCCAGGATGCAATCGGGTCGGACATGGAAAAGGACGAACGATCGCTGGGCCGGCCACTCTTCTGCCTCTTCGGCAAGGCAGCAGATCTCATTCGTCCTTCGCTCGATGAAAACACTCCGATCGCTGATCATTGCCGTCTTCGTTCTGAGCTTTGGTATCGCCGCTCTCGGCGCCGAACCAAAGAGTGAGCCCGCCACCATTGGAACCGCCGAGATGAAGGCCGATGGGACCATCGTGCTGCGGTTGCGCGCTGAGCTGCCGGGCGGTGGTTCCGGGGAAGGCCAACTCGTATATCCGCCGGGCCATCCCGACTACAAAAAAATCCTCGAACATGTTACTCCCATCGCTCCCGGTCAGACCGTGCTGGTGCGTCCCTGGCCCACGCCGTAGTTCGTCTCCGTCTGCCGGAGCAAAAGCGATCGCGCACCGCGCCGTAGCTGGCGCTACCGAGCCCCCGATTCCGCTCGCTTTCGCGGGCAACGGGTCTTTTCCTACCCGGTTATGGAACACAGTGACCAATTAAGAATATTCCTCTCGCTGTTTGCAATGAATGTGCCGGCGCTCCTCGTTTGTTTTGTGGCCGGCGTCGTGATCCTGGGGCGATGGCGTGAGGGAGGGAGGGCATCGGTTTTTGCGGCTCTGGGTTTCGGGCTCGTTCTGGTCCTTTGCTTCTTGATGCCCCTTGTCCAGACGCTGCTTCAGCAATGGGTGTTAGAGAACGGACAACGGGCCAGTCGGATGTGGGCGTTTACCGCGTTCGGCATCGTGGGGTCCGTGCTCCACGCTCTCATTTACGCCTTTTTCCTCGCGGCTATTTACGCGGGGCGACCAAAGACAACAGATTCTATCTAACCGTCTCCAGCACGGGGCAGTTCGATGAAACAGGCGGAACCCAATTCGTATTCCGGTCGCTGGTTTGAGTGCTTTCACCTGAGCATCGCTGAGAGCCGCACGATTCAGGAGATCGATTTCGTGTGCGCGTGCGCGCCTTTGCCTGACTTCGGAAGGGTCCTCGACGTCTGTTGCGGGACGGGGCGGCATGCGCGAGTTCTCGCGAGCCGTGGTTACCTGGTGACCGGATTGGAACGTGATCCTGCTGCCGTTATGAGAGCCCGGGAGCTGGCAGCGGGTCCGACTTACATCCAGACGGATGTTAGGAACTTTCAGGCAGACCCCGACGTTTACGATGTTGCCATCGTGATGTCTCAGAGTTTCGGGTTCTTCGATGCCGCGACAAACCGCGAGCTCCTCCGCCGTCTGACGAGAGGCGTGCGGTACGGCGGCCGCATCATTCTTGATCTTTGGAATCCGCAGTTCTTTGCGACCCACCAGGGTGAACGAGAGCTTGGTTTGCCTGGGGAAATCGTCCGCGAAACAAAATGGGTTCGAGATGGCCGCCTCTTCGTCCAACTGAATTATCCGGGCGGCGGAGGCGACGACTTCGAGTGGCAGTTGTATACGCCTTCGGAAATGCGCTCGATGGCCGGATCGATCGGATTACGCCTGGCGACTGTCTGTACCGATTTTGACGCCGCGATACCCTCCAGCCCTGAGAATCCGCGGATCCAACTCGTCCTGCAAAAGTGAAAGAGCGACCACGAGTGATTGCCGGAGGTTGCCTTGCTTTGTTCCTGTTTGGCGCTGGATCACTCGGGGCGGGCTTTCCACAGGCGTTGAAATCGGCCGCGACCCGCGAGGAACTGGTGGCGCATTTCGGCACCACGATCGGGTTTGGACAGGTTGAGAAATGGGAGTTTAGCACCGGGGGACGCGAGTTGATCGTCTTCGGGTACTGCCCCTTTTCGGGCCGGGCTGCCTGTTACCTGCACGCTTACTATCATCAGCCTGACAAGCGCGCCTGGGTCCTTTTTATCGATCGCCTTATCGAGCCGGCCGCGGGTTTGTCCGTCGAAATTTCGGCCGATCATTTTCTCGTGTTCAAGGATCGCGACGGCAAAGTCGTGGCCAGAGAATCCGTCGCCCCTTTGCCATAGACAGGCCGAACGGGCTTTCCTGGTAGAGCAAGACTCCGTCAAGGCGAAATCGCGGCGTTGTTATAATATAGAGAAGGGCAGCAGCTCGACAGAGTCTCGCCCTACGAATTTCGAGATGGCAACCGGCAATCGCACCTGCGGAGAAGAGAACCGCTGGCAATTCCGGATGCGATGGGCAAAATGGAGTGGGATGAAAACAGGGATGATCATTTTGTTTCTCGCTGCCGCCACCGCCCTCGCGAGTCCGGTGAATCCCGCGGCCATCCGAGCCGCGGCCGCTTATTCCTCGAGCGCGGGTGGAACTTCCTTCCTGGCGTTGCAAAATGGGCAGACCCTGCTGGAGCAATCGGCGGGAGAACCGCACAAGATCTATAGCGGGACGTAGGCGTTCTGGGGGTTGGCGGCTCTGGCGGCGGCCGAGGATGGCTTGCTCAGTCTGGATGAACGGGTGGGCGACACAATTCCCTCTTGGAATGCCGATCCCCGCAAAGCGCGCGTTACGATCCGGCAACTGCTCGATTTTTCGTGCGGGCTCGAGCCTGTGTTCTCCCTTCACAACAACAATCCGGGCGATCGGGATAGCATCGCGATCCGGGCGCCTCTGGTGGCCAGTCCGGGAAATGCGTTCATTTACGGGCCGAGCGCGCTCCAGGTCTTTCACGCCGTGCTCAAGGAAAAGTTGCATGGAGAATCGCCGACGCACTACCTGGAGCGGCGCGTTTTGCATCGTCTGGGCCTCGGGTCGCAACGCTACCTGGCGGACAGTGCGGGGAATCCGTTGCTCGCGGCCGGCTGGCTGCTGAGCGCGCGGCAGTGGGCCAAGCTCGGTGAAGTCGCGCTCAATGGAGGTGTGCCTGTCGTGAGCCCGGGCTCGATGTCCCAGTGCTGGCGCGGGTCGGGTGCGAATCGTGCCTTTTCGTTAGGCTGGTGGAACAATCGCCAGGCGCCGGGCGGACGTGAGTTCGATATCGAGTCGATGTTGATTCCGAAGTGGCAGCGCCAGAGTTGGGGAGGAACGGTCCTCTGTCGCAATGCTCCGAGCGACGTGGTCGCGTGTATCGGTTCCGGTTATCAGCGACTCTATGTTATCCCTTCGATGAACCTTGTTGTGGTCCGTCACGGCTCCGGAGCGCGATTTTCGGACGCGCATTTCCTGCGTTTACTCGTTGGGCGATAAATTTCCGGGAGCGGCGATTTGAAAGCGCCGTTTTTGTCAGGCGGGCGGTTTTTTGTCAGGCCGGCGGTGTGTAAACCGCGCC
>JBBRDU010000177.1:0-3730 GCA_038203615.1 Chthoniobacterales bacterium
ACGATGGCGTCGAGCACTTCGCGGCGTTCCTCCTCAAGGCAGTCGTCGGCGCACGGCGGCGCAGCCCATCGGCTCGGCAGCGCTTTCAACACGCCGGGATCGCCGGGATCGCACGCGCTCAGGATGGCGCCAGCTTCAAAAGCGGTTTCGGGAAAATTCAAATTGCGCATTCTAATCCCACGAAGTCTCTTCGGCCTCACCGCCGCAAGTTTTAGCAAAATTATTATTCCCATACACGGATATTGCGATCCGGCAAATCCACCGATAGGAAATCGTGAGGCGTTGCTTTGATTTGGCTGACCCGCTTGAACCAGGTTCGCGTGGTTCTCAATTCCGACCTGATTGAGATGATCGAAGTCACTCCGGATACGGTAGTCACCCTGACCACCCACCAGAAGATCGTCGTCCTCGAGACTCCGGACGACATCGTGGAGCGCGTGCGCGAGTTCCGTCGATCGCTATTGGAAGGAGTCGTCCAGCGCCATGGCTGATTCGCCCTCAAGAGCCGGAAAGCCCCGCAGAAAGGCGGATCTGGCAAGCATTGGCGGTCTGATCCTGGCCCTGGGAGGTATTCTGGGCGGTCTGGTCCTCGAAGGCGGAAAGATTCGAGACGTGGCGCAGATTACCGCCGCAATCATTGTCCTCGGCGGCACCCTTGGCGCCGTGATGGTCACTACGCCGATCGATGTATTGGTTGGCGCCGCAAAGAAGTTCGCGCTGGTTTTCTTCGATTCCGTTTTGGCACCCGAAGCGGTTATCGAGGAAATCATCTCGTTCGCCACCAAAGCACGCAAGAACGGCATTGCATCGCTTGAAAGCGAGGCCGGCGACATATCCGATCCTTTCCTCAGAAAAGCGGTGAACCTGGCGGTAGATGGCACCGATGTGCAGGAGATCCGAAACATGATGGAGCTTGAGATCGGCCTTGAGGAGCACCACTGGGAGGCGGAAGCCCGAGTGTACGAAGCCGCGGGAGGGTATTCTCCTACAGTCGGGATCATCGGAGCGGTCCTTGGCCTTATTCAGGTGATGAAACATCTCGAAAATATCGAAGAGGTGGGCCATGGGATCGCGGTAGCTTTCGTGGCCACGGTTTATGGTGTGGCCGCGGCCAATCTCCTGTTTCTTCCCGCCGCCTGCAAGATCAAGGCACGCGCGGCCAAAGCCGTGCAAATGCGGGAGCTCATGCTGGAAGGCGTAATCGGTGTGTCCGAGGGCCTCAATCCAAAGCTCATCAAGATCAAGCTGGATGCCTACATTCGCAATCGGACCGCATCCCAAACCGCGAATTCCGCGAAGGGGCGCGAGCAGGCCCGGGCAGCCGCGGCGGAAGCCTAAGTCATGGCACGCCAAAGAAAGCACGCTCCGATCGAAAATCACGAACGCTGGCTGATCTCCTATGCCGATTTCATAACGCTGCTATTTGCGTTCTTCGTGGTAATGTTCGCATCGTCGCAAACCGACAAGACCAAGGCTAAACAAGTCTCCGAGGCCGTCGAGAAAGCCTTCGACAAAACCAGCTTTCCCGCATCCATCAAAGCGATTCTCGGTGGAACGGTAGACGATATCGGTAAAGGCAACGCGCAAATGAAGGGGCCGGGCGGCTCGCACAAGATGCCGAAACTGGCAGAGCCACCGGAGCGGGCGCGTATTGCGGAGCTGATTCCATCCATGGAATTCCTGTCTAAGGAACTCGAAGAGGAGATTCGTACCGGGAAAATGCAGCTTCACCTGGAAGCCCGGGGCCTGGTAATCACTCTTAGCCAGGCCACGTTTTTCCCATCCGGCGGCGACGCCATCGCCCCGGCGACGTTCGGCAGCATCGAAAAGGTTGCCCGGTCGATTCAACGACTTCCAAACCCGGTACGGCTGGAAGGGCATACGGATTCCATTCCGATTCACAGCGTCCGGTTTCGCAGTAACTGGGACCTTTCCGCAGCCCGTGGGATTGCCATGCTGCAAATACTAAACGATCTCTACGGGATTCCCCGAAATCGTCTGGCTGTCGCCGGATATGCGGAAACGATGCCGGTCGAAACGAACGATTCCGAGACTGGCAGGTCGCATAATCGTCGAGTGGACATTGTCATTTTGAACAAGGAAAGCATGGTGAAAGAACCGTCCGTTCCCGATAGGCCCGCCGGAAAGCTTCCAGTGCGGTGAAATGCCTTCAGGATTTCCCGCCAAAAAGTTATTGAACTTTCAGAAGCTCGTTGAGCGAGCCTTGCCGATATCCCTGTAGATCCAGCGTGACGAACTTAAATCCGAGCTTCTTGAATATCGCGGTGAACTTCCCCGCCATCTCAAGATTCAGCGCTTTTTCCATCTCATCTCGCGCGATCTCGATTCGCACCAGCTCTCCGTGGAATCGCGTCCGGAACTGCCGGAAACCGAGCGCCTTGAGTTCTTCCTCGCCCACTTCAACAGTCTTGATGTTCTGGAGCGTAACGGGAGTTCCGTACGGAATCCTGGAACTCAGGCACGCCGCAGCGGGACGGTTCCAGGTGGGCAGACCGGCCATGTGCGAGAGCTCGCGGATTTCAGCCTTGGTCAGATCCGCATCCACCAGCGGAGCCTTAACGTCGTGCAGCTTTGCGGCTTTCTGACCGGGACGGTAATCGCCCAGATCGTCTTTATTAACGCCGTATACGATGTTTGCAATCCCGCGTTCCCTGCCCACAACGTCGAGACGCGTAAACAACTCGTCCTTGCAATGGAAACAGCGGTTCGCGTCGTTCCTGATGTAATCCGGATTCTCGAATTCGAGAGTCTCGATGTACTCGTGCGGGATGCCGAACTCCCTGACGAAAGCTTCGGCGTCGCGCTTGTGCGATTCGGGAATCGAAGCGGAATCGGCGGTTATGGCAATCGCGTTCTGGCCCAATGCGCGATGCGCGGCCCATGCCAGGTAAGCCGAATCCGTGCCGCCCGAGTACGCAACGATCACGCGATCCATATCCCGCAGCAACCCCAGCAGGCGATCCTGCTTTGTAGCAAGAATGGACGGGCTGGAAGCGTCCGCGAGCGAAGTCATCTTTCGATTATAAGATGCGCCAGGCATCCGCCTTCGCTGCCTTCGGGACGAGCCATTGGGCCGAAATCCTGAACGCCGGTTGCCACTTCCACGTAGCCGCGTATTCTCAAACTATGGAATTGCTTACGTCCGACGAGATTGTCCGTTTGTCGCCGTCCGAGCGGATTGCGCTAATTGCTCAGCTTTGGGACAGTCTGGAAGCCGATCAACTTCCCCTGACCGGTGCACAGCAGACTGAACTGGAACGCCGCCTCACTTCACTCGACCAGGATCGACGGAACGGCGCAACATGGGCAGTCTTGAAGGCCGAACCAGAGCAGCGTTGCCCGCAGTGTTCACGGTTGTTTTTACTCAGGCCGCGCGTGGAGTCGATTGAGGCGCAGGATTGTTAAAAGGCGAGGCCGAGGGGATGGGTCGCCGTTTCCGGCAAGCGATTGCCAAGTTAGTTGAGCGAATGATCGTCAATCCCCGGCAGTTTCCAATCGTGTTCAAGAACGTACGCCGCGCCCTTTGCGCCGCTTTCCATATTCGTTATTCTTCGTCGTCGAAGACGAAACCTCGCTTGTCGGACCACAGCTCTTCCGCCGCGCCGGTTTCTTCTGGATTCCCGGTTTCTTCCGGTTCTTCCCGCCGCGTGACACCGCCGCCGAACCGTGGTACGAGGCTACGTAAGGACATGGCAAATCTTGATTGGTC
>JBBRDU010000178.1:0-3726 GCA_038203615.1 Chthoniobacterales bacterium
CAGCAACGCTTCGGCATCAAGCCGATCGTCGAATGGCAAATCGGCTGTGCCCAGCAGTTTTGTCAGCCGGTCGCGCTCTGCCTGGTTAAAATCAATCCATCGCCCCAGCCGTTCCGCCGAAAAATCTTCCAGCTTGCTGTCGAAGGCGTGATCACCCGCCTGCGTCGCCCGGGTTGGGAACATTTCGAGGTAAGCGCTCAAATACGCGTCCGCTACCCCGCCGAACGCGTTTTGCGCCGCGACGAATACGACGACCGCGCCGAAGATAGACAGGTAATGACTGCGCATCACCGCAGCGTGCAATCCCCATCTGAAAACGTCACGTTGAATTTCAAAGGCGGGGTCAGGAGACGGGGTCAGCCTGTGAATGTTGCATCACGGCCAGCCATGCCCGACCGCCTGACAGACAAATCTGCACGATTCACAGACTGACCCCAATTACCCCAATTAAGACCGCAGTATCTTCTCGAGCCGATGGAAGTCTCGGAGAGCGTCTATGTGGTCTTTCTCATTTCGCCGCTGAAATAGGGCCAGTCGCCCAAACTGACTCCCGAACCGCCGAGTTGTCAGCGACCGAGGGTTGGATTATTTAAGGTTGATGACCGCGGCAAGAGCATTGGCTCGACAGATCGAACGTTATCGCGAGATGACGGGCGAGCAACGCCTGGCGGTCGCGCTGGAGTTGCACGAGCTTTCCTGCGACATAGCCCGCGAAGGAATTCGCCGGGCGAATCCCGAAGCCGATGCCACCGAAGTCGAGCGACGGCTGCACCGCCGGCTTGAGTTGGCCCACGCGGAATGAACGAGCGCGAGCTGCTCGTCGATTGCTTGTGCCGCTTGAACCGGACTGGCATCACCTATTACCTCACCGGTTCGATGGCCAGCAATTACTGGGGTATTCCCCGGACGACACACGATTTGGATTTTGTCGTGCAAATGCCGATGTCCTCGGTGCCGCTCATCGTGCAGGCATTCAGTGGTGATTTTTACATCGAAGAAACAGCCGTGCGGGCCGTCTACGAACCGCCCCATCAATTCAACGCCGTCGACACCCGCTCCGCCTTGAAGGTCGATTTCTGGCTCGCGCGACCTGATCCCTTCGATCAAGAGATGCTGCGGCGGCGCGAGCGGGTGACACTCTTTGGGGAAGCCGCGTGGATTTCCACGGCGGAAGACGTCATCCTGCACAAGCTCCTCTGGAACCGCATTTCGCCTTCCGATCGGCAATTGGGGGATGCGGCCGGAATTGTCGCCGTCCAAGCGGAAGCCTTGGACAAGAATTATCTGAGGCAGTGGGCTGCGCAGCTCAGCGTCACTCATGACCTGGATCGGCTCCTAAAAAACGAAATCAAACCCAAGGATACCTAACGACCCGGAGGCACGTCATGGAATGAAGGCGGGGGCAGTCCGCGAATGCCTCACCACGGCAAGTGAGCTCAGACTGCCTGACGGACACACCTAGTCTGCACGATTCACAGACTGACCCCAATTACCCTGCAGCAGCGCAGCTTCAACGAAGTTGATCGACCAACCAACCAGTGGCGACTTCTTATTTTGCCTGACACGAAGTCACTCGCAAGACTGTGATTGGCGTCGGACGCCCATCCCGCTCAATCTCGCGCCGTTCGATGGTGAACTTGATAATCGCAGCTGTGGTCAACGAGCCCCATCCGTTCTCCTGATACTCGGCCGTGTAATGGTTGGCCTTTGATTCGAGGAGGCGATACCGCATAAAGCTGTTTGGCTCGTTACCGGGGCACCGCGTCCAGCCGTCTTCCTGTTTGACCGTTTCCTGCTGAAACTCATTCCCGTCTTTCTCAACGGCATCCAGGTTGATTTCCGTGACCACTGGACTCTCGCCATCGGAGACCCAGCTATCGATCATGCTGAAGATCTTCGGATGCAATTTCGGGGCCGGTGTTGAGACCCCCGCGCCGTCGGGGCTTGAAGCTTCAGCTGGTCGGATCGGGTGGAGCGAACCAATGATCTTCGCAAACTCGGCGACGGTGATGCCGGTGGCCGAAAAGCCGTGGAATCTTCCAAGGACGGGATGAGCGGTGGGATCGGTGGCGGTTTCTGCCAGCATATTCACATCTCGCGCCCAATTGGCGATGATCTCCTTCTTGACGCCAGTCCGCCCTTTCGGCGTGTAGATGAGATAGACCGGACCGAAACTCGTCGAATCCAATTCTGTCTCCTCGCTATCGTCGGTCTCCATGATGTTGCGATCGCCAATTCCTTCCCGTGCGGATTCGATTGAAAAGGTCGCCTTGCCCGGCCCGTCATATTCGAGGGAGTAAAGTGGAAATTTTCGGCTCGTTGCACTGGACGGGTCTTCTTCTTGATTGATCCCGACGTTTGTTAGGCGAAAGCCTTTCGGTAAATAGGACGGAGCGAAGCAGATAATCTCAAGCTTCTTCAGGTCGTCAAGCGTCGGCCGTGGTTTGGCCCGGGCAGCGTTCTGCCCGGCCGACAGGAAGGCAGCAAGAATCACGATGGTTGAATAGGGAACTCGCACATCTCGTTCGTAGTCGTTTTGCAGCGCGGCGTCGCGCTATTTCGGCGTTATGGTGACGATCCGATATTTTGGATTGCCCCACAGTGGGTGTCGGGCCCCTTCTTCACACGGTCCGCGTCCACATGGATCTCCAGTCCGAATTTGTCGCCGACCTTCGGCGGCTGAACAAATAAAACCACGACCTGCGTCTCCGCCTCGAAGATTCTGTAGCGGCGGTCTTTGACGGTCGCATAATTTGGATCGCTAAACGCTTGCCCACCTCGAAATGAGACGCCGTAAAGACGATTTGGTAAAAAACGACACTGACCTTGATCTTCCGAAAGAAATCGCCGCACACCGCTTGCTGAAATTAAATATATTTAAACGCGATCCAGGTTGCTTCCGTTAGCCCTTAGCGTTTGCTGTCATCCGCAGGCGAATCGTTCCTCCGCACTTGCTCTAGATAGTGTTCGAGCCGGACCGGCCCCAGCCGCATCATTCCATCCATGAAGCGGCGCAGCTCGAACTTGTCTCCTTGGGCCGCGCGAGCGGCGTCATACACCTCCGTGACTTTCGCATAGCCGAGGTAGTAGGTGGTGATCTGTGGTGAGCTGGTCAGGGTTCGCGTCCACATGTTATTGGCCAGCTGCTCGCCTTGCAGCGCCTCCTCTTTCACGAACCGCACCATCTCCTCGCGCGACATGTTTTCGGTGTGGACCCGAATGTCCACGATGGTGCGGGCAATATTCTCGAGTTGCTTCTTGAGATGCGCCAGCCGCGGCAAGGCGCCGCCCCAGCCTTGATCCAGCAAGAGCCGCTCGCAAAACGTCCCCCAGCCTTCGATGTAAACCGGATCCGGAAATACCGCGCGCACCTTGTGCGGATGACGCGCGGCATACTTGAGCTGCACGTAATGACCCGGAATCAGTTCATGCGGCACAATCATCCGGCTGAACGGCTGGTTAAAATCGCGGAAGAACGCTTCGCGCTGCGCGGCCGTCGCGGCGGGTGCCGGGATCGGCAGAAAAAGAATCGTCTTTGCTTCCGGCGAATACGCGCCGGCCGGATAGACCCCGCCAAAACTCTGGCCAACAAAATAGGCCGGCGCCCGGTCGACCACCAACGTGAGCGGATCCGGCAGCGTCATGATTCGCTTTTTCCGCACGAACTTCTCGATCTCGCCAACGTTTGCTTTCCAGCGTGAAGCATAGTTTTCCTCGCTCGTGTCA
>JBBRDU010000179.1:0-3698 GCA_038203615.1 Chthoniobacterales bacterium
CGCACGACGGATGTGACTGGCTCGGTCAAGCTCGCCGAAGGCGTCGAGATGGTCATGCCCGGCGACAACGTCTCCGTCGAAGTCGAACTCATCACCCCGGTCGCCATGGAAAAAACCATGCGCTTCGCCATCCGCGAAGGCGGCAAGACCGTGGGTGCCGGTCGCATCTCGGAGATTCTCGCGAAGTAATCTCCAAACAAGAACTTGCCGAAACTCGCGCGGGGCGGATGCTGAGTCCGCCCCGCGTTTTCGGCAGAAGCAAAAATACGTCAGTAGCTCAATTGGTAGAGCAGCGGTCTCCAAAACCGCTTGTTGGGGGTTCAAGTCCCTCCTGACGTGCTCACTATATCCACCGCCCCCGCCCCACCGTCTCCACGCATGATCGTTCCCAGCAAAAGTTTTTTCAGCGAAGTCCGCGTCGAACTCGCCAAAGCCTCGTGGCCTTGGGATCCCAAGGAAAAGGGGATGAAAAAATACAAGGAGCTGACCGACTCCACGCTCATCGTGGTCATCGCCATGCTCCTGCTCAGCGGCTACGTGGCTGGCTGGGACTTCATTTTCAACATGCTCATGGGCTACCTCTTCGGGGCACCCAAGGCTTAAGATTTTTCCGCCATGACCGAAGAACAAAAACGCGACCAGTGGTATGCCGTCCATCTCCTTTCGGGATTGGAAAACCGGGTGCATGACAAACTCGTCAAAAAAATCAAAACCGAGGAGATGGGGGACTACGTCTATGAGGTTCTGCTCCCCACCGAGCGGGTCTCATCCATCAAGGCGGGTAAGAAAACCGAGACCATCCGCAAGCTTTATCCCGGATACATCTTCGTGAACATGTATCTGCTCGATGACAGCCGGCAGCTTGTGGAAAAGACCTGGTATTTCATCAAGGACACGGAAGGCGTCATCGGCTTTGCCGGGAACAAAGACCGCCCGATTCCCATGGCCAAGGCCGAAGTCGAAGGCATGCTCGCCCAGATCCGCGGCGGCGAGGAAAAGGCCAAGCCGAAAATTTCCTTCAGCGTTGGCGAGACCGTGAAAGTCGCCGACGGGCCTTTCCAGAACCAGGCCGGCGTCGTCGAGGAAATCGACCCCGACCGCGGCAAACTGCGCGTCTCGGTTTCCATCTTCGGGCGCAACACTCTCGTCGATCTAGAATACTGGCAGGTCGAACGCAGCTAACCCGCCCACCCACTTACCTAACCAACAAAAACTCCAACTCAGATGGCTAAAGAAATCGTCGGACAAATCAAACTGCAAATCCCCGCCGGAGCGGCCAACCCCGCCCCGCCCGTGGGTCCCGCCCTCGGTCAGCAAGGCGTGAACATCATGGCCTTCTGCAAGGAGTTCAACGCCGCCACGCAGAAGCAGGCCGGCGACATCCTGCCGGTGGTCATCACCGTCTATAAGGACAAGTCCTTTACCTTCATCACCAAGTCGCCGCCCGCCTCCATCCTCATTAAGAAGGCCGCGAACATCGCCGCCGGCTCGAAGGAACCGAACAAGGTCAAGGTCGCGAAGCTTTCCAAGAAACAGGTGCTCGACATCGTGAAGATCAAGATGAAAGACCTCAACGCCCGCGACGAAGCCGCCGCCTACCGCATCATCGCCGGCACCGCGCGGCAGATGGGTGTGGAAGTCGAGGCGCACTAACCCGCGCGACGGAAATCGTTTTCACCAAGGGCCGGTCGCACCATGCGTCCGGCCCTTTTTGCGGAGTGATAGGCTAAACGTCCTTCCGATCAAGTGCCCGCATTCCGGCCCTGATATAAGCCAGAAGTTCTGGCAGGAAGACCGACTTTGGAAGGTAGAGATCCGCGCCGCTATCCAGCCCGTGGGTGACCTCTTCCGTGGTGAGACTTTCACCAGTGAGGATCAGGTAAATGTCTTTCTCCGAGCTCCGCATGCGTGCGCAAATCTCGGCTCCGTTTATCCCCGATAGGTTGCCTTCGAGAATGGCGACCGGCGGATGACCGGCCTTGCGCAGTTCCTCGATCGCGTCAGTCCCGGTGAGCGCCACCGTCACTTGGTATCCCCCCTGAACCAACGCTTCAAAGAGCGCCAGGCTATGAATGGGATCCCCGTCCCCGATGAGCACACGCCGCGCAGCGCCTGACGCCACCATCTGGATCGGTTTCACTGATCCGGGCCGGGCCGGGAAAACCTTGTCTGAATCTGGGAATGTCAGTTCGTCGGGCATAAGCAAAAGGCAGTCAAATCAACGCGGTTCGCGGACTACTGCGCCAGTTCGGCGTCGCGCAGGGCTTTAATGCACTCATGCGTCGCCCGCACGGCCGTCAACTGCGTCTCAAGAATCTGTCGGATGTCTTCGGGAAGCTCCCGCAAGAGCACTCTTTTGTAAGTGGCCAGCATACTTTCTTCGCCCCTGTCGCACTCGGCCAAAATCTCATAGGACGACCCGCTTGCAGCCGCCGCGTCCAGGTTGATCCATCCGCGGTGGAGCATCGCTCCCGTCGGTTCCGACTCCGACACGGCAGATGCTTCGGTTCGGCGGCGGGACACGGCCTGCAGTTCGTCGGCAAACAGGGCGCTCTGACTGGCGAACTGCGACAGCAGGATTTTCACCTCAACGGCTTGCACGTATTTCGCGGCAGCTTGAAAACCGTCGTAAGCGTTGCTGCAAAGCATCACGAGTTCACCCAGACTTGCCCGCACTATCGAGTTTTGATCCATTATGCCCCTTTATCGCGCAGCGTCTGGCCCACGCGCGTATAGATCCCGTCTCTCGCACCCCCCCGCTCGACGAAAGTGGTGCTTTCGGGAACAACCGTCCACGCGGACGGTATCAAGCGCGATGTCTCTCCGCATTGGCACCTCCCGGCAAGGGGCGCTTGCCGAATCTGACCAGATTTTTAAGTCCCTCGCTTCCAAAGTGAAATTTTCGGAGCGCCGGTGGTCGCTTCAGTAATCGCGGGGTGTTCCTTTCGATGCACTTTCCGCCTCATCGTCGGTTTCTACCGCCTTCGCGCTTTCGTCGATTTGCGCGATGAGCTTGTCCGGGCGGGTCGCTTCCTTAAGCACCGCCACTGAAGGATCGCCGCTGATATCAATCTCAAGCTTGACGGCGATTTTCTCCAGCAGTTCCAGCATCTTCGTATTCTCCTGCTCGGCGAGGAGATTGATCTGCAAATCGAGGTGGCTGCGCCGCTCGTCCATGTACGCCTGCCGGTTCTCCGAGATCATGATGAAGGTGGAGAGAAAGATGGCTTCGAGCGAGACGACCAGCGTCAAAAGGCTGAACGGATACGGATCTACATGCGACCAGCCCGGCGTGACATTCCACACCACCCATCCCCCAAACCAGACGACGTGCAGCCACACGAAAGCCATTGAACCGCAAAAGCGGGTGATTTTCTCAGCCACGCGGTCTGTCCGCGACAGTTGAGCCCTCGCCTCATGTTCGAGAGCCGCGACAGCTTTGACATTCTGGTCGGTCAACTCCTCGACGCTGAGTGGATTTCTGGCAGGAATTCCATCCCCATTAATGTTCGGCGGGGCCACGGGCGTTGCGTCGGAGGGTTTCATCTGCCCGGAAAATCGCGAGCGGGGCATGCCGCGGACGCCAGAATCTGCCGGCAAATCCGCAGGGCACGGCACCCCGCGTTCTTCCGATTCCGAGGTCAATGCGGATTTGGATTTCCTCGGCGCTCGCCCTCACGCATGCGCCTTGACCAGCG
>JBBRDU010000180.1:0-3675 GCA_038203615.1 Chthoniobacterales bacterium
CGTTCGTGATGCTAAGTGACCTTCGTGATGCAGCTGGCCAAGTCGTGACGGCTTCTCTTGGCGCGCACGCAAAGTACACCCATCTTGACGTTCGCGAAGAATCGCAATGGACGTCCGTGGTCGACTCCATGCTCACAACGCTCGGCAAGCTCGACATCCTGGTAAACAATGCGGGTATCACGGGTTTCGAAGGTGCGAAAGTGCCGCACGATCCTGAGCATGCTTCACTTGATGATTGGCGATCTGTGTTGGCGACGAATTTAGACGGAACCTTCCTTGGCTGTAAGCACGCAATCCGGGCGATGCGGTCGACGGGAACGGGGTCAATCATCAATATTTCTTCGCGATCAGGGCTCGTCGGAATTCCTGCGGCGGCCGCGTACGCGGCCAGCAAATCGGCCGTCCGCAATCACACAAAAACAGTCGCTCTCTACTGCGCGGAACAGGGATGGAATATTCGTTGCAATTCTATTCATCCTGCCGCGATCTTGACGCCGATGTGGGAGCAGATGTTGGGGAACGGAGAGGATCGCGAGGAGAGAATCCATGCGATTGTCAAGGACACACCATTGCGCAGATTCGGGTCAGTTGGTGAAGTCTCTGCGTTGGCCGTGATGCTTGCTTCGGACGAAGTCACTTACATGACGGGCACAGAGCTCACCTTGGACGGTGGCCTGCTAGCCGGCTCAGTGGCGACGCCGAAGCGGACATAGCAGGGGTAACTCGCGCCTAGTCGCAGGGTTTAATTTCCACTACGTCGCTTGCGTCCGTACCAGCAGCAACACTTCGAGTGTCGAAAGGGGTAGGTTTAGGGACAATCCGCGAAACGCGGTGCAGCAGTGATTTCTCTGTCCCGTAATGTTGTCCCAACACAGGGCCGGATTTTATGCGGCCATTTTCATTTCTCTACTTGCCGCTTGGACCTTCAGCCATGTTGCACAAACATTCGTTTCTGCAACATTTTTGCAATCCCCTGTTTCTGTGGATTAGTGCATTGCAAAAAGGTATTGCTTAATGTAGACTAATGGCAATAGATTATTGCAATGCTTATAGGTTACGCCCGAGTCTCAACCAACGATCAGGAAACCGTCACGCAAGTGGCGGCGTTGAAGGCGGCTGGGTGCGAGCGTATCTTTCGAGAAAAGGCATCCGGTGGTCGCTGGGATCGGCCTGAACTGCAACGCCTCCTCGATCAACTCCGCAAGAGTGACGTGCTTGTGGTTTGGAAACTGGACCGGCTATCGCGTTCCCTTCGAGACGTCCTGACGATCATGGAACGGCTCGGGGAAGCTGGAGCCGAATTCCGTAGCTTGACCGAAGCAATTGATACGACCACTCCCGCTGGTCGAATGATGATGCAGATGGTGGGAGCGTTCGCGGAGTTCGAACGCGCCATGCTCAAGGAGCGAACCAAGGCCGGTTTGGATTCAGCTCGCGAGGAGGGGCGAATTGGCGGACGCCGTCCAAAGCTGTCTCCTCAACAACAGACCGAGATCCGGAAAATGGTTTCCAAGGGCGACAAGACGGCAGCCGACGCCGCACGGCTGTTCAAAATCCACCCGGCGACTGTCAGTCGGCTCCTCGCCCGGTCGCCATCAGCCAAGAAAGCCAGCTATGCCAAATAATGTTGACGGATCTATGCCAAATATTTCTGAAAGTGACACCGGCGAAGATCGTCCAAGAACTGCGACGCAGGTTTTACGCCAGTAACCAGCAGATGATCCCGAGCGCGGGTGCAGGCGACGTATAACAGATGGCGCTCGGTGTTGTAGCCATCTTCGAGATCCGCGTCGTCCGCGACGGTTTCAATCCGCTGCTGCAGCGGAATGACTTCATCGTCGCAGGCCATCACCACTACGGAACGAAACTCGAGGCCCTTAGCGAGATGCATGGTGGCGATCGAAGCTTTGCCGGTGGTAGTCTCGACGTGGTCGTCGAGCACCTTGTAAGGGAGTTTCGCATCGTCAACCGCGGTACGAGCCCGGTCCAGCTCGGTGCTGGATCGAACGAAGATGCCTATTTCGTGGGGCACTATACCATCGCTGATCCTGGCGGCGAGCCAGTGACTGACAGCTTTGTTCTCGTCCCGGGGAGTATCGAGGATGCGGATGTCCGGTGGTGGACCGTTGAAGGTTGAGATCGTGCCTTTGCGCTCTTCCCGATTGCCGTCCACGTCGGACACCTCGGGACCGAGCAGCCGATCGGCCTGCGTCCGGATCTGGTGGGACGTCCGGTAGTTGACTCGCAGCGTGGACGAGCGCCCCCGGACATCGACACCGAGCGCCTTCCAGGAGAACGGCTGCTGAAAAATCCGTTGGCCCAAATCACCCGCGAAGAAGAGGCTGTTGGGGCGGCCGGCGCCGAGAGCCGCAAGAAACCGCAATTGAGGAACGCTGATGTCCTGGGCCTCATCTACGATGGCGAACTCAAAGGGTGGATGCGCGCCTGCCTGAAGCTTCCGCGCTATCCGGCTGAACATGTCCGACCAGGTGACCAAACCCCGGGCCATGAGGGAGGAACGAACGTTTTCGAAAATCGACCACAGCACGAGGCGCTGAGGCTCCTGAAGCCGCGTCTTGCGTCCTAGACGAGCGACATCGCGATAAGATTCCCAGGATTTCAATTGCCAGGCATCCACGACCTGTTCCCATTCCGTGCGGAGAAACTGCAGAGAGAACCGGAAACCGTTTGCTGACGCGCGCGGCTCAGTACTGAGTTCGCTCAAAAGCCCGCGGACCGCTTCAGGGGATGCGACCTGCGCAGGCCCGAAGTTCACTTCGTACAGGCGGCGCCCGATGGCGTTCATGGAGTGAACCTCCAGCCGTTCCCCCAATCGCGGTTGGTTACTGATGAGCGCCCGCAGTTTGGCCCGCAGGGCATTGGCGAGCGTGTCCGAAAAGGTGGTGAGCAGCACTCTGGCATCCGGATTCGCGCGAACCAGGAAGACGGCGCGATGGAGGGCCGCAATGGTCTTGCCGGTGCCCGCCGAACCCGCTACGCGAGCGGGCCCGGCGTAGTCGCGCTCGACGAGCGCCCGCTGAGCCGGATGCAGGAAGATGGTCCATTTATCCCAAGGGTAGTCGAGCGCGCGCTCGAGTTCCTGCACGTTGGCCATGACACGGAAGCGGCGTTGGGCATCGGGATGCGCGAACGGATCGGCGCCGACGGGCACGGGCTTAGCGGGTTTGGGCGCGACGCCGGTGGCGAGGTCCAGCAGCGCCTCGGCCGCCTCGCCGGGCAGGTGCTCCGCCAGTTCCAGCAGCGTGTCTTCCGTGGCGCGGCGCACATCCGCCAGCCATTCGGCGGGCACGCCATATCCGAGCAACTCGTCGTCGGCTACGGCAGCGAACAACGGCGTCTTCGGTCGCGCCGGTTGGGCCACTTCCACGTATTTGGGGACCTTGATCTCCTGCACAGTCTCCCGAATCTCGACGAACTGCGCGGCGCCGGTCTTAGGGTGAGTTTCGAGTTTCCGCCTTTCCGCCCAATGATACGCTTCGTCGTGGTGGCCCACGTAGCACAGCAACAGGCTGACGGTGGTGCGGTGCACGATCAAACGCACATCGCTGGAGACACGAACGGACCAAAAATTGTGATCCTTAGCCTTATCCAACCGGTGGAATTGCAATCCGGGTTGGGCGGGATTCAATTGAAAATCGAAGGCGGCGGTCTTCG
>JBBRDU010000181.1:0-3558 GCA_038203615.1 Chthoniobacterales bacterium
GTCAGCGGCTCCCAAGCCAATGAGAGTGTCGGCGGTCGAGGAATCGAACCTCCCTCGGTTTAGTGCCGAGTTCCGCAGAGTCAAACTGCTGCCGCCACCTTCATTGACGGAGGCGAAGCGGTAATGTTCATGCCAGGCGAAACTCGTTGGCTGCGGCCGGTCTATTTCAGCACGACAATTTCGACCTTCGCCGTGCCTGATTGAATCATCTTCAATTGTTCAGCGGCAGCTTTGCTCACGTCAATGATTCTTCCGCCGCCAAAGGGGCCACGATCGGTGATGCGCACAATTGCCGTGCATCCGTTCTTGAGATTCCGCACGTGAACACGGGTGCCAAAGGGCAAGGTCCGATGGGCCGCCGTCATTGCAGAGGGGGTATTCCTTTCACCGCTGGTCGTTTTGGTGACTTCGCTCCCAAACCAAGCGGCCAATCCAGTTTGTTTGGTCGGTTGAGGCTCCTTCGCGTGCAGGAAAAGACAGCTCAAGGCGAGCGCCACGAAGAAGAAGCACATTTTCATTTGGCTTGAAGACCATAACCCATTCTCACCATCGTTTGGGAAGCTCGATGTCGGAGAATGGTCATCCCATTGAAGCTCGCTGGCGCGCTCGATGCTTTTCTGAAGCTGCGAGCCTGCGAGCCACCAATTTCCATTTTACTCTAACGTTTCATTCCGCAGCTTCGCACAAGCCCGATCAGCAATGGTCGGGCTTTCTTTTGGCCAAACGACACAGATAGTCTGCCTACTACTTCTTCAGATCTCCCGCATGATCCGCCTCATCGTAGCTTTGCTGGTAAACGCATGATCGTCCAGCAGCACCACATTTGACATCTTCGATCGCAGGCCGATGTCGATTTAGATTCAACGACATCCGGCACCTACCGGGCAGAAATCGTTGAAGCTTTTTCGTGAACTGGTGGTGAGCGGGATGCTCATTGGCGAGCCGTGTAATTCATGTGTTGGAGCCGGTGTGATCTGATGAACAATCTCGTGGCGAATGCGTCCAAATATTCGCCATGTCTGATACCAAAATCCCACTCGAGTTCATCGGCGGCAGCCGGGACGGAGAGATCATTGACGCGACTGTTGCGCCTGAACATTACGAGATTCCTGTCGATGCCGATCTAAACGAGATTTACGAACGGCAGAGCAGCGAACCACCGTTTGTTTATGTCCAGATCGGGTATGCCGAAAACGAGACTTGGAGATGATCGAAAACCGCCAAAAACCCCATGCTCAAGCAGACGTAGGAGGAACAAAAACCGGAACGCGATCATTTCCCAACCGTGCAATCTGCTCGTCGGTGGCTGCCTGGGTCACCACCTTCAAGAGCCGGTATTCCTTTCCTGGTGGTCGAGGCAACAGAAGTCCCTCCATCGAAGATCCTGCGGGCATATCCCCCCCAGTTTTGCTGGCCCGTGGATTTGTCCTTCTCCCCGAATCGAGAGATGCCGGGCACGATCACTGGTTCGGCACCCTCTTTCTTGATCCAGTAGTTGCGGCTCTCGTTTCGAGCTGGCCCAGCGAAGACCGCTTCAAGCGGCAGCTCGAATTATCCTCCTGGTCCCTTCATCAGCACCGTGGCGTTTTGCTGTGGTCTGACTTCACGACCATTTTGGACGAAACGATTGCACATGAAGCCAACGCTCTGCAATGGGCTGGACGTGGCAATCGCGGCCGAAAAACGCGACGCTCAAATTTGCCCGCCAGCGGGTTTTGATCGGTCGTATGCTGGCTGGAGAACAGGAATTCAGACTGCCACCACCGGTCGCGTCGGTTGGATTTGCGTCCCTTAACAAGGTCGGTAAGTTTCTGGAGGAGGATTTTCATAATGTTGGATTGATAAATTTGCTGCCCACGGAAATCCGGCGCCGGGATCCCACCCTCTCTGCCGGGGGACCGCCGTGCCGCTCCCAGCGTCGGATTTCCAGCCACGCGCCGATTTCAACATGTCGTCCCGGACAAAGGCTGTCCGACCCACGAATTCTTTTTCCGCAGTGTGCTTGAGCATCTGTCCCGCTCCTCGTAGCCGGTAGGAAATGCGACGCCCCCTGAAGCCCGTGCGGCCGAAGTCCCAAAGCCACCTCGGCACCCGTTCCCGGCACCCGTTGGAGCGCATGATGCGGCTCCATGAAAGGCTCCGGGCCGGGGCGTTTCCCAATTGCCGCAAGCTGGCCACGAACTCGAGGTTTCCACGAAGACGATCCAGCGCGACATCGACTTCATGCGGGATCGGCTTGGGCTGCCGATCGAATACGACCAGTTTCACTTCGGGTTCGTCTACACGGAGCCGGTGACCAGCTTCCCGAGCATCGAGGTGTCCAAGGGCGAAGTCGTGGCGCTCTTCGTCGCCGAGAAAGCCTTGCGCAATACCGCGGCACTTCGTTTGAAAAGTCCCTCAAGACCGCGTTTGAAAAGATTACCCAAGGGCTCAAGGACCGGATCGAGTTTCGCTGGGCGGATGTGGATTCTGCTATCTCCTTCCACGGGCTGGGCACGAGCATCTCCGACTTGGAACTCTTCGAGACGGTGAGCCGGGCAGTGCTCGACTCCCACGAACTCGACTTCGAATACAAGAAGCTCGGCAGCCCGCGGTATGACGCCCGGTGGCTACAACCCTACCATCTCGGCTGCATCGAAAATCATTGGTATTTGTTCGGCTTCGATCTCGCCCGGCAGCAACTGCGGACCTTTGCCCTGCCCCGGATGCGGACGGTGCGCAACACTCGGGCACGCTTCCGGCGGCCCGCGGACTTCTCTATGACCAAGCATCTCGGCGACAGCTTCGGTGTCTTCACCGGGAAGGGCCGCTACAAGGTGCGCCTGGAGTTCGACGAGTTTGCCGCCCGGTTGGTCGGCGAACGAAGCTGGCACGCCTCGCAGCGGATCAAGCCGCTCAGCGCGGGACGGATCGAGCTGAGCCTGGACCTGGGCAACCTCGAGGAAATCGAGCGCTGGGTGCTGAGTTGGGGCTCGCACGTCCGGGTACTGGAGCCGGCGGAACTGAAGCGGCGGATTCGGCGGGCAGCCGAGGCGATCCTGGCGGCGAGCTGAACGTCGCGATTGCTTCCGACAAGACCCACGGCTACTCTGGAATTCAACCGCCTGCGACATCCTCCCCAAGGCTAAACGCCTCCATCGGAAGGTCCATACGTTGCGCTTGCAGAGCGCGGGCGCTGGAGGTCACCGACGCGGCTCGCGTTTTTTGCCACCATCCGTTTCCCCTGGAGCAGGGTAAGCCTCGGCGCCGGGCTCGGGGATTTCTTCGAGGAGCTTTTTGACGATGTGGAGTGGGGTAAGGCCCTCAGAGTCGGCGGCGAAGTTGGTGAGGATGCGGTGGCGCAGGACGGGCGGCGCGGCGCGGCGGATGTCGGCGCAACTCACGTGGATGCGGCCTTCGAGGATCGCCGTGGCTTTAGCCGCGAGGATCAGGTATTGCCCAGCGCGCGGGCCAGCTCCGGTGGAGACGTAGGTCTTGGTGACTTGCGGGGCGTCGGCATTTCCCGGTCGCGTGGCGCCGACGAGCCGGGTGACGTATTTGATGACGTGATCGGAGACA
>JBBRDU010000182.1:0-3405 GCA_038203615.1 Chthoniobacterales bacterium
CCATCGCACGCTCGATGAGATAAACGACGCCGCGCCCGGTCGCCTCACGGCGCCCTTCGGTGCCGCCGATCGAGACCGGTTTGCCGGTGACAATTTCGTTCACGCAATAGCCCTGATAAACCGAATAGGTGTCCATGAACCAGGCCATCACCTGCTCGTTCGTGCCCATGTCCGGTCCCATGATGTCGGTGTGCGGGCCGACGAACGGGATCATCTCCTGCATGTAGCGGCGCGAGATAGATTCGAGCTCGGTCCGCGAAAGTTTGGTCGGATCGCAGGCCACCCCGCCTTTCGCGCCGCCATAGGGCAAATTCGCCAGCGCGCATTTCCAGCTCATCCACATCGCGAGGGCGGCGGTCTCGCCCATGGAAAGATCCGGCGAGAACCGGGTGCCGCCCTTGGTGGGGCCGAGGGTGAGATGATGTTGGACGCGATAACCCTGGAAGGTCTGGGTGCTGCCATCATCCATGTGCACGGGCAGCGTCACCGCCATGGAGCGCTTCGGAAGCATGAGGCGTTCGCGATCGTTCGTGTCGATCTGCAAATAATCGGCGATGACCTGGAACTGGTCGCAGGCCATCTGGAAGACTTCGTCGTTGTAAATGCTCATAAAGCGGAGCTGGAAGGTAAAATGTCCCGGCGAGAAATTCAGGTGCTATTTGCGCTGGCACGGCGAGGCCGTCAAATCGAATTGATTCGCAAACTAGAAATCTGTCAATCCGAGCGGAGCCGAGGAATCCCGAATAACTCCCTTAAAGGCAGCGTCACGGGATACCTCGGCTTCGCTCGGAATGACGGTGGCATTTGCTGTCAAATCGTTCAAGTGCTCTGGAGCAATGGCCCCCGCTCGACGTTCGGTCTTCAGGTGGATCGCGCGTTCCGTCGCGCGATGTTTATCTACGCGCCTGCGGCGCCATTTGTTGACATCGAGCGGCGGAGCGCTCGATCCACCTTGAGAGGCCAGACGCCCAGATTCGGAGAGAAGTTTCAGGTGGTGGCGCGGGATCCCTCGACTTCGCGCGGGATGACGGTGGTGCCATTTGCCGTCAAATCGTTCGAGTTGCTCTGGAGCAATGGCCCTCTCTCGACGCTCGATCCACCTCAGTCGCCGCGCCCGGGATACCCCCGACGCAAAGTGGCGGCTCCAGCGTTGCCACAAACGGGAGAGCGTACCATCATTAACAGCGATGCCCGCCGGTGATGCCGCACCCGAAACCTTCCTGCGTCGTGCCATCGAATTTTTCGGACTGAAGCGCAATCTCGTTCTGCTGCTCATCGCCACTTTCGTCATCGGCGCGGGAGAAGAACTCTGGATGCGCTTTCTTCCTAAATATCTTCAGGCTCTCGGCGCGACCGTTTTTATGATCGGTCTTTTCGATGCCCTCCGCACCTTGCTCGGCGCGATTTACGCCTATCCGGGCGGCGTTTTCGTCGATCGCTGGGGACATCGCCGGGCTTTTCTCATCTTCAACCTCTTCTCGATCGCCGGATATGCGCTGGTCCTCCTCGTGCCGCATTGGGGCGCGGTCATCGCGGGCATGTTTCTCTTCCTTTCCTGGACCTGCTTTTCGTTGCCCGCGACCTTCTCCCTCATCGGCGCCTCCCTCGGGACAAATCGGCACGCGATGGGGGTGGGTATGCAGTCGGTCATCAAAAGGCTTCCGATCATGGTCGCGCCCATCCTGGGCGGATTTCTCATCGATCGGTTTGGGTTGATTACCGGCGTCCGGATCGGCCTGACCGTCTCCATTCTCCTTTCCGCGGCGACGCTTCTCATTCAACTCCAATTGCGCGAAACGCCGGCGCCAGCGATCGCGGCGGCGGAGCGCTGGAGTTTTTGGCAAAGCCTGCGTGCCTTCCATGCGCCGCTCCGCCGTCTCCTGCTGAGCGATATTCTGGTGCGCTTTTGCGAGCGAATTCCATTCGCGTGGGTCGTAATCTACGCCATGGATAACGTGGGCGTGAATGCAAAAGAGGTTGGCATTTTGACGAGCGTAGAGGTGATCGTCGCCAGCCTTTGCATCATTCCAGTTTCGCACTTTGCCGATAAGCACGTCCGCGAACCGTTTGTCCTGGCGACGTTTGGATTTTTCACCCTCTTTCCAGTCGTGCTCTGGCTCTCGGACAGCTTCACGATGCTCGTGGTCGCCTTTGCGATTCGGGGCCTGAAAGAATTCGGCGACACGTCGCGCAAGGCATTGATCATCGGCTATTGCGCACCCGAACGCCGGGGGCAGATGATTGGCGCGTATTATCTCGTCCGCGACCTTCTGGTCAGCAGCGGCGCGATTCTGGGTGCGTGGCTCTGGAAGCTGGGCCCGGGGGCAAATTTTATCGGCGCCGCCCTCTTTGGGCTTTGTGGCACGATCGTCTATCTGATTACGATGCGGCGCCAACCGGCATCGTAGAGCGCCGGTGTCAGGCCCGAAAACTTTCGGGATTCACAGCCGCAGCACAGGCGGAAAGCCGCCTTGCTTTCAATCCGATGCATCGTCGGCCCGCTCTCTCCGAGGTCCCTCGACTTCGCTCGGGATGGCAGTTTATTCAGGGCAGTGTCTCCCATGAACGCTCTCGAATTGATGAGCCAAACCTGCGGTTGACCTTTGTGAATAACTGTCCCATGATCATGCGCAAGGAGACCAAGTCAAAATGCAGATGTTTTCAAGCAGTCGAAAAGTGGAACCCGCGATGCCGATGGCGGCCACGCCTCCGCCTCCGCCCGCCAAACCCGAGCCGACGCCGAGTAGCGCGCCCGAAGTGAGCAGGGCCAGCGGCGGCACGTTATCGAGTGGCGTCTCCATCAAAGGCACCGTAAAATTTCAGAAAGAGTTGCTGATCGACTGTCAGGTGGAAGGCACGATCGATTCCAATGGCCGGCTCACCGTCGGCAAACAGGCCCGGATCAAAGGCGACATCAAAACGCGCTCGGTCATAGTTGACGGCACGGTCAACGGGAATATCACGGCCGCCGAACGCTGCGAACTGCGCGCCGGTTGCACGGTGAACGGCGACATCGAAGCGCCACGCCTGGTAGTAGATGAAGCCGCCAGCTTCATCGGTAGCGCCAAGATCGCCACCCAGAAACCAGCCCCGGCGCCATCCGCCTAGGCTGATTTGGCGGCAATTTCAGTCGCACTGCGTTCCCGGTTCGCGGGAGGCGAAAACATGGACAGGATCGAAGGTCGCTTCGTCAAAGTGGTATGAAGATCCACGTTTCCGCTGTCGTCTTGTCTGCGATTGCTCTGTTCCTTACTTTCGCTTATCCGGCTCGGGCCGAGTCGGAGACTGCCTTGGAGAAGGTAACGGCCTTTGCGTTGGGTGGAGTTGGCGTGGCCGGCACCATGTCGGCGGGTGAGCGAGCGCTGCGGGAAATTCTCAAACAACCTGATGCGGTGAGCCGTCTTG
>JBBRDU010000183.1:0-3397 GCA_038203615.1 Chthoniobacterales bacterium
AGACTAGCGCAACGGCGGCGGGAACTGGGGCGTGAACTCACGCCCGCCGAGAGGCGGGGGACAATCCTGGCCGGTAGTGTGGAAGTGCGCCGGGCCAGCCAGTTCGGCGAGGTCATCATCATTGCCGCCTATTTGCCCATCGTCTCGCTGGCCGGTATTGAAGGCAAAATGTTCCGGCCGATGGCGTTCACGGTCATTCTGGCGTTGGCCGGCGCGCTGGTTCTTAGTCTGGTGCTCATTCCAGCGTTGTGTGCGTTGTTGCTGAAGGAATCTCGTCCGCGATCCGCCGGAGAGCGGGATACTCAAGCGGATTTCGATCATGCCGAAGAAAACCCTTTGGTTCGTTTTCTGCAAAGGCTCTATGCGCCTCTGCTCCAACTAACATTGCGTCATCGTTATGCTACGGCTGCACTCGCCGCGGTGCTGGTAATTGGCTGCGCCGCGCTCTTTCCATTTCTCGGCGCTGAGTTCCTGCCTAAACTCGATGAGGAAGCAATCGCAATCAACGCCGTGCGCCTGCCAAGCGTATCGTTGACTGAGGCCGTGAAAATGACCACGGAGCTAGAGCGTATGATTCGGGAGTTTCCCGAAGTCAGTACGGTGGTAAGCCGGATCGGACGGCCGGAGATTGCGACTGATCCGATGAGGCCGAACATGGGCGACACTTACGTTTTCCTCAAACCTCGCCGTGAATGGCGCACTGCCGCCAGTCGGGAGGAGCTAATCGAACACATGGAAAAGCGCCTGCAGGCATTGCCGACGATGGCTTACTCGTTCTCGCAACCGATCGAGTTCCGCATGCAGGAGTTGATCGAGGGCATCGGGGCGCGATCCGACGTGGTCATTAAAATCTTTGGTGACAATCTAGACACCTTGGCCGACCAGGCGGCGCAGACGGCGGCATTGATTGCGAAATTACGGGGGGCGGCGGATGTGAAAGTCCAGCAGGTGAGCGGTCTTCCGATGCTGCAGGTCAACATTAATCGCGATGCGATCGCTCGTTATGGCATCAACGTTGCCGACGTCCAGGAGCTAATTCAGACGGCGATCGCGGGTACGGAAGCGACCCGCGTATTTGAGGATTTCAAGCGGTTCGGACTGGTGGTTCGCCTGCCTCCGGCTCTGCGCCAGAATGCGGAGGACTTCGCCAACTTGCAGGTCAGTGCGCCGGGCGGCCAACGGATTCCGCTCAATCAACTTGCCGAGATCACGAACGAAGAAGGGCCGGTGGAAATCAGCCGCGAAGATGGCCAGCGCCGGATTTCGGTCGAGGTCAATGTGCGAGGCCGAGACGTGGGTAGTTTTGTCGTCGAAGCGCAGCGCTCTGTAGATGAGCGCGTCAAACTGCCGCCCGGCTATCTGATGGTCTGGGGCGGGCTTTGGGAACATCTGGAGAGTGGCCGTAACCGCTTGCTAGTCGTTGTCCCCGTCACGTTTCTGCTCATTTTCCTGCTGCTCTTCGCAACCTTTCACTCCATGCGTGAGGCGGCGCTAGTGTTTACCGGCATTCCCTTCGCAATAACGGGTGGTATCCTCGCGCTTCTTCTGCGCGGGATGCATTTTTCGATGAGTGCGGGAATCGGCTTCGTGGCAGTATCGGGAGTGGCGGTGCTTAATGGTCTCGTGATGGTCGCTTTTATCAACGAGTACCGGAAACGCGGGGTATCTGTGGACGAGGCTGTGCATCAGGGTGCGTTGAGCAGGCTCCGGCCAGTCTTGATGACCGCCTCGGTCGCAAGTTTAGGTTTCCTTCCGATGGCTCTTTCCACAAGCGCCGGGGCTGAGGTGCAACGTCCACTGGCGACCGTGGTGATCGGTGGATTGGTCACCTCAACCGTGCTCACGCTGCTGGTGCTGCCCGCGTTGTATCCGTGGTTCGCCCGCAGGTCGGGTTGATTCAAATTTCCTTTGGTGAAAAATTAAGTTGGCGGTGCTGTGACCGGGGCGGAACGTTCATGCTAGGCCCAAGCCCGATCCGCCGGGGTGCTTAAGAGTGAATCTGAATGCGGGACGCGCGGATTTCCTTCTCATGCTTGCGGGTCTGGGCGATGTCGTAGGAAGCCTGCATCCGCATGAGCGTGTCCATCTTCACACCGAAAGCCTTTTCGATGTGGTCGTCGCCTCGCGCTCGGCGTACTTACAATAAGGTCTTGGTCGCGGCGTGGCGGGAAGGCTAAAATTAACTTGCAATGAGGTGTCCACAATGAAGCAGCAGAGTTTGATCGTAATTGCGTGTCTGATGCTAACCAGCAGCGTGGGGTTTGCGCAGAGCATGCCAGCGGATTACGACGGAGTTTTGAAGACGCTCGGGAAGCAAGGTGATTTCAAGGCTAACGTATTGAAGGTCAACATTCCGCGGAACGATCTGAAGGTTACGATCGACGGGATCGCAACGCCCACCCCGTTTGGTTTTGGCGGGTGGCTCGCAATGACGAAAGGCACGGGTGGAAACGACGTGATGATGGGCGACCTGGTGTTACTGGAGGATGAAGTGAATCCGGTAATGTCGGCTCTGCTCGATAGCGGGCTCGAAGTTACTGCGCTCCACAATCATTTCCTTTTTGAAAGCCCCCGAATTTTCTATATGCACGTACACGGTCACGGGAAGGCAGCGGACCTCGCGAGGATGGCAAAGCCCGCGGTGGATTTGATCGGCCATGGGTCGCCACAGCATACAAGCACCGTTTCCGGTGGAATGGGGAGCGTCTCGGACGGCCAGATTGATGGGGCGAAGATCGCGGGTATTGTCGGTCACGAAGGGGAGACGAGCGGGCCGGTATACAAAATTACGATCGGTCGGGATGACCTGACCGTCACTGAGATGGGCGCAAAGATAAACGCCCGTATGGGATTGAACACCTGGGCGGCGTTTTTTGGTAGTGATGCGAATGCTGAAATCGCGGGCGATATTGCCATGTTGGCAGCAGAGATAAACCCGGTCCTGAAGGCGCTCCGTGCGAACGGCTTGAATGTCGTTGCGATTCACAATCACATGACCGGCGGCCAGCCCGCTATTTACTTTCTGCATTACTGGGGAACGGGACCAGCCGACAAGTTGGCGACCGGCTTTAAGGCTGCTCTCAGTGAACTCGGCAAGGGAAATTCGCACTCGAAGGCCCACTGAGCCCGCGCGGCCTCCCCGTTTTCAGCACAGGAGCGGCGCCTGCCGAGGACAGAAAAATATGAATACTCACTGCGGGGCCCGTCCACTTTGCGGGTGCCTTGTCGCGTGTGTCACCATCGTTTTCTGTCTACCCGCTCAGTCGCTCAAGAACGTTGGAACGATTGAACTGCCCGGCCCAAAAGGTCAGCGCTTCGACTACCTGACGATGGACGACGAGGACCACTATCTGCTTTCGGCCCACTTGGGACCGGGCATTATGTACGTCATTGATGT
>JBBRDU010000184.1:0-3343 GCA_038203615.1 Chthoniobacterales bacterium
AACACCGGTGGTGGCTTGATCGGCGACGGCCATCCCGTCGGCGCGACCGGCGTGCGCCAGGTCCTCGACGCCTACCAACAGTTGACCGAGCAGTCGGGCGCGCGCCAGATCAAGGGCGCGAAAAAATTCCTCACGTTCAACATGGGCGGCAGCCTCACGACGAGCGTGGCCATGATCTGGGGCCGGGAGTAAGTCGTTGAGGCTCGCCGGAGTCTCGCTCTATCAAATGAGGCTGGCGGCTTACGCTGCCTGCACGTGCTCGCGGGAGAGCGCGTCGAGATGGGCGTGGAGGAGAGAGAGGCGCCCCTTCACGGCTTCGCAGCGCTGGCGTTCGCGCGAAGCATCGCCTTCGGGCAAGTGCTGACTCTCATACGGCGGGCGTGCCGGTTTGAGAGCATTTTCGACGAATTCGTTGGCGATGCGCGCACGCTCGAGGTTCAAGGAGTTGGTGATATTCTCCGCTTCGGCCACGGCGATGTCCCGGATGGTCGCGTAGGCGCGAATTTCATCGGCAATATAGGTCGACATCGCGTGACGCGTGGACGACCAGGCCGCCACCTGGGCCTTGGTCCGTTTGAAGGTGGGTCTGACGATCGAACTGCGGGTTTTGTGGGTTGGTTGCATGCCCTGAAGAAAAAGCAGCTCTCGTACCGGGAATCCGGCCCCGGACTCCACGGCATCAACCATTTAGCCGTTTTTCGGGGCCGGGACCGTTGTCGTTATCCCGAGCGAAGTCGAAGATCCCGTGACCCTGGCTCCAGTTATGCCACGGGATGGGAAGCCCGGCTTCGCAGGCTGCGTTACGCGTTTTCTACCTGCCTTGCTATTGCCACTCACCCCTGGCTAACATTAGCCAATGAGTTCCCACGATTCCGATGCCACCATGGCGGTGTTTCTCGATTTGGAGAATATCGCCATCGGTGCCCACGAGGCGCAGTTTCCCGCTTTTGAGATTCGCAAGGTGATCGAGCGGTTGCTGCTCAAGGGCCACATCGTGGTAAAAAAGGCTTATTGCGATTTCGATCGCTACAAAGCTTTCAAGCGCGGCCTGCACGAAGCGGCTTTCGAGTTGATCGAGATCCCGCACGTCCGGCAATCGGGCAAGAATTCAGCGGATATCCGGATGGTCGTGGACGCGCTCGACCTTTGCTATACCAAGAGCCACGTCGATATGTTTGTCATCATCAGCGGCGACTCGGATTTTTCGCCGCTGGTCAGCAAGCTGCGCGAGAATGCCAAGACCGTGATCGGCGTCGGGGTGAAGAAATCGACCTCCGATCTTTTTATCAGCAACTGCGACGAGTTCATCTATTACGATGATCTGGTCCGGGGCGAACAGGCGAAGGGACGCCGCAACGTCCAGCGCCCCGCCCCGCAATCGAAGGTTTCGCCGGACGAAGACAACAGCCTCTCGGTGGATCGCGCTCTCGATCTTCTGACCAAGACCGTGGAGGCGTTGCGCGCCGAGCGGGGGGAGGATTACCCGATTCGTGGGTCACTCGTGAAGCAGGCGATCAAACGGCAGAACCCGGGATTTAACGAACGCGCCCATGGATTCCGGGCCTTCAACGAACTCCTTCTCGCAGCGCAGGAGCGCGGCTTACTGAAACTGGAAGACGATAAGCAAGCCGGTACCTACATCGTCCACGCGGTGGAGTAGCGCGGCAGGGACGCGCACCGCTCCGTCAGCGGGCATCCAATGGGGTAGGGGCCTTTGTGCCCCGACTGTCTGTTCTCAAGCCGCTGAAGAGTCTGGGCGCAAAGGCCCTCCCCATTATTTTCGCCGGTATTTCTCGCGATACTTGTCGCGCAATCGCGTTTGCCGATTCGACAAATCAATCTTTCGTCCGTCGATAAACGCCGCCTCGACCTGGGTCGGAAAATCGAGCGGATCGCCGTTTGTCATGATCAAGGTCGCAGCTTTGCCGAGTTCGAGCGATCCGAGCCGATCGGCCACCCCAAGAATTTGCGCGGGATAAAGGGTCACGGCCTTGAGCGCTTCTTCTTTCGGCAAACCGTAGCCCGCGGCCAGTCCGGCCTCGTAACCCACATTGCGCTCGTTCGTTTCCGCACCGCGCCCGTTCGACGCGATGCAAAACCGGACACCGGCCGCCTGCAATTTGGCCGCGCTGCTCCAGGCGCTGTCGTAATCATCATCGCGCCGTGGCGGGAGGCTGGTGGATGGATGCAGAATCACGGGCGTGTCGCTTTCCTTCAGCCGGGACGCTATTCGCCAGGCATCGTCGCCGCCCACGAGCACAATCTTCAGCTGCATTTCCTTCGCCCAGGCCAGGGCCGCTTCGATTTGCGCCAGGCTGCTCGCGTGAACGAACAGGGGCAGCTTCCCGTCGAAGACCGGCATCAATGCTTCCCATCTCAAATCGTTCTTAAAGTCAGGCGACGGATTTTTCCTGGCCTGCCAATAAGAGCGTGCCACCTGAAACGCGTCGCGGATTTGTTTCTGCGCCTTCTCGATCTCCTTCTGCTGATCTTTGACCGACTTCCGCGCGCGGGGCCGGCGATCAATCGTTAAATTCGGCCAGCGCAAGTGCATTGCCGCCGGCGAAACCACCGTCATTTCTTCCGGCGTCCAGCCGTCCAGTCGGAGCAGGGTGGATTGGCCGGAAATGATTCCGCCCTCCGGCACCGAGAGCGCGGTAAGAACTCCGGCGCTGCGAGCCACCGGGATCAACTCACTGTCGGGGTTGATGCTGGTAATACTCCGCACATTCGGATTGATCGCGCCCGATTCTTCAACGTCCACCGTCGCGCGCACAGCGCCGATTTCGACCAGACCGAGGACGGTATTCGCGTTGATCAGGCCCGGATAAATTTGTTTGCCCGCTCCGTCGATCACTTCCGCAGCCTGGGGAATCGTCGCGTTCACCCCCAGCGCCGTGATCTTTCCGTTTTCGAAAACGATTGTGCCGGACGGAATCTCCGCAGCGCTCACTGGATGAATTGTGGCGCCCTTAATCGCGATCGGCTTGGTTTGCGGCGCCGCCGGCATCGTGTCGGACGCGTTGACACTGGCGGTGAGGCAAAGCGTGGCCACTAAAATTTGCCGGGCGTTTCTGTAAACCCCGAAAGCCTTCGGGGCGGGCCCAGATGACCTCCAATTCGGAACGCAACTCATTCGGACGCGTCCTCCATGCAGGTATGCCTATCGTGGCCGTCACCATAAATTGGCGCCAGTTCGTGGGCTCGGAGGTTTTCCTGGGCGGAAATTTTCGGCGAATCTTTGTCGTCCTTCTTATCTGAATCGCCTTCCTTGCCAGGTCCGATTTCCTTCACGCGTTCCGTCAACGCTTTCTGGATCAGAGCCTCGCGTTGCGCGGCGAAA
>JBBRDU010000185.1:0-3303 GCA_038203615.1 Chthoniobacterales bacterium
GGGAACCAATGATCTCGGCGCGCTCACCGAGAATGCTCTCCACGAGTGGTAGCTGGTCGAAAACCTTCATCGTCGGAATTCCACGCATTACCAGCCAAGGAACCAAGCTCACCTGCGGATGACTCGGGCTGCAATGAGAATCGCAGGCTGCGATCGCGGCGGTAAATGGCCGGTAATGCCGCGACGGAAGGGGAAGCCCGGCTGCACCGCGGTCAATACAACATGATCTCCGCCGGCGGATTCGTCGGCAGGATGCGCTCGGCTTGGACCACGGCGGACATCTTGCCTTCGCCTAAGGGGCGGAAGTTCACTTTGCCGATCACCTTTACCCAAGACATGTCGGTCATGCCCTCGAGCGGGCCCGGTGCATCGATGGTCACGGCCGCCTGGCCGGTAAACGCTTGATTGGCGAGCGACCCGCCTCCATCGAAACGCGCCGGCGCTTCGGCCACTGGGAGATCGACACGACGATGGGATCCAGCTTGAGCGAGGGCAGTCGCTGCATCCTGACTTTGGTCGAGCGCAAGAGCGGGTACACCCTCATCGGCAAGCTCAAGGCGCGCGCGGTCGCCGAGGCCTGCCGCGTCACCCTCGTGCTCATGCGCCGGCACCAAAGTGAATTCCGTACGATCACCGCCGACAACGGCACCGAGTTTCATGGGTACGCGCAGATCGAGCTGCGCAGCAAAGTGAAGTTCTACTTCGCCACTCCGCACCACACTTGGGAGCGCGGGACCAACGAAAACACCAACGGACTGATCCACCAGTACCTGCCCAAAGGCCAAAGCATGACCTCAGTCACCCAGGCCCAATGCGATGCCATCGCCACCACCCTCAACGAAAGACCCCGAAAACGACATGACTACAAAACTCCCTCTCAACGCTTCCTTAAATCCTAACTTCTGTTGCACAACAAATATGAGCTCAGGCTGCACGGGAAAAGATCGTCGGGTGCTTGAGTGCTCGATCATAATCGTCGCGAGTAGAGAAAGGCCAAATCTTAGGATCGCCGGCGCTCTGGTACGCAGGCTGTCTCTCTCCAATGGCGGCACCAAACGTGACAATGCAGCGCAGCGGATGCTGAAATAATGGACGCCCCAGTAAAGTAGGAGGCCAGGTGTACTCAAGATCAGTCTCTAGAAAGAGTATCCAGCGAGCAATAGTATCGCGACCGTCGCCCGCGACTTTCCAGCGACCAGTAAGCCGATGGGTGTGAAGATCATCATAAAGGCACCAAGCTCGTTCGCTGACGGCACAAATAGCGGAATCGAGTGATTCCAAGGGTTCCCGGGTTTCAAACTCGTCATTGCTCATACGTCCACTCATGAACTGGCGGCCTTACAAACTCTAGCGAGTGCGAACCATTTGTGCAGCGCTTGGCTTCTTAGGTAATGGTCATAAGCCAGGGCAGTTTGCTGCCGCTCGGTGAAGACCGGTATTCAACGCGAAGCCAGAAACCTCCTTCGGTGGATCCCGCGTAAGTTTAAACTTCGCCACCTTGTCAACCAGCGGCTCGAGGCCATCGTACCCGAATCGCTCATGCTCATTCTTCTCGAACCGCCCGCCAAGTGACGCGTTGGCGTTTTTACTGACAATCCTCCGAAACGCGACAATACCCCCCATGGGTTGAACCGCGAAAAACCAGTTTCACGCGCGCAGATGTATTGCAGTCTTGCCGGGGAAGTTGGATCCCGCCTAACATGACGATCGAACCTTTGATGCATCATGATACCACCAACTCGCTTGCGGTCCGCTTTCTTCCCGGCGTGGCTCTTCCTGTCCTCCTGCCTTTTGCCGGGCGCGCTTTGTCCCCAAGGTTCCCTTACCCCGCCCGGGGCGCCCGCGGCGAGCATGAAAAGGCTCGATGAGGTTGAGCCCCGCACCTTGCTAAGCACGCTGAACACGCCGGGCGATAGCGGCACCGTCTTCATCATCACGCAATCCGGTTCCTACTACCTGGGGTCCAATCTGGCCGCGCCGGCGGGGAAAGACGGCATCGTGATCGCTGCGGACAATGTTTCGATTGATTTGAATGGCTTTGCCGTCATTTGCGGAACAAATGGAACGAATCAACTGATCGGAATTAGGAACGCTGGTTCCCGCCATGACATCTCGGTTGAAAATGGAACCGTGCGAGGCTGGGGTCGGGGCAACGTTTACCTGTCATCGAGGAATGGGATACTGCGACGGTTACGTTTAACGGACAGTCCAGGCAACGGAGGGAACGTCAGCACCGACCCTGGAGACGGCTTCGACGGCCGGTACGCCTCCTCCGTCGTAATCAGCGACTGCGTCGCCACGGGCAATGCTGGGGACGGCTTCGCCGCAGGCACCGCCGCGTCGATTACAAACTGCGTCAGCAACGGCAACGTCTTGAGCGGGTTCTCCGCCGACCGTTCCAGCCTTACCAACTGCACCGCGGATTTAAATGGCATCTACGGCTTCTATGCGTTCAGCGCCTGTCGGTTGCACGACTGCTCAGCCACATCCACTTATACTGCGAGCTCTACGTCGGCGGGGTTCTTCATCGACCGGGGCTCGAGCCTTGTTGATTGTCTCTCCACCGCAAACCTCGGCAACGGGATTCAGGCGGGCAATGCTTGCTCACTGATGAACTGTACTGTCGGTCTCAATGGGAAAACCGGGATCTCGACGGGTGACAATTGCTCCATCATCAACTGCAACTCGAGCCAGAACGGGTCGGATGGAATACACGGCGGAGATAACTGCTCGTTTCTCAACTGCAATAGCAGTCTGAACGGCAACGATGGGATGTATGTCGGCGGCTCCACGACTGTGCTCAATAACAACGTTTCGCAAAATGCAAATTTAGGTATTCACTGCGTTGGGATCAACAACCGCATAGACGGGAATCACGCGTTCGGGAACCAGTTGGGCGTCTATTGCGTCAATTTTGGTTTCCACAGCAATGTCGTGATTCGGAATACAGCGCACGACAATGTGTTCGCCGATTATATCCCGGGATCGGACGCTCACATGGGTCCAGTAGGCCTGCCTTCCACTGCCACAAGCCCCTGGGCCAACTTCTAATCGAAAGCACGGCGGGAATTTTGGTACGAAAATCTTCTGTTGCACTTACCGTGCTCGTAACGGTTTTTTCGCCCCTTCCGGTCAGCGCAACCGCATCGACTGCAATCACGCAGTCAAGAATGGCGGATTCGAATTCGCATGTGCCACAAGCAGCAAAGTGCGGGCGCCGTCTTGGCCGCAGAGGATAAAGAATTTAGCGTGTGCGAGTGGTTGTTCCTGAGGCACGACCACTTGCTCGTAGAAGTCAGCGAA
>JBBRDU010000186.1:0-3021 GCA_038203615.1 Chthoniobacterales bacterium
GTGCCGAGATCCTCGGTTTCCCCCGCCTTGACCCTGACGGTGAATTCCTTCACAGGGAGATCGCATTCAAAGGGCGGCTGTCCGCCTTCAAGTTTCTGCGAAAGGAAAGTCCCCGCAGCGCCCGGTCCAAACGCCCACAGCAAATATTTTTCACCCGCGCGAACGTGCGGTATGGTGAAGATTCCGTCCGCATCCGTCTTTACCCACCACTGATAGGTCTTCGACCACTTCTGAAAGTCGTAGAAGCCCTTGTAAGTCTGCGGCTGCTGCTGCAGGCCAACCCACAGGCCCGCCACGGATGCATTCGGACTGCCTCTGTCGTTGATCACAATCTTCCCCTTCACCACGCCTCGCCCGGAGGCGGGAACGAAGTGCTGATCTTTGAACCACTCATACGGCCACGCCTTCGCTTCCGCCTGGGCTTGTGCCTGCGCGTCATTGAAGAGCATGTGAGCCGCCTGCTTCCCGTCCTTCACGGATGCGGCTACACTGTTCAAGTACGTGAACCACGGGCCGCAAGTTTTCGTCCACACCTCTCCGTTGTCCATGTAGCCATCTGATCCCATGCCGACTTCCCCGGTCAGGATGGAGTTGTTGAGTTCGCTGTAGGGATACACCGACACGTCCCGTTTCAGTGGGCCGCCGTTGCTGAACTCCATCGTCGTCATCATCCAGCGGCCAACGTTCAGTCCACTCTGGCCGATACTGCTCCATCCCCACGCACGCAAGTCTGAGTGATCCTGACCATAAATGAACTTGTCCGCGTAATTTCCCGCCTGCGTGCCATCGAGACAGACCGTAATTTCGTGCGGTGAGTCTGGCACTTTAACCCCAGTCTTCGTCGGGACACCGATAAACCAATTCCTCGTATCGTCCGCGCTTAGCCAATTGAACGCTGGCGGAACGCGGGTGACAACCCCCCACGCGCCGACCTCGAATTGTTCATCCTGTTTGCGATGTGTCATCGTAGCTGTGGAGTAAAAACCTGGTGAGCCGCGCAGCATGGAAAAATGGATTTCCATCACGCCATTCTTCTCCGTGCTGCTGAGCAACTTCACGTCGGCAAGGTTGCCGCCATTGCTGGCCGGGTCCGCCGGTAGCGAGTATTCAAAGACACCA
Source organism: Chthoniobacterales bacterium (assembly GCA_038203615.1). Lineage (GTDB taxonomy): Bacteria > Verrucomicrobiota > Verrucomicrobiia > Chthoniobacterales > UBA10450 > JBBRDU01. The sequence goes on from JBBRDU010000186.1 coordinate 1,120, forward strand.
TTCCCCAAGCTGAATCCACCATAGTAATACTGGCCCTTGCCGTTAAGGGTTTCGCAGGTCTTCACACTGCCGTCATTGTTATAGGTATAAGTCACCGAATTGAGCCGGCCGGTCATCTTGACGATGACGATGGAGGCGATCCCATTGGCCATCGTCACCGTGTCGTCGCCGTTGTCCTTCACGGTTACGTTTGGCCCGGGACCGTTGACACCGCCGGCAGCATTGGCGGCAGCCGACTCGGGGCTGAATGAGATGGCGATGGCCAGCATCGCGAGAATTAGGACGTTCGCTTTTCGACGTGGAGAATAGGTTTTCATTTTTCCAAGGATTAAATTGGATCCTGTGTTGCATTATACGGGATCCGCGAATTCCTGCCAATGGCCCCAACGATTCCCGCGGGCTGATTTTGGGTGGCATTGCGACCAATGTGGACACGTACAGCACCCCGGCGACGAAAGGCTCGCGTCGCAAACTGATAATGATGAGGCGATTCCAGTCGGAATGCCGCTTTTTCGTCCGGGACGAGGAGGCCTGGGTTCGACTGCGATGCGCGAAGGCGCAAATCCTGAATCGGCCGGAGGCGCAATTCGCATAGACTTATGGAATGTGGAGTCAACCCCGCCAGCCTGACCACTTTTTTGCGGAGACAATGCATGTAACCTCGGGCTTGTCTGAAGCGTCTTTCTCGTGGACGCTCCCAGCCACCTCGATCTCATGCTTCCATCATTCCTCGGAAAAGCTCCTGCTCGGCGCGTGCGCGCCTTGCGCACCTGGCCTTGTTTGATTTTTGGCGCCGCCGTTTTGTCGCTCCAAGCTTGCGAAGCTCAGGCGCGGCTCGGTGATACCCAAGCTCAGTGCGAGATGCGATACGGTGCGTCGGCTGCGGGAATTGTCGGTAATGATGAGAAGCCGTTGCTCGCTGGCGCCAAGGAGGCTGCGTACAATTTCCAAGGGTGGAGGATTCGAGTCGCATTCGTGAACGGCGCCGCCATTCGCGAGGAATATGCGAAGATACCTGACGCCGCTGGACTGAAGCCGCTCAGCGATGCGGAGCTTCAGGCGGTGCTCGCAGCGGAAAAGGGAGCGTACATGTGGCGCGAAGCGAAGCCGCGGCTCGGCAATGCCGGTCTCAACGCCTTGAAAACGGCGCTCGAAGGGCGCACATGGGAGCGAAGCGACCGGGCAACAGCCAAATTCAAGCTCAACCTCGTGCTCGTAATCGAGACCCACGACGCGGAGCTTGTCGAAAAGAAATTGGCCAAGGATCCCTCGAAAGCGGACCCCGCCGCTGGCGCCGTGCTTCCGAAGTTTTAGCCGTTGTTACCGCCACCCGAGCGTGACGCACGGCTGCCGGCCATGGCCTCGACAAAATGCCGAGGCATGGCGGCAGGAGGCGCGGCCTGACTATGCGTGGCCGTGGCTCGCAATATAGCGGACCAAATCGACGCAGCGATTGGAATATCCCCATTCGTTGTCGTACCAGCTAATCAGCTTAAAGAAATCAGCCGACAGGCCGATTCCCGATCCAGCGTCAAAGATGGAGGAGCGTGGGTCGTGAATGAAATCCGAAGAGACCACCTCATCGGTCGTGTAACCGAGATAACCCTTCATGTAGGTCTCGCTCGCGCGTTTCATCGCTGCGCAGATCTCTGCATACGAAGTCTGCTTCTCGGTTTTCACGGTCAAATCGACCACCGAAACCGTCGGAGTCGGCACACGGAACGACATGCCGGTGATTTTTCCTTTCACCTCCGGAATGGCAAGCCCCACCGCTTTCGCGGCGCCGGTTGCGCTCGGGATGATATTGATTGCCGCCGAACGTCCGCCCTTCCAGTCCTTCTTGGATGGGCCGTCCACCGTCTTCTGAGTCGCCGTGTACGAGTGCACGGTGGTCATCAAGCC
>JBBRDU010000187.1:0-2824 GCA_038203615.1 Chthoniobacterales bacterium
GGTCAGGTCTGCGCCAGCGGAGAACGAAGACGCCCAGGACGGTCAGAGTCGAACAAAGCGTGAGGCTGAACTGGACGTAACTAACCGCGGTCTCAAACGTCGCCGTGAGCAGGAGGACGATGACAATGGCGAACTGCGTAAGGATGGCGCTGGTCGGAACCCCGTGGGCGTTGCGCCGGGCCAGCCAGTTCAAGGGGCGGAGATCTTCGCCCATGGCGGCGGTGATCCGGGGACCGATCCACATCATTCCGCTCACCGTGGAAATCAGGCCCAGACAGATAAAGAGCCCCATTATTTTTGCCCCCGCGGTCCCGAAGATATGAGCGCCCGCGATGATGGCGACCTGCTGTTTGCCGACCATCTCGGGGATTGGAGTCGTCCGCAGGAACACGGCGTTCATCGCCAGATAAAGTGCCATCACCAGAACGGTCCCCAGACCCACGGAAAGCGGGATCGTGCGGGCCGGATTCCGTAACTCTCCCACGATATAAGTGGAGGCATTCCAGCCGGAGTAGGCATACATCACCCAGTAAAGACTCACCGCAAACGGCGCACTCAGGATCAGAGCTCCATCGTTCTTCGCGGGAAGGAACGAGATGGGTTGCGATGATTTCACCCAGTATCCGGCCGCGATGATGATAACGATGAGCGCGATTTTCAAAATCGTGGATCCATTTTGAAAGGCGCTTCCAAGTTGGAGATCGCGCAGGAGCACCACCGTGCAGACCGTCACGATGGCGAGAGACAAAATGATCGGATTAAGTCCCGGAACGAGGTCCGCAAAATAAGTGCCGAAAGCGATCGCGGCGATGGCCACCGGGGCCGCGAACCCGACTGTGGCCGAGATCCAGCCGGCAAGAAACCCGAGGGCCGGATGGTAAATCACTCCGAGAAAATGATATTCACCGCCCGAACGGGGCAGGGCGGCCCCGATCTCCGCGTAGGAGAGAGCTCCGCAAAGCGCGCAGACTCCTCCCGCGATCCAAAGCGCCAGGATAACGAAGCCAGTCGGCAACCCCGCGACCTGGAATCCGAGACTGGTGAAAATTCCAGTCCCCACCATGTTCGCGACGACGATGCAGGTCGCGGTGAACGGCGAAATCGTGGGTTTGCCTTCCAGGCGAGAGGCCATGCGGCGATTCATGTAGAGGGTGAGGGCCATAGAGTCAATGACAGGGCCGTTCGCAACCGGATTGCGCCGAATGAATTTATTTTCATTCTTTTCGGAGAATGCAGAATGTTCGCGCCGATGCCTCGAAATCTTCCCGATACCACCCCGCCTGCTGGCGCCGTCTCGAGCGCCCTGCCGACTGGCCTCAAGTATTGGGCATTCGTCAGCTACAGCCACCGCGACGATCAGTGGGCAAAATGGGTCCACGAAGGGATCGAGACTTACAGAATTCCTCGCACCCTCATCGGCAAACCGCTTCAGGGTGGGATGATTCCGCGCCGTTTGTTTCCGCTTTTTCGCGATCGCGACGAGCTGCCCGGCGCCGCCGAATTAGGGACGCAAATTCAGGGCGCGCTGGAGAGCTCGCTTTACCTTATCGTGATTTGCTCGCCCCGCGCAGCGGTCTCGCGATGGGTGAATCAGGAAGTGCAGGTTTTTAAAGCGCTCGGACGTGAAGGCAGGGTCCTTTGCCTGGTGGTGGACGGTGAGCCGAATGCCGATCCCAACCTTGGCGAATTGGAATGCTTTCCGCCAGCCGTCCGTTTTAAAGTCGATTCGGCCGGCGGCCTAACGAGCGAATCGACCGAGCCCATTGCCGCAGATGCCCGCTCGGGAAAAGACGGCAAGGCAAACGCGCTCCTCAAAGTTTTGGCGGGCATGCTGAACGTCGGATTCGACCAGCTCCACCACCGGGAACGGCGGCGCACGGTCCGGCGCCGGATTCGGCGCGCGCTCGGCGGCATCGTGGCGACCTTGGGCCTGTTCGTCGGTTACATCGCGCTGGCGGATGTTGGCATCGGCATTCCCAGCGGCACGAGCATTCGCACCATCATCGATCGATTTGGGGTCTCGTATTTCCGGCGTATTCCTTCCGATTCGGAAATCCGTTCTGCCGCCCTCGATACCCGGCTGGCGGCTTCGGGGGTGCTGCTGGACGTTTGGCGAAAAGGAAATCGTTTTACATCGGAGACGCTGAGCCACCGCGGGGATGGACAAACTCTGCACATGTGGGACCAGAGTCAGGCGCTCAGCGGCCTCTTGCGCTCGCCCGATCTCACCGCGGCACAATTGCAGGCGCTCGTTGCGGAACTCAAGTTGACGTTCGCACCCGATCTGCTCGTGGAGGCAGGCGGGACAAAATACGGCTTTCTCTCCGGGGGTCTTTACACCCAGGCGGAACCGACTCTTTGGAATATCACGGCTCTCGCCCTCGCAATGAACCGTCCCGGACTGCTGTCCGACGATCGCGAACGCTTCGAACAACGTCTTGCTGAAGTGCAGGGCCACCTTGACCTCTATTGGGATTCTGTCACTGGCGGATGGAACACTTACCCCGACCAGCTCAAGCCTGGCTATCATGAAACCTACACAGCCGCCCTCGCGCTTTTGATGCTTCTCGAATTGCACGAGGCAAATCTGCCGTGGAAAGGCGACCCTGTGCTTCGCGATCGGATGCTGGCCAAAACCGCGGAGTGGCTGGTCAGCCAGTGGAACGCCGGCGGCGACATGCCCGGCTGGCGGGGGGCAATCGATGACGAAGCCCCGGTCTCAGAGGGTTTGACCCTCCAAGCTTACAGCGAATTGCTTCGAGCGGAAGAACGGGCCGGGGTGGTTCTGCCGGGGCCCATGCTCGACGCTATTCCCCGCCATCTG
>JBBRDU010000188.1:0-2691 GCA_038203615.1 Chthoniobacterales bacterium
GCAAGGAGAGCGCCGAGGAGCTTTCGAAGCGGGTAAACCAGAGGGTGATCTGAGGTCAAGTTTCGCGAACATCGCGAAGGGCGGCTGCAACCGGGCGGCGGCGGCTGCGATTCCGATAACAAACATCATAAAACTTAAGTATTTGATATCATTGATTTTTATGAGGGTATCATCAAACCATGCCTTGCTCGATCTACTAGGCCGTGTCGTCCACACAACCTAGGATCTTCGACTTCGGCATTTCTGGGGGAAACAATTAAGCAGCGGACGTTCGAAGCGGCGTGGCGCAGTCACACGACAAGCGACCGCCGCACACACAAAAAACCGCTATGACTTTAACCGGACTGCACTGTTCTCTGCGCTGTCCGCATCGGCGGTGTCTGGACCTGGGGCTGACACCGTTACCTATGCCGGCAGGACGACCACCTTTGTCTTGACCGGCGTTCGTGAATAGAGGTCGATCATGTCCTGGGTGAGGAGGCCCGTACAGCCGCTGGTAATGCCGGTTCCGATCGATTGGGCCACGCTGGTGCTGTAGATCGTGTAGAGCGTGTACACGCTGTCTTGATAGAGGTAGAGCGTGCGGGCGCCGAGCGGATTGTCGAGACCTCCCGGCATGCCGCCGGCATATTTGCCCGCCTCGGGCCGGCGCTGGATCATTTCCTTGGGCGGCGTCCAGGTGGCCCATTCGGTCTTGCGCCCGACATAAGCCTCACCGCTCCACCGGAACCCGTCCCGGCCGACATTGGCGCCATAGCGGGTGGCCTTTCCATCACCCTCGATGCGATAGACATAGTATTTGCCGGGATCGATGATAATCGTGCGGCGTTGTTGCACGGATGCAGCGATGTCTGGCGTCTGAGCGAGAGGATGCGATAGAAGGCCGGTCCATGAAATGTGCCGACTGGGTTTCCTTCTGATGCCGAACAAGCACAACGCGGATCGCCGGCATCGTTTCGGCAAGATGAAATTCAAGGTCCGGAATTGGGCATCGTACGACGCCGGCCTAAGGCGGCGCGGCAGCCTGACGCTGTGGGTGACGGACGAGGCGATCGCCAAATGGCGGGCCCCGCCGCGCCTGAACCCAGGCGGCCAGGCCCATTATTCGGATATGGCGATCGAGACCGCCCTGATGTTGCGGCTGACGTTTCATCTGCCATTGCGTCAGACGGAGGGCTTCATAACATCCATTTTCGCTCTTCTGGGCGTGACCGTTTCCGCTCCAGACCATAGCACCTTGAGCCGGCGCGCCGCGACATTGCCGTCAGTCTCCCTCGGGCGAATGCCGGAAGGGCCCCTGCACGTCTTGATCGACAGCACGGGATTGAAAGTCTATGGCGCCGGCGAGTGGCTGCAGGAAAAGCACGGCGGGCGCGCCCGCCGAAGCTGGCGCAAATTACATCTGGCCGTCGACGCTGCCAGCGGCATGATCGTGGCGCAAACACTCACTGAGAAGGAAATCGGCGACCCGTCGCAGGTGGGGCCGCTGCTTGAGCAGGTCCATGCAGGCATCGAACAGGTGACCGCGGATGGCGCCTATGACGGCGCGCCGACTTACCAGAGGATCGCAGAGCATGGTGCGCACATCAGGATCGTGATCCCGCCCCATGTGACGGCGGTCTTGAGCGATGACGCAGGGTTCAACCCTTCACAGCGAGACCGCCATATCGCGTTGATCGAGGCCAAGGGGCGACTGGAATGGCAGAAAGCGACCGGCTATGGCCGCCGCTCGCTCGTGGAGACTACGATGGGTCGATACAAACGGATCATTGGCCCGCAACTTCGGGCAAGGTCCTTTGCCGGTCAGCAGGCCGAAGCCGCCATCGGCGTCGCGGTGCTAAATCGCATGCTTGAGGCCGGTCGCCCGGATTCCGTCCGTTCCTTCAAGAAAACCGCATGATCCGGGCGGAAAAACCCGCGCTTTGCTCTTCACGGTCTCCATGCAACAACGCCCGTGCGCAGAATGGCCCTGCGCGGCCTGGGTATGATGACCAGCCTTTTCATGATTGCCGGCTTCGTGTTGCTTGGCGGCTTCCCGATGTTGAGTTGCTGCCTTTTCGTGGTGATCCGCAGCGGAACTGTGGTGCTGCGCGCCCTTATCTTTATGGGATGCCATTGTCGTTTCCTTCGGGGAGCATTTCCCCACCCCGAAACTCTTTCTGGTCTGCCTTGTTCCGTAGGAATGTGCGGGCTTTTTTTAGGGTCCGCGTCGCCGAAAATCTGCAACTTTGGCCAGGGGATGGGGTTGTGAGCCGAGTTGATAGTTTGGTTCGCACCAGACGCTCTGTTCCCCTACCTCAAGGATAAACAAACATGCGGACGCTCATCGTTGCAGCCAGCGCAGTTGCTTTTTTTGCAACCAGCGTTTTGGCCCAAACCACGACTGACCCCAAGGCACCAGCAGTCGCAACGCCGGCTACAACGAAACCTTCGGCCCCAGTGCCGGGTGCGAATAGCTTCACGGAAGCTCAGGCCAAAGAACGGATCGAGAAGGCCGGCTTCACTGATGTGAGTGGCCTTGTCAAGAACGCCGACGTCGTGTGGCAGGGCAGCGCGCTCCGCGGCGGCGCCAAGGTACAAGTTAGCCTCGATTATCAGGGCAATATCGTCGCGAAATAATCAGTAAAGTTTACCTCTTAACTGTTTCAAAAACCGGAGTTGAATCTATGGCGACTACCACTGTAACAGGCC
>JBBRDU010000189.1:0-2671 GCA_038203615.1 Chthoniobacterales bacterium
CCACGCTCCCATCCAGGCCGGCATCGCCATCGCCGGATTGTTCAACACGAGCCTTTCCCTTTTCGTCGGCGCCATGGGCATCATGAACATCACGGTCGTCAGCGTGAAAGAACGCACGAAGGAAATCGGCACACGAAAAGCTCTGGGAGCGCGCCGCCGCACCATCCTGCTGCAGTTCCTCATTGAAGCGGTCAGCATCTGCGTGCTGGGCGGCATCGCCGGCATCGGCGTTTCGTGGCTCCTCTTTTTCGCGGTCGGCTCCGCCTTCCCGAGCTTCCCGATTTCCTTCTCCATGCAGCTCGTCTTTGTCGGTCTCTTCATTAGCGTTCTCACCGGTGTCGTCTCCGGCTTCGCCCCCGCCTGGACCGCCTCCAAACTCGATCCCGTGACGGCGCTTCGCTACGAATAGAATATTTCAGATTTCAGATTTGTGGCAGCCCATAACCCATAACCCATCACGCTTGGCTCTTAACCGCGCGCGTCCGCGCGCTCACCATGCCCTTCAAGGAAACCATCCAGCTCGCGCTTTCGTCGCTCAGCGCGAACAAGCTGCGGTCCACGTTGACCATGCTCGGCATCACCATCGGGGTGTTTTCCGTGATTAGCGTGATGACCGCAACCGGGGCGTTGCAGTCTTCGATCGAGACCGGGCTGACGTTCCTCGGCTCGAACATTTTTCAGTTCGCGAAGTATCCGATGACCAGTGGAGGAGGCCGCGCCGGCAAGAAGTTCGAAAACCGCAAGAACGTCTCCTTTCAACAGGCGCAGGCGTTCGTGCGGGGAATGGAAGGCTACAATGCCGCCATCTGTCTCAAGGTGTTTGACGGCAGCAAGCTCGCGACGCGGGGCCGGCTGAAGACGAATCAAAGCACCCTACTCGTGGGGACCAACCAGTACTTTCTGATCGCAAATTCTTTCAGCATCGACGAGGGCCGTAACCTCAACGAGAGCGATGTCTCGCTCGCGCGCAATGTCGCCGTCATCGGAAAGGAACTCGAGAAGCGTCTGTTTCCTAACGAGAGCCCGATCGGCAAGGACATCAAGATTAACGGGAAGAACTACACGGTGGTGGGCACGTTTCAGTCGAAGGGCGGCGGCTTTGGCGGGAACCAGGACGGCATTTCCACCGTACCGATCACGCGCTTTTTTGAGGACTTCGGATCCGCCAACCGCACCGTAAACATCGCGATCCAGCCGGAATCGCAGGCCGCCTATGAACGCACGCTCAGCGCCGCCTATGGCGCGATGAGATCCGCGCGCGGCCTCAAGCCGGGCGATGAAAACGATTTCGAATATTACGCCAACGATTCGCTCTCGAACGCCTTCGCGCAGATTGCCAATTCAGTCCGCGCCGGCGCGTTTGTCATCTCGTTTATCGCGCTCATCGCCGCCGGCATCGGCATCATGAACATCATGCTGGTCAGCGTCACGGAGCGCACGAAAGAGATTGGTATTCGCAAGTCCATCGGCGCGCGCAAGAATGACATCCTCCGCCAGTTCCTCGTCGAGGCCGTGTTCCTTTCCGTGGTCGGAGGACTGGCCGGAATCGTCTTCGGAGTCCTCGGGGGCAACGCGCTCGCCATGTGGCTGAAGGCCGACGTGCTCTTCCCCTTTGGCTGGGCCATTGCCGGCATCCTCGTCTGTACGATTATCGGCGTCGGCTTCGGCCTTTACCCGGCTTACAAGGCCGCGTCGCTCGATCCGATCGAGGCCTTGCGCTTCGAATAGCTTCGCGACTTCGCCTCAAATCTCGAAGGTGAACCGCGCCCCGGCGGGCATGCGATCCACCGCGTCACGCAAACTGAGATCATCAAGCAACCCGCTGATCGCTGTCGCAACGTCCGTCATCACCGCCCGCAGCGGGCACGTGCGCTGGTCGCGGCAGGTGCATTTTTCATTGGTGCCACTCGCCGCGCACGCGACCGGGGCCAATGGACCGTCGAGCAGTCGAATCACTTCGCCCACCGTGATCTCCGTGGCCGGGCGCGCCAGCAGGTAGCCGCCGCCGACGCCCCTCTTGCTTTCGAGCAGACCTTCGCGCCGCAGACTCAGGAGAATCTGCTCGAGAAACTTGATCGGGATATTCTCCTGCTTGGAAAGGTCTTGAATCGGGAACGGTCGATCGGGGCGCGCTTGCGCCAAGGCAAAGAGCGCGCGCAATGCGTACTCGGCCTTTTTCGAAATGCGCATCCCACCATCGTGTCGAAATCCCACTCACTTGCAACGCTTGATGCAGGCGTGGCGTGTGCTTCAGGATGATCCCATGAAAACCATCCTCACCCCCGAAGCTCCCATCCCGGCGGGACACTATTCGCAGGCCATCGTGCATGACGGGCTCATCTACGTTTCGGGCATGCTCCCGATTGACCCGCGACAGGCGGGATTTGTGCCGGAGACGATCGAGGAACAAACCGAGCTGACCCTGCGCAACGTCGACGCGGTTTTGCGTTCCGCCGGCACTTCATTGAGCCGGCTCCTGCAAGTCACGATCTATCTTTCCGATCTGAGCCTCTGGAGCCGCGTCAATACGATCTACGCCAAGGTGCTGGGCACGCATCGCCCGGCCCGCGCCATCGTGCCGACCCTGCCGCTGCATTTTGGCTGCCTCATCGAGATTCAGGTGATAGCGGCCGTTGGATAGCAGAGGCGCGCCACTCGGTCATCGCTCGCG
>JBBRDU010000190.1:0-2570 GCA_038203615.1 Chthoniobacterales bacterium
TCCGAGGCCGCGACATGCACGGTCCAGGCATTCCGGGCGGCGTCGTGCACCGCGAAATAAGGATGGAACCCGATGGACAACGGCATGGGGTCCGTCGAAAAATTCTCGATGGCGAGGTGCACCTCCAGCGCGCCGTCGCGCAGGCGATAGGTCATCACGAGGTTATGCGCGAACGGGAACTGCGCCATCCAGTCCGGATGTTTCCAAAACTCCAGCTTGCTCGAAACCCACGCGCTGTCCCCATCGGAGCCAAGCGCGACAATGGTCCATGGCACGTAGGATAAGAAGCCGTGAATCGGATGGTGAAACGGGTCGCGCCCGATGTTGCCGAGATTCGGATTCAGGATGTATTTGCGGCCGTTCGCGAAGAAGGCATCCTGATCCAGGCGGTTCGCCCAAGGGCCGAGAAACGGGTTTCCGGCGAATCCCGGCTTGGCCTTGAAATCCACCAGGCTGCGATAGGGCCACCAAAAAACGTTCGCGCCTTTGATCTTCATCTCGTAGGCCATGTTCCCTATCGAGGGAATCGTCGAGACTTCTGTGTGACGGGCGGCATCGCTGAGATGAACGATCTCGATTCCATCCACGGTTTCGCTGCGCGCGGAGTAATTTTGTGCTTGGGACATAACGGGGATAAGAAGACCGATGGCGGCGATTACCGATCGTCGAGCTTCTCGCGTAAATCGAGGAGGGTATATTTTTGGCAGCACCAGCAATTTCCCGGAACGTACGTACGGATATAGCATACGTCGCACCAGTACGTGACGTACAGGCGCTTTCCATCTCGCCAGACGGAGACGGGGTGCAGGTGCGTCCCAGCCACAGTGAAGTGTCGGGCGTCTTTCGATTGTCCGAGGAGCTCAACATCGGCGCCCGCCAACCGCTCATCGTCGAGCACCTTCAGCGTGTCTTCGTCGGCTTCGAGTGCGACCTCAATCCCGGCGGCCTGTATCGTGGGTGTGTGGCCGGGTTGTTGAATGAGTTTCCCTCGCAAGGTGGGCGATGTTTGCGCGAATGCGCTCGCGGAAAGAGCGAGGATTGCGAGGAGCCGGAGGGACACTACTTTATTCTAACTGGGGCGGGCGCGTGTCCCGCCCCAGGTTTAGGGGAGGCTGAAGTTATATCTGGATCTCGGTGATATGAACGGTTTCTCCGCTCATATCGCCCGTGACCCGGACGCGGAAAATTTTGCTCTTTTCCGAAACACGGTTCGCCGATGAAAGCTTTTGCGAAACCATGGAATTGCTGGCGTCGTCCAGCCGCATCTGCCGGCCATCCTTCGTCACGAGTACGAAGCTTGTGGTCGTAGGACTGATGAAGCAGCCCTTGTCCCAGCTTCCGGTTTTGACGGAACCGGATTCCCACTGACTGGTGCCCGTGGTGGCGCTGGTATTCCCGCCGCGATCCCGATCGGCCATTCCGGTTTGAGGGCTGTTGACCGAGCGGTCGCCCGGAGTCTTGCGATCCATATCTGCCGGCTGGGTTCCGCGCGGCATGCTACCGGACTGATCCACGGTCGCCTGGTTCGCCGTCGTGCTGTTAGACCCGGCGCCCTCTTTGTTTTTCGCGTTAGACTTTCCAGACCACGCTCCGTTCATGCTGGATGAGTCACAGCCCGAAGCGACCAGAATCCCCGACAACGTCTGACCCTGAGTTGTGCGCTTCATGTCGTTGCCGTTCTGACCCGGCGTGCTCTGGTTCAAATCCGTTCCGCTTGTTTGCGCGACAAGCAGCCCGGCACAGATTGGAAATGCAGCTAAGATCGATCTCACTCTCATTTACGTTCCTCCACACGGGTCTGCGTGCACGCGCCGCGCCCATTTCGAAGTCGTTCAGAATGAGCCATCGATCGTTTGGCGGCCGGCGGCGATCAGGCAAAACTTCCACGGGTAAGTAGATGGAAACGAGCCGGTTAGTCATTTTTCCCAGAAGATGGCGCACCCCTGGATGTCGGCGCGCCGCTTGTATTGTTTGCCCAGCTCTTCGATGTCGTCCTTGTCGCAGCTATAAACAGTGGAGAAGATCCCCGAATCCGTATCACGGCTGATTTCTTCCTCGGTGACCAGGTGCAAAAGCGCCCGGTCCGCGGGCGGCAGGTTAATCTTGTGCGAGTAATAAAGCTCAAGGCCGGGCGGAGGAGTGCGCCGGGTCAGAAAGTAGATCGGGTCGTCGGCAAGCAGCGGCGCATTGCGGGGAGTTACCTGATCGACCCTTCGAGCCCTTTGTTCGTAGGATCTCCAATCGTATTCCGCGCGGCGTTCATAGAGCGAGCGGCCGAGGCCGATTGTCAGCAGAGCCCCGAGCACCAGCGACGGCCAGAGCGAGCCACGGCCCGAGACGGAATGAAGTCCCGCCGCGCCGAGTATCGCGAGGAACGGAATGCCCAAAACAAAATACCGGCCGAATGTTGGATGGGTCGCTACCGCCTCAAGTGTCAGCGCGGCAGCAAGCCACGCGCAAAGGTAGAACTCGGCCTTCACCGGCCGCGGCCAAGCGCTGCGAGCGACGAAGATCAGACCAAGTACGGCCAACATGCCGGTGAGCAGAGCAGGACCGGACCCGATCCAGGA
>JBBRDU010000191.1:0-2223 GCA_038203615.1 Chthoniobacterales bacterium
CAGCTTCACGATCAAATCGCCCGCGCTCACGGAGTCGCCGACAAGCGCCAGGACCTCCGCGACCACGCCATCCGCCGCCGCATATACGGAAGTCTGCATTTTCATCGCTTCCAGCGTTGCCAGCTTGTCGCCCTTGGCAACCTTGCTTCCGACGGTTGCGTTTTGAATCGTGATCATTCCCGGTATCGGCGCCGGAATTTGCAGCGGATCGGACGGATCGGCCTTCACCCGCGGCTTCACCTTCGGCGCGACGGCCTTGTCATAGACAGTCGCTTCCCGCGGCATGCCGTTGAGTTCATAGTTCACGATCCGCTGCCCTTCCAGATCGGGAGAGCCGACGTTAATCAGCTTGATAAACAATACTTTGCCTTCTTCCAGCGAGACGCTGATCTCCTCACCGGGCCGAAGGCCATAAAAGAAGGCCGGTGTGGGGACGCAGCTTACATCGGAATAGTCGCGCTGGAACTTCGCGAAATCGGCGAATACCTGCGGATACATGAGGTGCGAGTACAGATCATCCTCGCTGGGCTCCCGTTTCGTTTTCTGCGCGATTTCCGTCTTCGTCTCGGCCAGCTTCACCGGCGCTGGCTTGGGGCGTTTGGGCGATTTCGCCACACCCAGCACGGCTTTTACGAGCTTCGGCGGCCATCCGCCAAGCGGCTCGCCCAAGCCGCCGGAGAGCATATCGATCACCGACTCAGGGTAGGGTGTTCCAGGCGGTAGATTCACAACGTCTGCCGGCTTGATGCCTCGTGTGAACAAGAAGAGGGCGAGATCGCCCACCACCTTGCTTGAGGGCGTCACCTTCACGATGTCGCCAAACAGTTCATTTACTTCGGCGTACGTGCGCGCGATTTCCGGCCATCGCCGACCGAGTCCCATGGATGCAGCCTGCTCCTTGAGATTGGTGAACTGCCCGCCTGGCATTTCGTGGAAATAAACGCTGGCATCCCCCGATCTCGGCGCCGTGTCGAATGGCGCGTAAAAGTCGCGCACATGCGCCCAGTAATCGCTGAACTCATTGAGCGCAGCCAGATCGAGCCCGGTCTCCCTGGGTGTGTGCTCGAGCGCTGCCACGATCGAGTTCAGATTGGGTTGCGAGGTCGAGCCGCTCATGCTCGCAAGTGCGAGATCCACGATATCCACCCCGGCGTCGCTCGCCCTCAAGATCGAGCCCGCGTTGATGCCGCTCGTATCGTGTGTGTGGAAATGCACGGGAATTCCGATCTCCCCCTTAAGCGCCTTTACGAGAGCGCTTGCGGCGTACGGGCGGCACAGGCCGGCCATGTCCTTGATGCCGAGAATGTGCGCACCCATTTTCTCCAGTTCCTTTGCGAGCGCGATATAGTATTTCAGCGAATACTTTGTCCGCTTGGGATCGAGTATGTCGCCCGTATAACAAAGCGCGCCTTCACAGATCGCGTGTGTCGTTTGCACCGCCTCCATCGCCGCCTTCATGTTGGAAAGGTCGTTCAACGAGTCGAACACTCGAAAGATATCCATCCCGCAATCAGCCGCTTGTTTTACAAACCCAGCCACCACATTGGGGGGATAGCTGGTGTACCCGACGGCGTTTGCCCCGCGCAGGAGCATCTGAAAGCAAATATTCGGCGCCCGCTCGCGCAGGAGCCTTAGCCGCTGCCACGGATCTTCATTCAGAAAGCGCATCGCCGTGTCGAATGTGGCGCCGCCCCACATCTCCAGCGAAAAAAGTTCGGGCGTGCGGCGCGCGACGGCGGGCGCGATCGCCGCCATGTCGTATGTGCGCACACGCGTTGCCATCAACGATTGATGCGCATCGCGAAAGGTCGTGTCGGTTATCAGCAGGCGCTTCTGTTTTAGGATCCAGTCCGCAAACTTCTTCGGACCGAGCTCGAGCAGCAGTTGACGGCTTCCGCGCGCCGGCTCCTGCTTGCGATCGTAGCTGGGCAGCGGGGCGGGGGAGAAGAGCGACGCCGGCTTATATCCTTTTGCATGCGGGTTCCCGTTAACGATCACATTGCCGAGGAAGTTCAGGAGCTTCGTCGCCCGGTCCCGCCGTTGCTTGAACTCGAAGAGTTGCGGCGATGTGTCGATCATCGTCGTCGTGGCGCCTCCCGAGCGAAACTCCGGAAAGTGAATCACATTCTCGAGGAATGGGATGTTCGTCGTCACCCCGCGAATGCGGAACTCCCGCAGCGCCCGGTCCATCCGGTCCAGCGCCCGCTCAAAGGTCTCGCCGCT
>JBBRDU010000192.1:0-2106 GCA_038203615.1 Chthoniobacterales bacterium
TATGCGCCGTCCGTGCAAAAGGAGCGCGAAATCGTCGAAAAATCACGCGCTCAGATCTTGCGCATGACAGGTGAAGAGTCGCATAGCGGGTCGCATTCGCCGGTCTATGGCATCTGGAGCGTGCAGGGCGGCGGATCGCTCATCGCCAAGGGCTGCCATCCCCTGGGAGCGATCCTCTATCTGAAACGTAAGGAGGGATGGGCGCGCCTGGGGCGCCCGCTGCGGCCCGCCTCGGTTTCCGCGCGCACACATGCCATCACGCGGATTGCCGGATTCGACGACCGGGGATTTCTGCGCACAAAATATCAGGACACCGAAGATTATGCATTCCTGCATGTCACCTTTGAAGACGGCACGGTTGCCGATGTGACGTGCTCCGAGCTGGTGCTGGGCGGCATCTACGACTTTGTCGAAGTGTTTGCCAACAATCATCGCACGCGCTGCCGTATCAGCCCGGTCAGCGTGATGGACGTTTATAGCCCGAGCCATGAGGAGCTGAAGGACATTTACCTGGTGGAAAAACTCAGCTCGAATGAGGGCTGGATTCCGGCCTCGCCCGACGAAGGCTGGAGCCTCGGCTACGCGCGCGAGCTGCGGAACTTTATCGACTGCATACGCGAAAAGCGCGCGCCGGAGAGCGATCTCGACCTGGCTCTCGACGTAACCCTGTCGATTTACGCGGGGTACGTTTCAGCGGAGGAGAAGGGGCGCGAGGTCGAAGTGCCCCGGTTGTGAGCGCGCCGGCAACAAACAGCCGTTGCCGGACCTCGGGAACGGCCACTCGTCGATTTAGCGATCCCCCAGCGCGAACGCGTGCTCGGCTCGCTCAAAGGACGCATCACCGCGCGGATTTTTGCTGACCTGAAGAAAGTGCCGCAGGTCTTCCGCAACCCCGGCGGCAGCCCATCGCTACAAAATTACGAAACGAAAGACTTATCCGTTGCTTATTTCCCTAACATCGGAAACAGTTTGCGCAAATCGTCGTCGCCCGGCTGGCGGCCGTACTCGCAGACTTCGAAAGATTCCGCGACGTTCACACGCGCCGCTTTGTCCGGTCCGTACCATTTTTCGAGCGCTTTGCGCACGGCGGGGCCGATACCCGGCTCGCGTTGCGATGCAAGCCACTGGCGCCGTTCGGCGTGGCCTTTCGGTACCTGATCGAATTTCCCGTCCACCCAGGGCAGCCATTCATATACCTGTGAGACGTGCGCGTCGAGAGCGTTTATCTTCTTTTCGAAGACGTCATCTATCGAGATGGACACGTCGGGCCGGAACGGATTGGGCCGCTGAAAACCGTCTTCGAAATAAAGAAAGACCGGGTTCTTGCGCAGCGGTGGCGTGTCCGGACAGATGTTTGGCACTACCACCATGTAAGCGGCATCCTGCACCAGGACGCCGGTATAGCGGTGATCGGGATGGTAATCGTTCGGCCGGGGCGCGAGTACGATGTCGGCGTTCCATTGCCGGATGCGGCGGATGATCTGCTGGCGAACATCCACGGTCGGCAGCAGCTCGCCATCATGATTGTCCAGCACTTCGTAGGTGACGCCGATGCGGCGTCCCGCCTCGATGGCTTCCGCCCGCCGCCGTTTCGCCAGCGCTCCACCGCCCTCTGTTTGGTGCCCGGCATCTCCATTGGTGACCGCCACGAATTTGACATGGTGGCCGAGCGCAGCGAACTTCGCGGCCGTGCCCCCGGCCCGGATATCGCAGTCGTCCGGGTGCGCGCCAAAGGCGATAACGCGGAGCTTCCCATCCGAATCCTGCGCCGCCAGCATGGCCGCGCAAATCAGAGACAGCAGAGTGAATTTCAGCATGAAGCCAGAATTATAACAGCGGAATTCAGGATTTCGGATTCATGACTTTCGATGCGTCGCGTTGTGTGTGCACGTGGTGATGGGCATGGTGGTGGATTTCGCCGAGCGTCAAGCCGGTGAGCAGGACGGCGATGAATCCCACGATCAGCGGCGGAATCGTGAGGGCCGCCCAGATCAGCACGGATAATCCGGAAGCCACCCCGGACTCCACGCTGAATAGCGAAAGCGCGAGTTTGACCACCGATTGGAACACTCCCAGATTACCCGGAGCCGCCGGAATAATCGTGCC
>JBBRDU010000193.1:0-2002 GCA_038203615.1 Chthoniobacterales bacterium
TCCGCGCCGTAGCGGCGCGCGAGCTGGGGATGCTGGCTCGTCCCGAGTTAGTCGCAGTCCTCGCCCAGACGGCCCGCGATCCCAACCTCCTCGTCGCCACGAACGGCGTCGAAGCCCTGGCGCAATATCAAGACCCGGTGGCCCTGCCCTGCTTACTGAGCCTGGCGGAGAGCGGCGGCCTCATCGGCGCCATGGCCCTCAGCCGCGCCGTGCAATTTCAGGAGCCGGCCGTGCTTGAAGTAGCGCGCCGGCTCATGCAAGTCCGGGATGTCCCGCTTCGCCTCGCCGCGTTGCGGGCTATCGGCGATTTAGGCGGCGCCTCTGACCTTCCGGGCTTGAGGGAGCTGGCTGCGAAAGCCGAAACCGTCACATCCACCGGCCGCGGCTTTGGCCTCGTCCCCGCTCTCGATCTTTCGCGCGCCGCACAGAACGCCATCCGCCAGATTCAGGAGCGGCTTCGTTAGCAGCCGATAAAAAATGTAGCGCCTTTTGCGGACTCGTCAAAAACTGCGGCAGGTCTTCCGCAACCCCGGCAGCTTCCCCTTACTTCGCCACCAGCGGCAGCAGTACTCGATCCAGCTCCGCGTCGTTCCATTCGCGGATGTGCACATTTTTGTGCAACGTCCAGCGCTCGATATGATCCACCGACGCTCCCGGCGCCAGCTTCGTCATCGGGCCCAGGGTTTCCTGCTCGAGAAAGTCGGCATTTGTAAAGGTTTCAAATGAAGCGTTGAAATCCGGATACGTCCGTTTCGCATCGGCCTCGTAATGTTTGATGAACAGATCCGAGCCTAATAAATACGCCGCCCAGGTATGCGCGTTGAAGCTGCCCAGTTTCTGCGGCTGGCCGTGATTGTTCGGGTCCTGCCTTAGGATCAGATATTTTTTCGTGAACTGCCAGCGTTTGTCGGCGAGGTCGGTGAATGCGAACATCACCAGCGGATTCGACGGCGCCAGCACCTGCGGATGCGTGCCGCGCGGCGGAAAACCGTGGATGCCGGTGCCGCCCTGCGCCATCATCGTCAGGGCCCACGGCGCCAGCTCTATCGTTTTCTGGGTCGTGTTTCGAATCCGGTGCAGCACCTCGACGCCCGTTCCGCCCGGCGCCATCTTCACCGTGATCTGCTTTTCCAGGCCCGTCAGCGGCTCCGTGGGCTCGGTCGCTTCGAGCACGTCGCCTTTGATCGAAATGTGCACCGGTCCGTTATCCGGCGCGTAGGTCCGCACGGCATCTTCAGGCGCGATCCAAATCCGGTGGCCGCCGCGCAGCTGCCACGTCGCCTCGCCGGACTTGCCTAACCCTTCCGCGAATTCCTTGAACAGGTTTTGCCCGCCCGGAAACCCGTAGCGAATCACGCGCGGTCCGATATCGCTCGTAACCACCGCTTCCACTTCGCCATTCGAAATGCGGTAACTGTTCGGCCAGCCTTTATAGTTTGTCTTTTCGATTTTCACTGCTGCCATGGCACCCAACGAAAAAGCGAGCGCGATCGCGATCGTTTTACACATCAAGGGCTATTATGCCGCAAATGCCGGACTGCGTGGGACAGTGCTGCTGGCAGCGTCAGTCTTGCTTGGCGGGCGACACCACTACTGTGCCCATGTCCCGTTCCGACGATTGAATGACGAGACCTAATTGCACCGGCGGGCGCGGTTTCTCAGCGGCAATCGTGGGAGCGGGACTCCGGAATCCGTTGCGAGCCATTTGCATCTGGTAGGCCTTCTTGAGTTCAGCCTCTTTGATCCGTATGGCGATGCGCACCGTGTTCGCCTCCACCGTAAGCTTGAGATCGTCCTGTTTGATTGCCGATGGACCTTGCTGGTTCATCGTAATCAAGCTGGTCAGCATGCGCAGCGAATCAGCCATGCGAGCGGCATCTTTTACGGTGTGTGTTACGAGCTCAGCCGCTACTTCCACATCCGAGCCTAGCTTAACGCCGCCGCTGATCTGTTGAATGGATTTCAATATGTCGCCCATCTGCTTCAGGTTCGGGTCGGAAAG
>JBBRDU010000194.1:0-1749 GCA_038203615.1 Chthoniobacterales bacterium
ACGGCCAAGGATTTCGGCGATTCCCTGAAAACCTTGATCGGTCAGTGCAAGTCGGGCTTTGCCAATCCGGCGGTCACCGAATTGACGTGGAACAACAGCAAGTAAAAGGAGGCTAACGTGCCCATCATCATCGAACTCAACTTCCCAGCCGGGCGCTACCATGCCACGCCGTGGGGCCGGCATGTGAATGAAGGCGTCGCCGAGTGGCCACCGAGTCCTTGGCGTTTCCTACGGGCCCTGGTGGCGGTATGGAAACGAACGTGCGCCGATCTTCCCGAAGCGCAGGTGCGGCGGATTCTTGAAGCACTCGCGCCGCCGCCGCGTTTCAAGTTGCCGCCGCATCGTGTCGCGCATACGCGGCACTACATGCCGTGGGAGAAGAAAGGTCCGGCGCTGATTTTCGACACGTTCGTCAGCGTGATTCGAGAAAACGCTCCCGTGTTGATCGGGTGGCCAGAGGCTGATCTGCCGGCGGAGGACCGAGCGGCTCTGTCGCGCTTGCTCGATAATCTCTCCTCTTTGGGACGTGCCGAGAGTTGGACGCGTGCCCGGCTGATCGATGGTTCCTTTGACCTCGACGTGGGTGAAGCGACTTCGGAGGAGGGCAACCCAATTCGTGTGCTGTGCCCGGACCCCACCACGGCGTTCGACAACACGCATTATCCGATGCTCGACGCGAAGAAGCTCAAAGCGGGCACGGTGAAATTCGACGACTATTTGTTCGACTGTCCGCAGTGGCATTTGTGTCTGGACACAGAAACAATCAACGCCAGGCGCTGGCCTGCGGTTCCGGGTTCGCGGTGGGTGAACTACAGGCGCGCGCCGGAGCAAACCACGCGATCTGATGCACGAACCCCTGCGCAAAGTTCGAAAGATAGCGTTACGGTTGTGCGATTCATGATCGACGGAAAAGTACTTCCGCGAACAATCGATACGCTCCCATTTGCCGAGGCGCTGCGCAATGCCGTGCTGCGACAGTTCCCCAAGGACTGCGGAGGATCGGAGACCCTCAGCGGTCACGATGCCGGCGGCCGACCCCTAAAAGGCCATCGACATGCGTTCTATCTTCCCACGGCTCCGGCTGATGATCCATCGCATCTGACCCATGCCACGATCTTTGCCCGCGAAGGATTTTTGCCGCACGAACTGAGCGCACTTCAAAAACTCCGATCCCTGTATCTGGGTTACGGCGAAAAGCGTACCGACTATCAACTCCGTATCGTTGGGCTTGGACAGCCCGAAGACTTCACGCAGACTCTCTTCGCCGAAAGCGCTCAATGGGTTTCAGTCACTCCTTTCGTTGCACCCCGCTTCCCAAAAGGCCAGCAGACCCTCGCAACGCTGGCGCGGGACCTGCTCGAGCGACATGGCCTGGGTGACGTGGTGAGCGTCCAGATCGAACCCGAGCCTGTTGGCGGGCTTCCTCGACTCCGCGAATTTATCCGCACACGCCGTGGCGATGATGGTGCGAGCCGCCCATTTTGCCGCTTGAAGATTCAGTTTTCAAAACCGATTAAAGGTCCGTTGAGCCTCGGCTACGGAGCGCATTTCGGGCTGGGGATGTTCAAGGCTTTTTGAGAGTGAGACGTGAATGGTCGGAATGCTTGTCGGTTAATTTTTGTAACGTGTTTCGCGCGGGGTTTACACCAATATGGACGACCTTTCCGATGTCTCCCCCGGCCTTCTCCCCGCGCGGATGCTCAATGAATTCGCGTATTGCCCGCGCTTGGCGTATCTCGAATGGGTGCA
>JBBRDU010000195.1:0-1747 GCA_038203615.1 Chthoniobacterales bacterium
GGGCGGCGGATGACCTGCGAGGATTTCGCCCTTTCCGCTTCTACGACAACAACAATCTCATTCTGACGGGGGAGTGGAGATGGGAGATCCTGTCGGGCGTAGAGGGCGCGTTATTTGTCGACGCCGGCAAGGTTTTTGCGCAGCCAAACGGGCTGAATTTCGCCTGGCTCGAGAAATCGTACGGAGGCGGCTTGCGATTCCGGACGCCCACGACGGGCGCGATGGTGATGAGGTTGGATGTCGCGGCCAGCCGTGAAGGGATTCAATTCTGGTTCGTGTTCAACGACGTGTTCGCAGCTCCGCAAGTCCGGACCGGACGGGAAATGAGTCCTCCGCCCGGGCGATTGCCGTAAGCTTGGCAAAAGTAAAGGCTAATGACCGGCTCGCACTGCAACGGCTTTCGTACCAGTTTTCGAAAACTCAAATCGCAGGATCCAGTCGGCTGCAGGCGTGGCAGGCGTAAATTTCCACTGGCGCGCAGCTTTTAAAGCTAAACCGGCAAAATAAGCGCTCGGCCCGCGGGAATGGAGTTTCGCGGTTTCGACATTACCGGACCCGTCGACGCGAACCCTGACGCTCACCTTGAGCTTGCCTTTGATCGTATTGCGCGCGCTGCGCGGAACGTCGGGTAATACCTTATGGACCACTTCGCCCGGCTGCGAATCGGCGGCTTTGGCTGCCGGCTCCTCCGTTTCAGGCGCGGCCGGCGCCGGCTTGGCAGGCGGCTCGACGGTTGGCGCAGCCACGCGGGGAGGGGTCGCGGCGGACTCAGGCCGCCGGTTGGAAAAGCTCTGGACGGCCACGACCGCCGTCAAAATCAGGCCTAATGCGGCTACCAGCCCAAGATAAAGGCGCTTCGGGGATGCCGGCGGCGGCGGCGGGACGGCAGTTTCCGACGGAGGTTCGGGGGCGCCGTGCAGCCGCGCGATGATGTCGGCCGCGGTGCCCCGCTGCGGAGGCGCCAACCGCAGACATTGGCGCGCAATGTCACGGAAGGGAGCGGGTATTGAGTCGGGCACGAGCGGGACGGTCCCTGGCGCCGAGGGCAGGCGCTGGGTCATGGCTTCGACCAGCGTGATGCCGAGCGACCAGATGTCGGCGGCCGGCGAAACGCCATCGCGGGCGAATTCGGGTGGATCGTAGGCATCCGGCTCGCGGAGCGCGCGGTCTGGTTCACTATTCCGGCGGACGCTATCGCTGGAAAGCTTTAATTGCTCGTCGACGCCCACGATGTTCACGGGGTTGACGCGCCCGTGCACAAAACCATTGGCGTGAAGGTACGAGAGGGCATCGAGAACGGGGTCCAGCATCTCGCGGGCTTCGTCCGGCGTGATGGGGCGCTGCGCCACAACCTGCGAGAGGTTCTCTTCGGCATATTCCATTACAACGTAAAGCCAACCTGCATGGTCCAGCTCGCAGCGGCCGGCCTCGTAGATGCGCAGCAGATAAGGATGGGACAGTTTTGCGGTGCGCTCCCACTGCTCGAGCAGGCGCGGCGCGTTCTCCGGATTTTGCGGAACGAGCTTGATGGCGGCTTTTCGAGGGTCCTGCTGGCCATACTCCGTCAGAAAAACGGGGCCTTGGTCAGAGTCACCCAGGTACTGCAGCAGTCGAAACCGGTCGTCGACAGTTTGACCTTCCCAAGTTTTCCAACTTTGCACCGTTTTGATCGCTCCCCTCAACCAACTAATGACCCGCTTTGGCTTCGATGCAGAACACGCGCGAATCCGTTCGATAAAACAGTTCG
>JBBRDU010000196.1:0-1717 GCA_038203615.1 Chthoniobacterales bacterium
TTCGAGCAGCGCCCCGCCGTGCCGGGAGTTAGACCCCCACATGGACTTAATGAAACAGATATCGTCCACGTGCCGCGCCAACTCGGGGAACAGTTCACTCACCCACATGCCGCTTTGCCCGTGTTGCTTGAATTCCCAGGGGGACTTGAGCAGATTGAAGGTCTCGCTTGAAACGACTTTCGGACGTTTGAACGGCAGCGGCTTGCCGTGATCGCGCTTGAGCAGCGGCTTGTAATCGAACGTGTCGACCTGCGAGGGGCCGCCGTGCATGAACAAAAAAATCACTCGTTTGGCTTTGGCCGGGAAATGCGGCGCCTTGAGAGCCAGCGGACTGGGCGCCTGCGAGCCAACCGTAGCCGCCTGCGCCTGTTCGCCCAGCAGCGCGGCCAGCGCCACGCCTCCAAATCCCGTGCTGCTCACGCGGAGCAGTTCCCGTCGCGAAAGCCGGCGATTCAGGTACGAGTTCCAATGCGCATTCATACGCGAAAACCTCAATTCAGATAAATAAACTCATTCGACGCGATCAAAGATTTACAAAAGCTCTGCCACGCGAAAGCGAGGCGGCTGGCGGCGTCCTGATTCCGATCCTTCATGGCTCGTTCCACCTTGGCGATGAAGGAGAGGGCGCGGTCGATCTCCTGCGGGGCCGGGGGCCTGCTGAGCGCTCGCGCATACGCCTCGCGAACGCGGCCCGCATCGTCCAGGTCGGAGCGCGCCAGAAGTTTGGCGGCCATGGTCCGGGTATGCCCCAATACCACCGATCCGTTCATCATGAACAGCGCCTGCGGAGCGACGACGGTTGCGCTGCGGTCGCCGTTCGATGTCGAGGGATCCGGCAAATCGAAAGCCTGGAAGACCTCGTACATGGAGCTGCGCACCACCGGGATGTAGACGGCTCGCCGGTTCCGATCGTAGTCCCCGCCCCCGCGCTTCTCGGTGTGGCTTACGTATTCCCGCTCGGTATTGTGCGGGATCGACCCTCCGGCGGTCAGATCGAGATCGCCGGAAACGGCCATCACGGCGTCACGGATCTCTTCGGCTTCCAGTCGCCGGCGACTCATGCGCCAGAGCATCGTGTTTTCCGGATCCACCTCCGCGGCGCGCGCGTCGTACGCACTGCTCATCTGGTAAGTGTTCGACAGCATGATCAACCGGTGCATCTGTTTGATTGACCAGCCGCGCTCGATAAATCGCAGCGCCAGCCAATCGAGCAAAGGGAGGTTGGTTGGAGGCTCGCCCAAGCGTCCAAAATTATCCACCGACGGCACGATGCCCCGGCCAAAATGCCACCGCCAGATACGATTCGCCATCACCCTGCTTGTGAGCGGATGGCCCGGCTCGGTCAACCATTGCGCCAGTTGCAGCCGGCCACTTTGACCTGCGGGGATGGCGGGCTGGTTTTCTCCGGCGATGACGCGCAGAAAACGGCGCGGAGCGATCTGCCCGAGAGTCCAGTGGCTGCCGCGGATGTGGATGGGCACATCGCCCACCTTTGCGCCCTCGCAAACCCCCATGGCTTCCGGAAACTCGGGTTTCGACGCCTCCAACTCCTTCCGCTCTTTTTCGAACTGGTTCGATTGCTCCTGGGCGGCCACGGGAAAGTATTGTTTGGCGTCTTCCGGCGCGCGGAACGGCCCGGCTTTGGCGTAGAGCAATTCGCGGAATGCTTCCAGGCTCGAATCCGTCAGTCCAGGTTGTTTGGTGTCCTTTTTCGCGC
>JBBRDU010000197.1:0-1621 GCA_038203615.1 Chthoniobacterales bacterium
GCGATCTTATGGCTCCGACATCGCGCCCGACCTGAGTTTCGGCGCGGGGGACAACCGAGCGCTCTTCTTTTCGCCGCTGAATAACTTCTTCTATCTGCGCGCGGAAGACGCGGGCCATGGTCCGCCGCTGCTGCTCCCCACCGTGAAAAATGGCGAACCGGCGAGCGCCACATGCAAGCTGCTCGGCACATGCGATGGCACGCATCCCGGCGAACTCGACCATGGACGAGTGAGCGGAAACAACGTCGTCTCCTGGACGCCCTCGATGGGCGATTGGTACGAAACCGCGAAGCTAAACTACGGGTTCAATTTCACCACGGGCGAGCGCGCTTATCCAAACGGCGGCGATCGGGATGCGCCGCTGCCGGACACCTGGCATAAAATGGACCGCGTGCTTGCCTACTGGCAAAGCGCAGGTGTCGATGGCTTCCGGTGCGACATGGCACATATGATTCCCCCGGAATTTTGGCAGTGGGCGATCGGCCAGGCCCGCGGCCGCGATCCCGCTGTCTGGTTCATGGCGGAGGCGTATAATAACGATCCGGCCAAGGTTCGCGGCGGCGATCCGGTGCTGCTGGCGCTTGAAAACGGCGAGGGTAATGTGATGTACGATCTGCTGAGCGCCGGCTTTGACTCGGTGTACGACGATCCATCGTACAAAGTTCTCAAATCGCTCTACGACGGCCAGGGCTGGGCAAACGATCTCGACTGTGGCCGCCCGCACCTGTATATCTTTCAAAATGCGCTCCGTTACGCGGAGAACCACGACGAAGTGCGCCTCGCAAGCCGCGAGTGGGGAAGCCTCGGCCCAGATGTCGGACGCTCTGTTTCCGCGATCCTTTTCGGCATCGGACGCGGCCCCGTCATGCTATACCACGGGCAGGAAGTGGGCGAACCTGCGAGCGGAGCGTCGGGCTTCGCCGGCGATAACTGCCGCACGACAATCTTCGACTATTGGTGCATGCCAGAGTTCGCGAAGTGGGTGAACGGACATCGTTACGATGGCGGGCGCCTGTCGCCGGAACAGGCGTCTCTGCGCGCGTTTTATAGCAAGTTGATCCATCTGATCGGGCAGCCGGCGTTTCGTATCGGGGAGCTTGTCCCGCTTAACCCGGTCA
The DNA here is from genome assembly GCA_038203615.1 of Chthoniobacterales bacterium. Taxonomy (GTDB): domain Bacteria; phylum Verrucomicrobiota; class Verrucomicrobiia; order Chthoniobacterales; family UBA10450; genus JBBRDU01. The sequence continues at coordinate 1,119 of JBBRDU010000197.1, forward strand.
ATATAACAAACGAGCAGTTTGGGCGGCTGCCGGGCGAAACGGCAAGCGGCCACTGGCTTTATGCGTTTCTCCGAATTGCGCCGAAATCCGGCAATGCCTATCTCGTCGCAGCCAACCTGCATCCAAGGGAAACCCTACACGACGTTCGGATTCGCGTGCAGGAAGGCGCCAGCGCGTTTGAAGCGTCCGATATCACCTTCACAGAGCGCCTCGCCAGCGATGGAGCGCTGTCTTTTGTGCAAAGCGCCGCAATGATCCGGAGCGCCGGAATCTCAATCCCGGCGATCCCTCCATTTACACCGTATTACTTCGAGATCAGCCCAGCAAATGTTCCAGCACCATCTGGTCGAGCTGCTGGTAGTCACGCGCCGCGATGAGCTGGTCGGCGGCTTTTTGATCGAAGGTGCGCACTTTTTCCACCAAGCGCACAAACGTCCTGTGACTGTTGCGCAGATGCGCGAGCCAATGCTCGGGCGCCGTGGTGCGGAAGGGATGCACGTCGA
>JBBRDU010000198.1:0-1617 GCA_038203615.1 Chthoniobacterales bacterium
CTCGATGGCGGGCAAATTGGCGTCCAGCTTCAGGCGCACTTGGACACTTTTAGGCACGGCGCGCTCGATCAGACTGCTGATCTCGCGCACCAGCTCCGAGAGGTCGATAGACTGGGTGACGAAACGGCCCTTGCCTGCGAACGCCAGCATCTGGTGGGTGAGATCGGCGGCGCGCACGCTCGCATTCACGACGTCCAGCAAAGCGGAGCGGTTCGGATTATCGCGCGGCAGGGCTTCGAGCACCATGCTGGCGTTTCCCATGATACCCGTCAGCAGATTATTGAAATCGTGCGCGATCCCTCCGGCCAGCAGACCCAGGCTCTCCAGCTTTTGGGTTTGAAGCAGCTGCTCCTCCATGCGGCGCCGTTCCGTAATGTCGCGGTAGTTCACCACGATGGCCTGCACGCTGGGATTGTCAAGCAGGTTTTTGGCGGCGCCTTCCACCCAGCGCCACGACCCGTCTTTGTGCCGCGTCCGGTACTGGGCCGTGATACCCAGCCCCGGATTCTGCATGACTTCTTGCAGTTTTTCCTTCAGGTCCTCGCGGTCGTCGGGATGGACCAGATCCGTCAGCCTGACACCCAGCATTTCGTTGGTCACATGCCCGAGCACCGGACGGCCCAGATACAACACGATGCCATCTCCATCGACCAGCGCGAATCCATCCGAACTATTTTCGATGAGCGCCCGGAACTTTTCCTCGCTGGCGCGCAATTTCTCCTCGGCCCGCTTCCGGTCGTCGATATCCGTGGCCGCCCCGAACCATCGGATGATCTTCCCATCGGCGCCCCGCATCGGTAGGGTGCGGCTAAAAAACCAGCGATATTCCCCATCTGCCCGGCGCAGGCGAAACTCCACTTCGAAAGCCCGACCTTGCCGGATCGCGCGCACCCACTCGCGCCGCGTCCGCTCTACGTCACTCGGATGCACCATGTCGAGCCATGTATGGCTCGCCGCGCCGCCGTCAGGCAGTCCCGTGAACTTATGAAATCGGGGGCTGATGTAGTCGGCGCTCCCGTCCGGCAGGTCGGTAAATAAAACCGAGGGAACCGTTTCCGCTAACAGCGCGTAACGGGCCTCGCTGTCCCGCAATTGTTGCTCGAATTCTTTTCGCTCCGTAATGTCCCGATAATTGGCCACGATGGCGCCTACATCCGGGTCCTCGAGCAGGTTCGTAGCGACCGCTTCGATCCATCTCCACGATCCGTCTTTATGGCGCACCCGCACTTGCGCGTTCGTCGCTTGCCCCGCCTTGCCGGCCAGCTCAACCAGGAGAACGCGCATGGTTTCACGGTCTTCCGGATGCAGCATCTCCAATCCTTGTTTCCCATGGATCTCTTCGGGCGAATATCCGAGGACTCGCTCGGTGGAGGGGCTTGCGTACAGGATTTCGGCGCTGGCATCGATAAGGGCGATCGCGTCGGAGCTTTTCTCGATCAGATTGCGGAATTGACGCTCGCGCTTTTGAAGTTCGTGGACGACGTTTTTGCCGAGCGACCGCAACTCTGAATCGCGCAGTTCCCGCTGGACTACCGGAAGCAGCCCGGCGAGGTTTTGCTTCATCACGATGTCACTGGCGCCGCCCTTGATGGCGGCAACCGCGGCTTCGTCCACGAT